>NVSW01000090.1 GCA_002401365.1 Piscirickettsiaceae bacterium | reverse complement strand
GCTGTGAGGTTATACCGCTGTATTGTGATATTGATGGTAATTTCCCAAATCATCACCCTGACCCCAGTAAGCCTGAAAACCTGAAAGAGCTTATTGATAAGGTTCGAGAAGAGAAGGCTGAGCTAGGTTTAGCCTTTGATGGCGATGGTGATCGCTTGGGTGTGGTTGATGCCGACGGAAACATCATTTGGCCTGACAGGCAAATGATGCTTTATGCCGCCGACGTGCTTTCTAGGCAGGCCGGTGCTGATATTATTTTTGACGTGAAATGTACTAAAAATTTAGCCAAAGAAATAGCGCGACTAGGTGGTAAACCGGTCATGTCAAAAACAGGGCATTCGCTTATTAAAGCTAAAATGAAAGAAACAAACGCGGAACTTGCGGGTGAAATGAGCGGACACATCTTTTTTAAAGAGCGCTGGTATGGCTTTGACGATGCTCTTTATACGGCGTCTAGATTAGTGGAGATTTTATCGGCTGAGTTTAGGTCGACGACTGAAATATTTGCAGAACTGCCAGATAGCATTAGCACACCTGAATTGAATGTGACGATGGAGGAAGGTGAAAACTTTACCTTTGTTGAGCAGTTGCTGGCAGAAGCGGATTTTGATGACGCAAAAGTAATTACTATTGATGGTATGCGAGTTGAGTTTATGGATGGCTGGGGTTTGGTTAGGGCGTCTAATACAACCCCGTCGCTGGTGTTACGTTTTGAGGCCGATAGCAACGAGGCATTGGAAAGGATTCAGGCAACGTTTAAGGGCATGATGCAGCGGGTTAAGCCGGATATTGAGTTGCCGTTTTAAGAAGATAAATATTGGTCGTCGTTATACAATAAGCTATGTTAGAAAATAAAATAGACCCCGTTCAAACAGCTCACGTGCTTAGTGAGGCGTTGCCATATATCCAAGCCTTTTCTGGTAAAACTATTGTTATTAAGTATGGTGGCAATGCAATGGTGGACGCTGAGTTAAAAAGCGGCTTCGCGCGTGATATCGTATTGCTAAAGCAAGTGGGGTTAAACCCAGTTGTTGTGCATGGAGGCGGGCCTCAAATTGGTATGCATTTAAAAAAGCTGGGTATAAAAAGTCAGTTTATTGATGGCATAAGGGTGACTGATAGCGAGACCATGGACGTGGTTGAGATGGTGCTAGGTGGCTTGGTAAACAAAGAGATTGTTAACCTGATTAACCAACATGGCGGCTCGGCTGTGGGTCTAACGGGAAAAGATGGCGATTTAATTCGAGCCAAAAAAATATCTAGTCAACAAGCCTCATGGGAGCAAGCTTCTGAGTTAATTGATATGGGGCACGTTGGCCATGTCGACAGTATTGACTCATCTGTGGTCGATCTTCTGGTACAAGGTAACTTTATACCTGTCATTGCCCCAATTGGAGTGGGCGAAGACGGTGCGTCCTATAATATTAATGCGGATTTAGTTGCCGGCAAAATGGCTGAAGTTTTAGGGGCCGAAAAGCTTATGTTGTTGACGAACACATCTGGTTTGTTGAGTAAAAAAAATGAACTACTAACAGGACTGTCTATTCAGCAAGTCAATGAATTAATTTCGGACGGGACCATTTATGGTGGAATGTTGCCGAAAATTCAATGTGCATTAGATGCCTTAAATGGCGGCGTGAATAGTGCTCATATCATCGATGGGCGAGTGCCACACGTTGTGTTGCTTGAACTTTTAACGGATCAAGGCATGGGGACATTGTTGGTTCGTCATTAACGGTTCAGTTTGTTAAAGTTTGTTGCTAGCTGGGATGTCTCTGGGTTTCGGCATGCTTGCCTTCCTTGAATGGTGTCGCTGCAATAAATATCCAGAGTTATTAACGTTTTACCATCATCAATGGTTCGAGCCATTAGAGATAAATTTCTATCAGAATTCTTTTTAGGAGAAGCGGTCAGTAGTAAACTATCGGACTCAAAAATTAGCTTAGTATTTGCGTTTTTCTCTAAATAATTACGTGCAGCAGCCCAAACTGTTGGGCACTGGTTTGTTGCACAAGTGATTTCGCCCAACGCAAAGCTAGGAACACCACTGCTAAAAACAGTTGGGTTTCTCAAAGGTTGCTTTTTGAGCAGTTTAAACCGAGCTGTATCTCGCTCTAACTGGTTAAGCAGGCTTGCTTTGTGTTGTTGAAAGCCTGCTATGTCGGCTAGATTTTTATCATATTGGCTTTGTGCAGACTTGATATTGCTCAAGGTCTTACTTGAAATTCTTTTCCCTGACCGTTCATAATTAGCGGCACTTTTTTGGTAAGTGATGAGCTGGTTCTTTAGTGTGTTAGATTGACTGGTAGTGATTTTGATGTGTGAATCAAACGTTTCTATCTTACTTTTTACTAAGGCTTCAATATCACTTTCTGATTGAAATGTTTTTAATAAAGCGCTGTCTTCGGCTAATAATTTTGTTAATAACGCCTTTTTAAGTTTTTGAATAGTTTTTATTTTTTCTAACTGACTGAGTTCATGAGGTGTTTTTTCGGCATCCTCAATAGCTATAGTTCGCCCTTCTGCATTTAACGTTGCTCGTTCAAACTTAGAATCTTTAGGTGGGACTTTGTCGGAATAATAAAAATCTCCATTTGCATCTTTCCAGCGGTAAAGCTTTGCAGATGTTGCTTGAGAGAAAATAACTAGAAAGCAAAAAGCTAGGAAAATAGAAAAAATCTTGTTCATGATTCGTTTTTCTTATATTTTGCAATGAAATAGGTGACTATGCGCATTATTTTTTATCAATTGATGAGTTAAGATTAAAGCAGATTATAATGAATGTAGGATTAACACTCGTTACTCCTCGTTTGGTATAAAACTTGCTAATGTTCTGATTAAAGTATAGTTGAAGGATTAATTTAGGTGTAGAGTTCTTGTTAATATGGAGCGTATGACTACGCAACTTACGTGATAACTGTTTCAGTAAATAAAATGGTAATGAGAGCGTATAGCTTGGAGCTGATACGCTGGCTTAAATAAATGCAGCGCAGAGTAAATAGAATAGGGGTATTAATGAATAAAGTAGATAGTAATATTGTGAATGCTAATGATAGTGATCCACAAGAAACACAAGAGTGGCTTGCTGCACTTGAGGCTGTTATTAACGTTGAAGGCGAAGAGCGAGCGCATTTCTTATTAGAAACCCTGATTGAAAAAGCTAGGTTGGCTGGAGCCGATATCCCTTTTAGTGCAGAAACGGCCTATATCAATACGATTTCTATAGCTGATCAAGCGCAGTATGTCGGCGATACATCGCTGGAACACAAGATTCGTTCGTACGTTCGCTGGAATGCGATGGTCATGGTGTTACGAGCCAACAAAAACACTAATGTGGGTGGGCATATTGCCAGTTTTGCATCATCTGCAACCTTATATGATGTGGGTTATAACCATTTTTGGCACGCAGCTAGTGAATCTCATGGCGGTGATTTGGTTTTTGTGCAAGGGCATGTTGCAACGGGCATTTATGCTCGTGCGTTTATGTTGGGGCGTTTGACCGAACAGCAGATGGATGGATTCCGACAAGAGGTAGACGGTGGTGGTTTGTCATCTTACCCGCACCCATGGTTAATGCCTGACTTTTGGCAATTTCCAACAGTATCGATGGGTTTAGGCCCAATTATGGCCATCTATCAAGCGCGTTTTATGAAGTATATGGAGGACCGTGGGTTTGCAGATACTGAGCGTAGAAATGTTTGGGCATTTTTAGGCGATGGTGAAACGGATGAACCAGAGTCTTTAGGAGCCATTGGTATGGCGGGCCGAGAAAAATTAGGTAATCTCGTGTTTGTTATCAACTGTAATTTACAACGTTTGGATGGCCCTGTTAGAGGTAATGGCAAAATTATTCAAGAGTTAGAATCCGAGTTCAGAGGGGCGGGTTGGAATGTTATAAAGGTTGTTTGGGGTAACAGGTGGGATGCACTGTTGGCCAGAGATGCGGAGGGGCATCTCAGACGACGGATGATGGAGTGCGTGGATGGTAATTACCAAACCATGAAGGCTAAAGATGGCGCTTATGTTCGCGAGAATTTTTTTAATACGCCCGAGCTTCAAACGATGGTTGCTGATTGGTCAGATAAAGATATCTGGGACCTAAACCGAGGTGGGCACGATCCAGCAAAGGTTTTTGCCGCGTATGCAGCGGCTACCAAAGAGACTGAACGACCAACAGTGATTCTGGCTAAAACCATAAAAGGGTACGGAATGGGTGAGTCTGGAGAGGCGCAAAATACGACCCATCAGCAAAAGAAAATGAGCCACAATGCGTTGATTCATTTTAGAAACCAATTTGATTTACCCATATCAGATGAAGATGTTGACAATCTAGCTTATCTAACGTTTGAAGATGACTCACCAGAACAACAGTATATGAAACAACGGCGCGAGGACTTAGGTGGTTATTTGCCAGCACGCCGTGAAAAATCAGATGCATTGAATATACCTGAGTTATCAACGTTTGATGCGATGCTAAAAGGGACATCAGAAGGTCGTGAAATTTCAACGACGATGGCGTTTGTACGTATATTGAATATCTTATTAAAAGATAAAGAAATTGGTAAGCGTATTGTGCCGATAGTGCCTGATGAATCACGAACTTTTGGCATGGAAGGTTTATTTCGTCAGTTAGGTATATGGTCGCACGTGGGGCAGTTATACACGCCGCAAGACGCTGATCAATTGATGTTTTATAAAGAAGATAAAAATGGTCAGGTGTTGCAAGAAGGCATTAACGAAGCAGGCGGTATGTGTGATTGGATTGCGGCGGGAACATCCTACTCTACCCATAATGTGCCGATGATTCCGTTCTATATCTTTTACTCAATGTTTGGTTTTCAACGCGTTGGTGATTTGATTTGGGCGGCGGCAGATCAGCGTGCCAGAGGTTTTTTACTGGGCGGTACAGCTGGGCGAACCACGCTAAACGGTGAAGGGCTGCAGCATGAAGATGGGCACAGTTTATTGTGGGCATCGTCAGTACCAAACTGTATTTCTTACGACCCAACCTTTAACTATGAGCTAGCCGTTATTATGCATGACGGACTGAAGCGGATGTTCCAAGAACAAGAAGACGTGTTTTACTATATAACGGTGATGAATGAAAATTATGCGCATCCAGCAATGCCAGAAGGCGCAGAGGAAGGTATTATTAAAGGGATGTATTTGTTCAAACAAGGTAGTGGGAGTAGTCGGTTACGCGTTCAGTTGCTGGGTTCGGGCACAATCTTTAACGAAGTGATAGCCGCTTCAACGATGCTTCAAGAAGACTGGGGGGTTGATGCTGATTTGTGGAGCTGTACTAGTTTTACCGAACTAGCTCGTGAAGGTCAGGCTTGTGAGAGGCAAAATCGCTTGCATCCGACGCAAGAAAAACAAACTCCATATGTTGCTCAGTGCCTTAATAGTAGACAGGGACCAGTTGTTGTGTCGACTGATTACGTGCGTTTATTAGCAGACCAAATTCGTCCGTTTATTCGTAAACATTGTACCGTACTTGGAACAGATGGTTTTGGCCGCTCAGATACGCGTGAAAACCTTCGTCGCTTCTTTGAAGTAGATCGTTATTATGTGGCAGTTGCAGCGTTAAATGCATTAGCAGATGTAGGACATATAGATAAAGCAGTGGTTCAGGAAGCTATCGATAAATATGGTTTGGATGTGGCTAAATCAGCACCTTGGTTAGTTTAAAGCTGAATTAACAGGAAGTATTTTTCTTCTTGTTCAATGAAACGTATGCCCTTTGGGTAAAACGTGTGTGATAGGAGAGTTTAATGAGTAATTTGATAGACGTTGCGGTACCTGATATTGGTGATTTTGATGCGGTAGAGGTCATAGAAGTTTTGGTGTCAGTAGGAGATGTTGTTGACATTGAGCAGGCTTTGTTGACCCTTGAAAGTGACAAGGCGAGTATGGAAATTCCATCTTCTGCAGCGGGTGTTGTTACCGACATATTGGTGAATATAGGTGATTCTGTTGCCGAAGGAACAGTTGTTGTACGTTTAAAGCAAGAAGATGGAATTTCCAGTGCAGTGGACACCGTTGAAGTGACTAATCAGGAGGTTGTTGCGGTAGCGTCCACTATTAATATTCATGTGCCAGATATTGGTGATTTTGATTCAGTTGAAGTTATTGAAGTGAATGTTTCGGTGGGTGATGTGGTTGAAGAAGAGCAACCGCTGCTTACCTTAGAAAGCGATAAAGCCAGTATGGAAATCCCTTCCACAGCATCTGGAATCGTCAAGGAGGTTAAGGTATTTGTTGGCGATAAAGTTGCCGAAGGCGATTTAATCGTTGTGCTCAGTGGGCAAGCGAGTAAAGCAGCCGCTGTGACACAAGTAGGTACAGCCATTACGACATCAGAACCATCTCCGGCCCCAATAAGTACTAAACAGTCTGTAGCTAAACCAGCAAACGTTGCAGCTTTAATATCAAAACCATCTGGGCATATCCATGCAAGCCCGGCGGTAAGAAAATTTGCTAGGGAGTTGGGAATTGACTTAGCAACGGTATCGACAGCAACAGGGCCGAAAGGGCGGTTGCTTAAAGAAGATATCACCCGTCATGTTAAGCAGATTATGTCGGGGGCAGTGAAAACTGCACCGTCGGCTGGATCTGGCATTCCGCCAATACCAACAATTGATTTCTCGAAGTTTGGTGAAATTGAAGAAAAACCACTTAGCAAAATCAAGCGCTTGACGGGCACAAACCTTACCAGAGCTTGGCTGAATGTGCCTATGGTCACGCATCATGAGGTGGCAGATATTACGGAAATGGAGACGTTTAGGAAATCGTTAAAAGCCGATGCTGAGAAACGCGGTGTTAAAGTTACTTTTCTTGCGTTTATTATGAAAGCACTTGCTGCTGCTCTCAAAGAGTTTCCACAGTTTAATGCCTCTCTTTCTGCTGACGGGAAGAGCTTGATTTACAAAAAATATTATAACTTGGGAGTTGCTGTTGCAACACCAAATGGTTTAGTTGTTCCCGTTTTTAAAGATGTCGATAAAACCAATATTTTTGATTTAGCGGCAGACATGAGCGTGATAAGTAAAAAAGCCCGAGATGGCAAGTTATCACCCAAAGAAATGCAAGGCGGCTGCATGACTATCTCTAGTCTTGGTGGTATTGGTGGCACTGCATTTACGCCTATCGTGAATGCGCCTGAAGTTGCAATTTTAGGGGTGACACGTGGTGAAATACAACCCGTTTGGGATGGTCATGAATTCAAACCACGTTTGATCTTACCTCTAGATTTGACGTATGACCACCGTGTTATTGATGGTTCGGATGCGGCAGCTTTTATGGTTGCGATGTCGGGCTATCTTAACGATATTCGCCGTGTACTGTTGTAGGAGTAGAGATGGCCAGTTTAATTGAAATAAAAGTTCCCGATATTGGTGAGTTTGACGAAGGTGTGGAGGTTATTGAAATCAACGTCTCAGTGGGAGATAGCGTAGCAGTAGAAGACAGTATAGTGACGCTTGAGAGTGACAAAGCATCGATGGATGTGCCAAGCACAGCCGCAGGCGTTGTTCAGGACATTAATGTATCTGTAGGTGATAAAGTATCTGAAGGAACGTTGCTCATTAAACTTGAGTCCAGTGTTCAGCATGATTCGGCAGTAGACGATGGAATACCTGTTGCTATGCCAATTTCGACACCTGTGGAAAACGTAGCGGCTGTAAGCTTACACGCGGAGGTGTTAGTGATGGGAGCTGGGCCAGGTGGTTACACAGCTGCTTTTCGTGCAGCGGATTTAGGCAAGAAAGTTGTTTTGATTGAGCGCTATGCCTCGTTGGGGGGTGTTTGCTTAAATGTGGGTTGCATTCCTTCCAAGGCGTTGCTGCATCAAGCGCAAGTTATTCATGAGGCGGAAGAAATGGGTGCTCATGGCGTTACGTTCGAACCCCCTAAA
Organism: Piscirickettsiaceae bacterium; assembly: GCA_002401365.1. GTDB lineage: Bacteria > Pseudomonadota > Gammaproteobacteria > Methylococcales > Cycloclasticaceae > Cycloclasticus. The sequence continues at coordinate 97 of NVSW01000090.1, read as the reverse complement.
TTAGACATTGATGCTATTCGAGCTAACAAAGAAAAAATTATTCAGCGCCTGACGGGTGGTTTAGCCGGTCTGGCTAAACAGCGCAATGTAACGGTAG
>NVSW01000089.1 GCA_002401365.1 Piscirickettsiaceae bacterium | reverse complement strand
TCGCCGACGTAGGCACTAATTGCGCATCAATGCCTAGGGTATTAATAAGCGTATTGTGAAAAACCTTGCTGTTAGATGCTTTTTTAAGATAAATGCCCGCATCCGAGCAGTTTAGAATCACATTATTTCTAATGGTGCCATTGCGGTGCTCGTGCTCACAACTTTTATTTTCACAATACGCTGTTCCCGAACCACCACCGCCTAATGAAATTCCAATTCGATAACCACTCTCATGCTGTTGGCTACATATAACGAGATTTTGCTCTATCAAACCATTCGTTGAGTTACCCTTAAGAAATATTCCATAGGAGACCGACTTTTTTGATGAACGGCCAAAATCTGTCACCACATTATTTCTAACAATCCAATTATGCCCACCCACCACATCTATTGGCGTAGTCGGTTCAGACGTTTGCCTGATGGAATCATTTATAAAATAATTACCGTCTAAAAGCACCCTATCTGGAAACTGCCCATTTTTACCGTTCGATTTAATGTGTGAATGAAAGTTTATTATTTTGTTATTTCTAATAACCACATCGTCCGCATTGGAGCTTAAATGAAAGGCATGATGCGTTCTATTCGTTCCTTTGATAACTAAGTTTTCAAAAACCCAATAAGGGTGATAAATCGAAAATGTTTCAACACGGCTAGCTTGAATAACAACCGTCCCAGGTATCGTTGCTTTCACCGTAATCGGCGCATGCACCTTGCCACCTTGCCTACTTTCAAAACGCCCTAGTTTATATTTCCCAGGTAATAAAATAACCTCATCACCCGCTGAAGCTGCATTAAGCCCCGCCACTAATTCCTTTGATGTCGTTACCCAAATGGTTTCAGCACTCACCAACGTTGAGACAAAAGCAAAGACGGCTGCATAGCAAAAGACTAGGGTTCTTTTAGAGTCAATACTCATGGGGTTGCATTTAGTTTTTGAAATAAATACTCAAGTGTTACCGCTCTTTTAAATTGACCTTGATCAGCCATTTTATCTATCACAAAGAACGCCGGCATAGTTTGCCAACCATCAGGTAACACTTTTGCGATATAGTTGTCTGCCAAGTAATACGGCCAGTTTTGCCTGCTGTGTTTCCTCATACGATACGTATACTTTCTTAACAACGTTGGGCGAACGAGCGTTGTTAAATCTTTTAGTTTGCGTTTAAAAGGTACTGCATCCGCAAAATTATGGCCATAATCAGATGTATATTGAGCTAATTCTGGTGACACTTTTTTAATCAGGTTCGCCTGATACTGCCCGTAATTTTTATTTTTGATTGAAACTGGCAACGCAGTCATTGAAATGAGCTCTTCAACAAAAGGCGTTAAAAAATACCCAAACTGGTTATTAATTGAATTATTAAGCCCCATCCAGTATGTGCAGCGAAACCCTGCGTACAAATATTCCACTTGCTGTCTGCTTAACGTGCCACCATCAACACCTAGTATTTCATTTATTTTTGATTCCAGCACTTGGTAATAGCGTTTTTCGTTAAACCGTTCCGTGCATACACTGGGGTCAAAACGACTATAAAAAGACCATAAAATACCCATTGTTCGGTAGCTTTTATCTGGCAAATAGAAAAAGTTCCTAAACACCTCACCACCACCACCATTAAGTAATAAACGCCCACCTTTCGTGCGCTGATGTCTGGTTAATAAGTCAGACCCATTATCAAGGATTCCATCTGGGCAAACCGCTTGGAAGGCATAATAATTCTGCTCAACTATTAATTCAAATTCTTCAGGTGATACCTTTGGGTAACCAGACTTATCCTCATGGGAAAGTTTAATACCAATACCAGAGCAAACTTGTTTTGCCACTTGCACATCGGCGTCATTATCTGAACCATAAACATGCAGGTGTGGTGTAACACCCTGTTCACAACAAAGCGCTAATAAAAGACGAGAGTCGTAACCACCCGACAAAGCCGAATCTATATTATCTGAGAAACAAGCTACAATCGCCTCAAATTGGTTTGCTAATGCTTGCGCGGATCTTTCTAATTGCTCACCAACACTATTTGCTGAATACTTTTCTGACGCTATCGTAAGTGGGGCTATTAAACTACTTTCCTTACCAATCTGTATCCCATGTTTAACCTTTAGCCGCCTTACTTCATTTAATACAGTATCACCACCAAACGTTGTTTCTTGGAAAATATATTCATACACCGCATCTGCATTAATAGTAGGTGCTTTAATCGATTCCGCCAGCGCAAGAAAAGAACTACTAACGACCGTAAGCGCTTCATTATGCCAAACGTTATAAACACCCTGAGTATCCGTATAAACGTGTATTTCACTCTTAAGGCTAATGACTAACGCAAAATTACCATACAGCTGATTTACATCAATATAATTGTTGGAAAAATCATCAAATATACGCTTAGCGGCACCATTACCCATTTCTTTCTTATATATTAGTGTGCCCGTAATGATGCAAAAGTTTCCATCATCTTTGTGGTAGTACGAGTCTTCGCTAACATTAACTTTTCTACAATAAAAAAGCGCTTGCTCCCTGCTCGACAAGTTAACAATGTCAGTAAAACCTTGCTTTTTAAAAGACCGAATGACCGCAAGCTGTTGCTCATCATTCTCAACACATTCACGAGATAAGAAAAAAGCACCCACTTAAGACACACCTCTGTAATGCTTGTTTTTAGCCTGTGCAAAAACTGAAGGTCCCGTCATTTATCTATATCCTTCCCATTAATAATAGAAACGAGCTTATTGGTATTTTCCACCCAGCTAAACTCTGCTTCAACAAAATCCCTATTAGCTGGAATAAAAGAATCAGCTGCCATCATGCCCACCAACTCTTCACAAAAATCTTTGGGTTTATCAGCCACTCTCACACCTTCTAAACACGCATCAATGCCCTCCATCGCTTGCGGTGTTGCTACGATAGGCTTACCCATAGCCATTGCCTCTAGCACTTTATTTTGAATGCCCCTAGCGATTCGCAACGGTGCAATCGCTACATTGGCAAACTGAAGGTATGGGCGCATATCTTCAACTCGTCCCGTTACAACAACATCATCATGTTTTTGTAACACCTCAACTTGCGTAGTTGGATTCGAACCAACAATATAAAACACTACCTTTTGCTGCAATAAACGCAACTTAGGCAACACTTTTTCTACAAACCAAACAACCGCGTCTACGTTAGCCCAATAATCCATCGCACCAGTAAATACCAAAACCATCTCGCCTTCTTTATAGGGGTTACTCAAGCTTTGACTGGGTGTGAAAAAATCAATATCCACACCATTATTAACATACTCAATTTTATTAGACGTTTCTGGCGATAGTGTTTTAAACAGATTAGCATCAGCTTCCGAAACAAATAAAACGTTCTCAACTCTGTTCGCTACCTCTTTTTCATACTCAAACAAGCGCTCGGCCTCTCGTTTATATACCCAACTGATAGGCCAAGGCTTTTTCTCCGCGTATTGTCTCCATTTGTCAGAATCAATATCCACAAAGTCAGCCGTTATTGCCATATTTTCATACTGCATAACAAATTGAGACATAACCGAAGAAAAAACAAACGCTTTCGTTATTCGTTGTTGATGAATCACCCCTTCAACCCAAGTATGCATGTCCTTTACATCATAATAAGGCACACTTAAAGAAGATCCCATCAACAAGCCTTTTGCACTTATTAGTGTTCTCACTTTAGGGTTAATAGAAATCAATTTCACATCAACGCAGTACTCTTTAACCTTATCAATATAAGCCACATCTTCAGCCTCATCGATAAACGCCCCCAAATAAATATTAAAATGTTGGGAAAGATACTTTAAAAAGTGAAAAGAGCGGATTTTGTCACCCTTATTAGGTGGATATGGGATTCTATGAACCAGAAATAATAGGTTATCCATTAACGATTATTCTTCCTTTATTCAACAAACTGAACTTTAGCACAAAATTCAAGAGACATTTTTTCCATATCTGCACTATACTTTTGCACAAATGACATTATATGATTTTACCTCTTTAACCCTATGGATATTGACAATTTTCCACCACCTTGCATCCCACTATCACCTATCTTAGGTGATGAAAGTATATCAAGCATAGATCACCAGGTAACCATTCCATCAATCAATGATGCTACTTACAAATTAGAGACAACCAGTGGTAGAGCTGCCTTATCTATCGCTCTAGAAAAATGTAACGTAACAAATCAACACGAGGTATTGGTGCCTTCTTACCACTGTGAGTCCATGATTTCACCCGCTTTGCGGCTAAATGCCAAGGTCATATTTTATAATGTTAATAATGACACAAGCCCTGATATTGCTGACATCAAACGAAAAATAACTGCCAAATCAAAAGCTATTATCGTTACACATTTCTTTGGTTTTACTGAAGATCTAACTGAAATAAAAGACCTGTGTGACGAGAACAATATGTTTTTAATCGAAGATTGTGCTCATGCGTTCTTTGGCGAGGTTAATAATAAACCGGTGGGAACCACCGGCGACTATGCTATCGCTAGTACGATGAAATTTTTCCCTGTGTTTGACGGTGGTATTCTCGCGTCAGATAAACATGACTTATCTAATGTTTTATTACAAAAACCCTCTAAATCCTTTCAATTAAAGTCCGCTATAAATTCCGTCGAAAAAGCCCTTAGTTACAAACGTTTAGGGCATGGAGGGCAAATACTCAAGGTACTGTTATCTATTAAAAACTGGCTGTGGAACCTAATAAAAAACTCTCACCCTAACAGCCAAAATTTAACCAATGTGCCAGGTTCCTCTGAAGGTGGGTTTCACTTAGATGAAAATTGGATAAATGTAAAATCGACCATTTTTTCATCACGCATCATTAAACGAGCTAATTTCTCCGTCATTAGCGAAAAAAGGCGAACAAACTATCAACTGTTACATGAGGCATTGAGCACTCTTCCTACATGCGAACCACTATTTAAAAAATTGCCAAAGAACGTCACGCCGCTCGTTTATCCACTAAAATTTCACAACCCTGAACGTTACTTCGAAACACTCAAGGAAAAAGGTGTGCCTATTTGGCGGTTTGGTGAATATTTAGACAACAGCATTACTGAAGATGAGTTTCCAATTAGTTGCGAGCTTTCTAGAACCATTTTTCAATTCCCTTGCCATCAATCTCTTACTCAACAAGAGCTTGATTGGATGATTACAACTATTAAGGACACCGTAAAGGCTTAACTATGGATTGCCAACTATTACCAATTTCTGCATTTGAACACTACGAAAAACAGTGGGATACTTTAAACACCGCTGGCCCTAATACACCTGTGCTAAGTACTAACTTTGTAAAACCACTACTCCACCACTTTGGTACACAAAAAGAAAAACTGGTGGTTTTTGGCTCAACGGAAAAACCAACCGCTTTAGCTGTTATCGTAAAAGACCGTTTTGGCTCCTATATCACCTTTCAGCCCTCTCAAGCACCCATTGGGCTGTGGGTGCAAGATGCACACGCCAACACAGCGGAGCTTCTGGCAGTGCTTTTTAAGAAGTTACCCATTACAACAATGGTTTTTGGGCTAACCCAGCAAGATCCTGACTTAATGCCACGCCCCGAAAAACAAGGTCATGTATCCACTCTTGACTATATTGAAACAGGTCGCGTTAGCCTTAATAAAAGCTTTGATGAATACTGGGCAGAACGTGGGAAAAATTTACGGCAAAATCTAAACCGTCAAAGAAACCGCCTTGAAAGAGAAGACGTTGAACGAACATTAAAGACATTAACCAACCCTGATGACGTTATTGAAGCCATCAAACAATATGGGGTACTTGAAACGGCTGGTTGGAAAAACGACCAAGGCACCGCCATTCATGTGGATAACGCCCAAGGCAAATTTTATATCAGTATGCTGCAAACGTTCTGTAACGAAGGCAATGGCATTATTTACCAATATTTTTATAATCAAGAGTTGGTAGCAACAGACCTCTGCATTAGAAATGAAAACCAACTTATCATTCTAAAAACGACCTATAACGAAGATATATCCACTTCATCACCCGCTATGCTAATGCGTAAAGAAAGTTTTCCGCCCTTATTTGAAGAGAAAAAATCTAAAACCATTGAATTTTACGGCAAAGTAATGAACTGGCACACCAAATGGACGAAAGAAATTCGAACCATGTATCATATTAATTTTAAAAGGTTTTAAGGAGAAACCATGCTTAATTATAAATTTATAATACTTACACTAGTATGTTTTTTTACATACGGAGTAGCTGATAGTGTTGCTGATGATGCTCCTTGGGTTGGACAATCTCTTAAAGGGGCTCCTTGCCGAGGAAACCCAACTGCTTATGGGCCTTTTGATTATCTTTTGAGATCCCAATACAAATACGAACTACACCTTGTTGAATCCACTCACTTTCTACCTGAAATAGAGAATCTTATTAAAGGACACTCGGGGCCATTACAACAAGAATTTGACTATACAATACGCGCATGGCCTAACCACCATCGAGCTTTAAACTCAATCACCCGTTTCAAACTTCTATATCCAAAAAAGAGTCGAAAGTTACAATCCCCTGTCGAATGCTATTTCCAACGTGCTATCAATTTCAGCCCCAAAGATGCAACGACACGAATGCTTTACGGTATTTATTTGCATAAAATAAAACATTATAAAATGGCAAACTCCCAGTACAAAGACGCCGTTAAGCTTTCACCTAATAACCCAATTATTCGTTATAACTATGGTCTACTGCTTATTAATTTAAAGCAATACGACTTAGCCCAAGAGCAAGCCATCATTGCATACAACGCAGGGTTCCCCCTCAATGGTTTAAAAAACAAGTTAAAACGTGTTAACCACTGGCCACCAAAAGTTAAACCCGTCGCTCCAACCAGTAACACCGTAAAAGAACTCAACTAAACCCTGTTTACAACACCATGAATGTATTGTTTGGGCATCTTTCTCCAAAAATTAGCCTCCCCACAGTTCACAGCAAGCTATCTGATATAGACGCCCACGCACACCTTGCTGAACAAGCATGCCTGCTCAATACAGAACATTCACCCGTACAAATTGGTTCGCTCATTATTAGTTACACTGGGGAACCTTTATGGCTCCAGACCAGCCTATGCAAACTTAAAAAACAACGGGGTTTTGCACCTTCATTAGCACAAGCTTACAAAGCGGCAGGCATTGATTGCATTAAACAGTTAAATGGCAGTTTTATCATTATTATTCACGATATTGAGAAGAACAAAACAACTATCGCGGTTGATAAAATGGGTATCAGTCGTTTGGTATATCAAGATCAGAATGGCCTGAGCTTCTCAAACTCTATTAAGACTATTCAAAAATATTCATCTAAAAGCCTAGGTATAGATAATCAGGCTATTTTTAATTATATTTATTTTCATATGATTCCAAGCCCTGGTAGCTTTTTTGAGGGCATTAAAAAGCTAGAACCGGCTCATTACTTAGAATATGAAAATGGTCAACTAAAAAAGACTCGGTACTGGGAACCAACTTTTTCAGAAGAGACCTCTTTATCAAGTAAACAATTAAGTGAAAAATTACATGCTCACCTAAAAACTGCTGTTAAAAGAAGCATACCCGAAGGTAGCGTAGGGGCATTTTTGAGTGGTGGATTAGATAGCTCAACAGTCAGCGGTAATCTCGCCTCCTTCCGCTCAAATCCAGATACTTTTACCATTGGTTTTGATGCAGAAGGTTACGATGAAACACCTTATGCCCGCATTGTATCAAGGCACTTCCACACCAAGCATCACGAATACTTCGTAACCCCACAAGATGTATTAGATGCGGTGCCAAAAATTGCCGCTGCGTATGACGAGCCCTTTGGCAATTCATCGGCCATTCCCACCTATTTTTGCGCAAAACTTGCTAAAGAAAATGGTTGCGACACCTTATTAGCCGGTGATGGTGGTGATGAACTTTTTGCTGGTAACGAGCGTTACGCTAAACAAAAAATATTTGAAACGTATAACAACAGTCCATCCTTTCTTCGTGCGATGGTCAATGCCCCCTATAAAGGCTACCCCGCATTAAAAAATAAACGACTCTTTTCAA
>NVSW01000088.1 GCA_002401365.1 Piscirickettsiaceae bacterium | reverse complement strand
TAGTTTTATTCAAGATCGACTGAACAACCGACCTAGAAAATTACTCGGATATAAAACACCTAATGAAGTTTACGAGACTATGCGTTTAGCTGCATAATGCGCCTGTGTCGCACTAGCGACTAAAATCCGCGGCGCAATTAAAGCCTTACAATATCTGCCTGATGGTTCAACATAAAAACCTTGAGGATGAGCTATGCTTTTCTTGCGGTAAAAACAGTAATTCCACCTTATTTAAAGATTTTTATGACACAACGAGTGCCACAGAATTTAAAACAAGGTTTAATAATGACAACAGCCTTCATCAAAAACTAGTTGCCAATAATTTTGATTATAAAAAACTATGGACAAGGGAAACAGCTTTTAATGATTTCCTAGCAAGCAGCGGCATTCCCATCAACACCCTTTACAGTATAAAAAAACCTCTCAAAAAATAATATGAATAGCATAGAACAACTTCGTCAAGCCATGGTCACGTTGCAATTTAGCGAAACGATGGAGATTATCGACGCGCTTTATAACTTCACACCAACAAGTTTTAATAATGGAAGCACGCGCAATGAAGCCGACGAGAATAATGGCTCGTGCAAGCTATTTGCTTTTGCGCAGTTTAACAACTTTACCGAACCACAAACCTTAGCGTTATTTGGTGAATACTATCGAGGTGTAGTCGCTACGCCAGATGGAGACGACCATCAAAATATTCGACATTTTATGAAAACAGGTTGGGCAGGCGTTACGTTTGATCAGCCACCGTTAACCGAAAAGAAATAATTTAAACCGCCATGTCTAATTCAAGTTTTACATCGTTACACCTGCCACCTGCTCAAATTAAAAATTTGAATTCATTAGGCTATAAAAATATGACGCCGGTTCAAGCACAAAGCTTGCCCCACATTCTAAAAGGCAAAGACATTCTTGCCCAAGCCAAAACGGGTAGTGGTAAAACCGCTGCCTTTGGCATTGGTTTGTTGGACAAAATTAATCCGCGCTTTTTTGGTACCCAGGCGCTTATTCTTTGCCCTACGCGAGAATTAGCCGACCAAGTGGGTAAAGAAATTCGTAAATTGGCACGTAGCGTTCCCAACATAAAATTGGTGTTGTTATGTGGCGGCAAGCCGTTTGGCCCACAAGTAGGTTCTTTAGAGCACGGCGCGCACATTGTTGTGGGTACGCCTGGGCGTATTCAAGACCACCTGAAAAAACGCACCTTAAATATCAGCCAATTAAAAACATTGGTGTTAGACGAAGCCGACAGAATGCTAGATATGGGCTTTGCCGATGTGATGACGGATATCATTAAGCAAACCCCTACATCACGACAAACGTTGTTGTTTTCTGCGACGTACCCTGACGAAATCAAAAAAATGTGCCGTTTCATTCAACGCGACCCTATCACTGTGACTGTTGGATCAGACCACGAACAAAGTGTTATCGAACAGCTTTTTTACCAAGTTAAACGGCACGAGCGTAATAACAGCTTATTGGCGTTATTTGAACATTACAAACCAAACACAGCGATTGTGTTTTGCCACACTAAAGCTCAATGCGCTGAAATGGCAGAGTTTCTGCTTGAACATAACATTGAGTCGTTAGCCATTCATGGTGACCTTGACCAACGTGAGCGCGATCAAGTGTTGGTTCGTTTTGCGAATAACAGTTGCTCTGTATTAGTTGCAACGGACGTTGCCGCACGTGGTTTAGACATTAAATCCATCGCCATGGTGATTAATTATGAATTGCCACGAGACCCTGAAATTTATGTTCATCGAATTGGTAGAACGGGTCGCGCAGGTGAAACTGGGTTGGCCATGAGCCTGTTTGCTGAACACGAACAAATTCGGGTTAATGCGATTGAGAAATATCAAAATAAGCCCTGCTTAATTGACAGCCCACAATCGCTAGACCGTGATGCCAGTTTTAAACTGTATCCGCCAATGACGACGATTCAAATAGATGGTGGACGTAAAGATAAAATTCGCCCTGGCGATATACTCGGCGCATTAACCGGTGATGCCGGATTAAGTGGCGCTCAAATAGGAAAAATTGATATTTTTGACCGCTCCAGCTATGTAGCACTTGAGCATGAAGCCGTAAGGCAAGCGCTCAACTATTTAGCCGACGGTAAAATCAAAGGTCGCCCCGCTAAAGCTCGCAAAGTTAAATAAAGCCCGTTATTCTTTTCCTAAAAAAGAAAGATGTACATCCATGTACAATTATTCTCCTTTACTCTTTAACGATGGGCTTTTACGCGACTTTTTTTGGCAATTTTTTAACCGTTTCGGTCACGTCATTGAGCATAGAATTATTGCCTTCTTGCACTAGCTTTATAACTTCTTCGTTATAAGTTTTAGCTCCGTCAAACAAGGCTTTACTGTCAGCCATCATTTTTTCAACGCCACTTTGAGCGAATTCCATTTGTTCAAGGATAAAGTCATTAAAACTTGAAACGTCTTTAATATTTGTTGCAGCTTTCATTCTCACTTCTGCCAGTGCAACGCTCTCTTTAACCGCCTCTTGTTGCGCTAATGCCGCTTTTTCTAGTTGAGATTTATTCAATACGGCTAGTTTTTTAGCCGATACCATTAGTTCTTCAATATTATTTATCATCACAGTTTCCTTTTATCTGGTTTAACGTCAGAGGAATACTAAAAGGATATTATTACAACCTTGTTACAGCTCGATGAATATTTTGCTAATGCTGCAAACGCACAATGTTCTGCTATAATTAACAGTTCTTTAAGGCTTTTATCGAGCCTTTCCTAACAAAGCGACCAAACCACATGTTTCAACTGATTCTTTCTCGCTCTCAGAGCCTGAAAAGCGACCTGCTTTCTGGCTTAACCGTTGCACTTGCACTAGTACCAGAAGCCGTTGCTTTTGCCTTTGTGGCAGGTGTTGAACCACTCGTTGGCTTATACGCGGCATTTATGGTCGGCCTCATTACTGCTGTGATTGGTGGCCGCCCAGGGATGATTTCTGGTGCCACCGGTGCGCTGGCTGTTGTTATGGTTAGCTTAGTCGCCATACATGGGGTTGAGTATTTATTTGCTACGGTAGTATTAATGGGTTTGTTACAAATTTTGGCAGGACTATTCCGTTTAGGGAAGTTTATCCGCCTCGTGCCTCATCCGGTGATGTTAGGCTTTGTTAATGGCCTAGCAATTGTTATTTTTATGGCGCAATTACAGCAATTCCAGTTTTTAGACCCTGCTACCGGCAAGCTTGCTTGGTTACAAGGCAATCAAATGGCGCTTATGTTGGGTATGGTTGCATTAACCATGGCTATCATTCACTTTTTACCTAAGCTGACCAAGGCTGTGCCTTCATCATTGGCTGCTATCGCAACCATTGTTGCTATTTCTGTTGGTTTAGATGTGGACTTACGCACTGTTCAAGATGTTCTTGTGGATATGACGGGCGACCCTATGTCGACCATTGCTGGCGGCTTGCCTCAATTCCATATTCCCAGTGTTGCATTTAATTTAGAAACCCTAAAAATTATTTTTCCATATGCCATCATTCTTGCTGCTATTGGTTTAATTGAGTCTTTATTAACGCTCACACTCATCGATGAAATTACCCAAACACGTGGCCGTGGTAATAAAGAATGCGTAGGGCAAGGTGTTGCAAATATTGCTACTGGATTTTTTGGCGGCATGGGCGGTTGTGCAATGATTGGCCAAAGCATGATTAACATCAACTCTGGTGGTCGAGGTCGTGCCTCTGGTGTCGCCGCTGCTTTATTCTTACTGGCATTTATTTTAGTCGGCTCATCTTTAATTGAGATGATTCCTGTCGCCGCCTTAGTTGGTGTCATGTTTATGGTGGTATTAGGCACATTTGAATGGGCGAGTTTTCGCTTATTAGGGCGCATCCCTATATCGGATACGTTGGTTGGTATTACCGTTGCGGTGGTTACCGTCGCGTCTGACTTAGCAATTGCCGTGGTGGTTGGCGTTATCATGTCAACACTGGTTTTTGCTTGGACACATGCAAAAAACATGCATTTTGAAATTGAAGAGCACGACGGTGTAAAAATATACAAACCCGTTGGCCCTTTATTCTTTGCATCTATACATAATTTCCGCGAGCACTTCGACCCAGTTAATGATCCTCAAGAGGTCATTATTGATTTTGTGCGCTCGCGTGTATCTGACCATTCCGGCATTGAAGCCATTGACGTCTTAGCAGAACGTTATCTAAAAGCTGGCAAAACCTTACATTTACGCCACCTTAGCCCTGAGTGCATCAAACTGTTACATAAGGCGAGAAAACTGATTGAAGTAAATGTGATTGAAGACCCAAAATACAAAGTTGCAGACGATACGTTAGACTCGTAACCTTATCGGCAACTGCTCCTGCGTCGCCTCAAGCGCCTACTCTTGGTGCTCTATCTCCTGCGTCCATGCAGTCGTAAGTTTTATGGAAATTGAAGATAAACCGTCAACTTAATGCTGGCTTTATATTGATGCTTGAACGCACTTAATAACGCCGTAATCGTATTCCTCGTCCAACGCTTCATAAATCGGTTTTATCCGCCCCTTGGACTCATCTTCCAACGATTCAATCATCATTATGATCTCTTGATATTCGTTATCATTCAAGTCTAAAACATCTTTTACGTCGAGTAACCCTACCTCAATGGCATCTGCTAAATGACCATAAATAGTATTGTCTTTTACGCCACGCTGAGCAGAAATATCATCCACGCTTGCACCGCCTTGATACAACAACAGGGTCTCGTTGACGGTTGCGCTTAAACGATTATTGAGTAATGCCGCTAGTGGGTGTTTTGCAATCTCAGCAAGAAATTGCTTGCCATAGCGCTTTATTTTTTGATCCCCTACACCCGAAATGTAGCGCATGTCTGCCTCTGCAATAGGGCGTTTTTTAACCATCTCTTGTAACGTCGCATCATGAAAAATTACGTATGGCGGCACGCCGGAATCCTCCGCTAATTGCATTCTCAACGCCCGCAGTGCTTGCCATAATGGCTCATCCTGTGGTCGAACGGGACTTTTCTTCTTTTTCTCTGTTGTTAGCTTTTCTTCTTTACGTTGTTTACGTAAATCTAATATTTTCTCGCCACGTAACACCGCTCTACAGGTTTCGCTTAGCTTTAATGCACCGTGACTCTCCGCATCCACATTGATATAACCCAAGGCAATTAATTGGCGAAAAATGGCACGCCATTCAATGGTCGAAAACTCTGTGCCAATACCAAACGTGCTTAATTGATCATGTTTATTGTGTTGAATCCTGTCATCCGTTTTGCCAGTTAAAACATCCACAATATAATTCACCCCAAAGCGCTGCCCCGTGCGGTAAATAGTTGACAACACCTTTTGTGCCGCCTCAGTACCGTCCCACTTTTCAGGCGGTGACACGCAATTATCACAAGCACCACATGCATTATCCAGCACCTCATCAAAGTAACCTAGCAACGCTTGGCGACGGCAAGCAATTAACTCACAAAGCCCCAGCATGGACTCCAGCTTACTGTGCTCCACACGCTTATGCGCTTCATCCGCGGTTGAGTTTTGCACAAATTGGCGCAACGTTAATACATCTTGCAAGCCATACGCCATCCAAGCGTTTGCCGGTTCACCATCACGCCCTGCACGGCCGGTTTCTTGGTAGTACGCCTCAATACTTTTAGGCAAGCTCAAATGCGCTACAAAACGCACGTCGGGTTTATCGATACCCATGCCAAAGGCAATTGTCGCCACTATAATGACGCCTTCTTCGCGTAAAAACCGTTGTTGATTTTGTTGCCTTATTTCTTGTGGCAGCCCAGCGTGATACGGCAAAGCCACTCGCCCTTGATCCGTCAGCCACTCAGCCGTTGCCTCAACTTTTTTGCGCGATAAACAATACACAATACCAGCATCATTGGCATGGTTTTCTTGTAAAAACCGCCACATTCGCAGCTTCGGGTTATTACCTTCAGAAATCGCATAGTGGATATTCGGACGGTCAAAACTATTGATAAAAACAGCCGCTTTTTCTAACTGCAGTTGAGTAATAATTTCATCGCGCGTTCGTTGATCCGCCGTTGCTGTTAACGCAATGCGTGGCACCTTAGGAAAACGCTCGTGAAGAATCCGTAGTTTTTGATATTCCGGCCTAAAGTCGTGTCCCCATTGGGACACACAATGCGCTTCATCAATCGCAAACAACGCTAATTCACAACGCTCTAATAACAATAACATCGCTTCATTTAACAAGCGTTCTGGCGCAACATACAGCAAGTCTAGATCACCGTTGAGCAGTTGTTGCTCTACCTGACGTGCTTCGCTTACTTTTAAGGTTGAATTTAAATACGCCGCCTTAATACCCAACTGATTTAACGCATCCACTTGATCTTGCATCAAAGCAATCAGAGGCGACACAATTATTGCCGTACCCTCACGCAACAAAGCTGGAATTTGATAGCACAAGGATTTACCGCCACCGGTCGGCATAAGAACAAAGGCATCGCGACCATTAACTAATTCACTAATAATCTCCTTTTGTGGCTGACGAAACTCTTCGTAACCAAAGGTTTTTTGCAAAATAGATAAAGCGTTATTCATTGCGGAGACGATGTATGTAAAGAATGCCAATTATCGCATAAACATAAGCCTGACTGACAAAGCTGAAGCAATTGTCGATGCCCTTTGGGTATAAAGCCAAGCCAAACCGAATTTGGTTTGTGTGAGACTTATGCCCTTTGGGTATAATGCGCCTTTCCATTAAATCATCCACGACATGCTGAAGTTAACCAACGTATCGCTTCGACGAGGCGTTAAACTGTTATTCGAGAACGTCTCCTTCACGGTACATTCCGGTCAGCGCGTTGGCATTAGCGGCTCGAATGGTTGTGGAAAGTCGAGTCTATTTGCCATGGTGCTAGATGACATTCAAGCCGATAGCGGTGATTTTTCTATTCAACCCGGTTTTATTATCGCGCACGTGGCTCAGGAGTTATCTGTAACCGATCAAGCAGCCATTGAATTTGTCATTGATGGCGATGCAGAATTACGTCATATTGAAGTACAACTTGCTGCCGCCGAGGAAAAAAATGATGGCCACCGCGCTGCGGAGCTTTACGCAGATTTAGACACCATTCACGGTTATACCGCTAACTCACGCGCCGCTATATTATTAGGCGGGCTCGGCTTTAAACAAGCTGATTTAAACAACCCTGTTTCCAGTTTTTCAGGTGGTTGGCGCGTACGATTGAACCTTGCAAAAGCACTGATGTGCCGCTCAGATATTTTATTACTCGACGAACCGACCAATCACTTAGACTTGGATGCTGTTATCTGGTTACAAGAATGGTTACAAAGCTATGCCGGCACCTTACTGATGATATCTCACGACCGTGATTTCTTAGATGCTGTTGTTAGCAATGTTCTACATATCGAACAGCAAAGCGCAACACTCTATAGCGGCAACTACTCTCAATTTGAACGCGCCCGTGCGGAACGGCTCTCGCAGCAACAATCAAACTTTGAGCGTCAACAAAAAGAACGTGCTCATATCCAAAGCTATGTTGATCGATTTAAAGCCAAAGCCACTAAAGCTAAGCAAGCTCAAAGCCGGTTAAAAGCTCTAGAACGCATGGAATTGATATCTGCTGCCCATATAGACTCACCGTTCCACTTTGAATTTTTTAAACCCAAGCGCGTTTCCAATCCGCTTATTAAAGTAGAAAAGGCTACATTCGCATACGCCGACAAGGTTATTTTAAACGGCATCTCAATGTCTATAAAACCTGGCGACAGGCTGGCATTACTGGGGCCTAACGGCGCAGGCAAATCAACGCTCATCAAACTACTAGCAGGTAATAACAAAACCACCACTGGCTCAGTTGATTGCGCGGAAAGCCTTAAAATTGGCTATTTTGCCCAGCACCAACTCGAACAACTAGACGGTAACGCATCTCCATTGCTGCATATTCAACGCCTCAATAAAAAAGCAACCGAACGTGATCTAAGAAACTTTCTAGGTGGTTTCGGTTTTCATGGCGACAAAGCATTAGAAACTGTAGCGCCTTTCTCGGGCGGTGAAAAAGCCCGCTTAGCGCTCGCCATCCTGGTCTATCAAAAACCTAATTTATTACTGCTTGATGAGCCTACTAATCACTTGGATATAGAAATGCGTCACGCCCTTAGTCGCGCAC
>NVSW01000087.1 GCA_002401365.1 Piscirickettsiaceae bacterium | reverse complement strand
AGAAAAAACAGAACATAGTAGTTTTTTTATTGACATAAACACCAATAATGAAATATTAAATATATCTACCTATACTGAACCTTCAAAAGGAACATGTTTTTTTGAAAACACAGGGCTCATACAATACTTCGTAAAGCTAGCATTAGAAAAAGATAAAAAATTATCTCTTGATAATATTATCATCCAAAAGCTTCTACCTTGCTGGCAACAATCTCATGCGAGACAGTTTTCTCGAAATGAACAAACAAAAAAAATTCTTATTTATCCTGGCTTTAAAAATATTATCAATAAGCTATCTCCAAACGACACTCCATCCGTGTTGGTGGGTAAGAAGACAACGGCACCTAGTAACAATTCCTTTGGGTTATCAAATGTTGAAATAATACCGATAGATAACCGTTCTTTTCCTCACGCCTCAATTAGAAGCGAAAAAGATTTTGTCAGAACAATAAAAGAGAGTCACAGCACCTTTACTAACGCCGTAGATATATGGGACAGAAAAACTGAACCCAAAAAAAACCAGAGCTCACAACGAGTAGATGCTATTCAAAAAAATGCTAGTGCAACGGGTGTTATGTTTACCATTGCAGCTGAAAATAAGCCGATTTTGCAAGCAGCCGACTTAATTGGCATTGATGCAGGCGAAAGCAATATCGAATTGGCAATTATTAGGCGCCTTGATAACCACAAAAAAGAAGGTATTTCATTAGGTGTTGAACTCATTGCCCCAAATGTCAAACTAGCCGTTATTTGTAATACAGATAAGTCCATTCGGTCTCGTGAAGTGCTGTTTTTACCGGGCATTTCGAGAATTAACCAAGCAGATGCCATTATTTGCCTATCTTTATTGGAAAACCCTCGTATTGATTTAGAATTAAAAATAAACAATCAAATAGAGTTGTATAGTATTACCAAGTTAATTGAAACAAATTCAGTTTTCACACGTTATACACTACAAAAAATAGCCAAAGAGGGGTAAAGTTAGATACGTTAATGAAATTGGTAACTGAATGCACTCTGTTAATAAAACACCCAACATTATTGCTATCAATTTTAATTTTCAGGAACAGCGCCTAATTGCTAGTTGCTTACTCAATGCCCCCAAAACTAATTTACACTTTTCAGATTTCGAAAAATGTATAGATAATCTTCAACAGCTTGACAGCATTGAATTAGCTTTAATCAATTTTGAGGAATACACTTCAAAAACTCTTAAGCAATTTATTTCATTAAAAAAAGAGCTACTGCAATTACCAAAAATTATTTTCTGCAAAGAAATAAATCATTTTGACCTTGATTCATTTGGCAATAAGATCATTGATGTTCGCTTATTAAACCCCATCGAACTAACTAGCAAGTCTATTAAAAGAGAGCTTAGCCTACAACACCATCGATCACTTTTTCATGCGTCACGGGTCAAGGCTAAAAATGAACATTCACGTTTCAACGCATTTTTACGAAACACAGAAGATGGTGTTGCGCTAATCCACGGAAATCAATATTGGTCCGTTAACGACGCCTATAAACGAATCTTCAACATTCCAAGCGAAGAACATCTTACAAACGCTGAAGTTGAAGAATTCAACATGTCCAGCCAATCACAGCCCAATGTAAGAAAAAAAGGTCATGCCCTTAATACTTCACTAGACTCATTACCAGATAATAAAACAGTGTCTGTGTTAATTCAGAAACGTGGTGGTGAATCATTCGTAACAACACTCTACAAAACACCCTGCTTGGTTGATGATACAGTATGCACACAAATACTCATTCACAACCCAAATGCTTGGAGCGACATTGATAAAGGTTTCACAGACTTACGAAGTTATGACCATGAAACCGGCATACATAACAAAAAATTTATTATAGAACACCTGAATAATAAATTAAAAGAGGATGACGCTCGTGGTTCCATTGCAATAATTCTAATTGAAGATTTTCGCCAATTACGTAATAAATTCAACTTTGAGCAAACTAACAGCATCATTCAATCAATCGCTTCAATAATTCAAGAATCTTGCTCAAAAAATGACATTCTAGCTCGGTATGGTGATGCCGTTTTTTCCCTGTTTTCCTATGAGCTAGACCGCAGTGAATTTTTATTACACTGTCAAAAAATTATCACCGACGTTAATAACACTATTTTTGGTGATGACAGTCAATATCAAAAAATATCTCTTAGCATCGGCGTAAGCTTTATCGATAACAAAATAGCTACTGCCGAACAACTTTTAGTACAAGCCGATAAGGCATGTGAAAACGCATCAAAAAATGACGGTGAAAAAATACATGTTTTTGATTCTGTTAGTACTCCCTTAAACATAATTATTGAGGAAGCAGAAGGTGTAAATCTCATTCAAAATGCACTTGAACAAAACAGGTTGCACACTCTTTTTCAACCAATTGTGGATCTCTCTGAAAAAACGACTGAAAACTATGCCGTACTTTTGAGAATCATGGATGAAAAAAACAACCACATTCCACCTGATAATTTCATCTTAACAGCTGAAAGAACAGGTTTAATTTCTCAATTAGATGAATGGGTTTTACGCCATACTATTCAACAAATTAGACAAGCATCTCGACAAGGCATCAAAAGAAAGTTTTTCATTACACTATCGATAAATACCTATAGGCATTATGAGTTTATAGAGACACTTATGGCAGATATGAAGTTTTATGGTATTGATCCAAAATTATTGGTATTTCAAATAAATTTTGCTGACCTTCAAGCTGACCCACATACCCTCAAAAACTTTATAACTATCATCAAAAAAGACTGTGGTTGTCAACTTGCATTTGACCAGGTTGGGTTTAGTGAAATCACGGATGCCATGTTAAAAACTTATGCCGTTGATTATATAAAAATTGATGGTTCTTTCAGCCAAACTCTTTTAAATGATCCAAGTTCCAAAAAAACAATACAAGACCTTGTCACCGTGACTCGGCGAAACGGTGTTAGAACCATCGCAAAATCTGTAGAGAATGCAAATGCACTTGCTATGCTGTGGAATATTGGTATTGATGCCGTTCAAGGTTACTTTTTACAAGAACCAGCCGATATCATGCAGTTCGATTTCAGTCTTAATGACTAATCACTCATTCGCAATACCATGTGGCACGTGACCTGTTGCCACATGTTCGTTGGCTGACTCACAGTGTGTAGTTTGATCATCAAAAAAGATATCTGCACCAAAAGATTTTAGAAACTCACCTTTTTGCAAGCCACCCAAGAATAATGCCTCATCAATTCTAATATTCCATGACCGTAGTGTACGCACCACTCTTTCATGCGCTGGAGCTGAGCGTGCTGTTACCAATGCCGTTCGTACCGGTGATGTTTCCTCCGGAAAATGACTTTGCAAGTGGTGTAAGGCCGCCAAGAATGATTTAAAAGGTCCACCAGACATCGGCATTTTTGCCGATTGCTGTTCATTTTTGGTAAATGCATCCAAGCCCTTTTCTTTATAAATACGTTCTGATTCATCAGAAAAAATAACTGCGTCACCATCAAACGCAATCCGCAATTGGTCTTTGTAAATACTACTACTCCCTTTTCCGGATAAAATTGTTGCACCTGCATGTCCAGCTTCAAGCGTTTTACGCACATCATCCGGTGACGTAGACAAAAACAAATCTATTTCAAATGCTGATATATACACAAAAGGTGTTGCGCCACTAGTAAAGACGGCACGTTTAATATCTAGGCCATGTTCTCGTATAGAGTTAAATACTCTAAGCCCTGTATCTGCACTGTTTCTTGACAACAAAATAACTTCAACAAGCGCTTCAGGTAAGCGCTCATTCAAACCTAAAAGTTTTTTAACTAATGGATAAGCGACACCTGGACTAAGACACTCATCCTCTCGCTCAATTTGATACCTACAATAGGCTTCCTTCCCTTCTGTTTCAAACACTTTATTCGACTCAACAAGATCAAACAAAGCCATAGAAGAAATGCCAATAGTTAGTTTTTTAGTTTTTATAGATTCCATAAAACTTTCGTTTCTACGTTTATCATAATTCAGTTATACAAAAAAAATGCCCCAACCGGGGCATTTTCTTCATGTTTAAAAAAGTTATTTACACGCCACTTCAAAACCTGCTCTGTTAAAGCAAGTCCCCGCTTTAGCTTCTTTTAGCCTCATACGAGCTTCAGTGGTTAATGGCCTAACTTGATCAGTATTTTTAACCATTGCCACTGCTGCGGGTACTGGTACTGGCTTTGTAATACTAGTCACTTTATCTTCACATATATTAAATCCAGCTCTATTAATGCAACCATCTGCTGGCTCACTAACAGGATTACTTATATTAGAAGATCCCTTGTTTGAAATAGTCGCCTTATAATCTGGCCCATCTGCAGATGGAACCGTTGCAACGATATCACCATTCATAGCCATCGTAAGCGTGCCTGCTGCAACCTGCTTTCTGTAATCGTACAAATTAAAGCGGAGTGGTTTACTACTATCTTCAGATACAACCTGCACCCCTCCATTCACCACCACAATATCAAA
The DNA here is from genome assembly GCA_002401365.1 of Piscirickettsiaceae bacterium. Taxonomy (GTDB): domain Bacteria; phylum Pseudomonadota; class Gammaproteobacteria; order Methylococcales; family Cycloclasticaceae; genus Cycloclasticus. Next base: position 3,721 of record NVSW01000087.1, on the reverse strand, counting down.
CAACCTAGGATCACCTGATTGCATCCATAAGTAACTAGTTGAATTTACCTGTGGTTTATTGAATTTAGCAGATTCATTATCCGCAAAAACCAAACGTAGCCCATCAGAATCCAGACTTGCAGAAGCAAGGTTGCCAGCAAGTGCTGGTGGTGGAAAAACCGCTCTATGATCAAGTACCAGCACGCTATCGACAAGTTGAGCGCCTTCTCTATCAATTGACAATAAAAGATCGAGATCAATGAAAACCGCGCTAAGTAAACCATACAAAGGAATTCCTAATACACGAACATCGTCAATTTCATAGATCAATTTATTATCTGCACTTAATATAATATTGCCACCAAGATTGGCCGGTAAATAGATACCAGGGAACCAACTCCAAAGTTTCAAACCACCTTCAACTTCCAAATAATTATCTTTTGTGGTGATGGTGAGATCATCTAAAGGGCGCGGCCAATAATCTAAAATCTGTTTATTAAATAAGTCAGTAATAACTTGGGGACTTAGCACAACGGTACCGCTATGGACATTAATTGTGAAGCTTTCCACGTCATCAAAAATCACTGGCTGACCAGCAACCTTGGGTTCTAATGTTGCGCTCAGTTTTTCAACATAAAACCCAATATTTTCTACTACATCAAAATTTACATTTTCGATATAAATAGAAACATTCTCTGCACCAGAGTCGCGTTCAGTAGCTACCCTAAGTTCACCTAGCTGCATACCAGATGGTATATTTTTTTGCTGCCACTGTGCTTTTGCTGAATTAAGTCCTTGTTGTTGTTTATTTATAAATGAACCAGCCATCAAACCATTTGAAATACCAAAGGTTAATAGTAAGCCCATTGCAATTTTTATAATTTTTTTATAATGCATTTTCTTTGCTCCTAATCGGGTCAGATGCCGTTTTAATTTTTCAGGTAAGCCAAAACTGCGCCATCTTCTTTTAATTTTAAATATCCAGCTGATAGTTGGTCTCTATAATCATAAAGACAAAAATCAAGATCTGCTCCGCTTGCTGTGCTCATTACCTGTACTCTCGCATTTGTTGGTACAGTTTTCATGAATTTCACATCACCACCTTTTATCAAGATGTAACTATTACTGTCCGTCAATGTGGCCGAATCTGTTTCTGCACCAGAATTGTCGAAGCTAAGCACAAGACCACGATCTTCCATCGCAGCTTTTGAAATATTTAAATTTAAAACAGGTGGAGGGAATAATTTCAACGTATCCAACACAACTGTACTACCAATTAACTTGGCACCTGGAGCATCGACTGTTAATAACTCATCAATTGCAACATTAGCAGCTTTAAGAACCATGGTGGCATCTTGGCCATCCGTAATGACCTTCCAAGGTTTGAAGTTAAGAATATGACCATCTTGAAGTTTTATGTCTCCAATAAGAACAAACGGCACCCATAACCCCTTACGAATCATTTCGCCTGATAATGTTAAAACATTAGTCGCTGTTTTAACTTTAATATGTCTTAATGTCGCTCCTTTGAATGCAAACACTTTCTTGTTAAGCAATGCTTCAAGTTTGCCACTATCTAAAACCACGCTGCCTTTTAATGGTGTTAGTGAAAATGATGTTGGATCATCAAATACTAACGGCTTAGTACTATCATTTGGCGTAGCTCTAATAACTAAATCTGGGATATAAAAGCCAATATTATCTACGAATCTAAAATTGGTGTTCTTAATATATAGCGTGCTCCCATCCTTTTCTGAACTACGGTAATTAGAAACCTTTAATGTTTTTGAGGCTTCTAGTTTTGCTTCTACGATATCTGTTTCCGTTTCATACGCTAGCGCACAAGCAGAATACCCAAGAAATAAAAATCCTGTTATTAATTTCAGGCTCGTTGATGACATGCCTTCCTCCTATTTATTGTTTATTGTTATGATTATTTTATTAACGACGTTTAAATCGTTAGTGCAAATAGAACACCTTTAACTAAATAAATCAAGCCTTTAAATAAGAGCCTCGAATAGAACTGATGCCATCACCTAATGCATGCAGTTCATCTTCATCATTTTTTTCTAACCATTTCCAAGCTATCCAAAACGCTACCGCACTCAGTACTGATGCAATGCTAAACACCCAATTTGAGCCAATACTATCCCATAATAGACCCGCCATCAGGCCACCAAACATTCCCCCAGCCCCATATCCAATACTGCTGTAGAGCGCTTGTCCTTTATCGTGGATAGCACCTTGAAAATAGCGATGTGTTAACTGTATGCAAACCACATGAAATGCACCAAAGGATGCGGCGTGCAGTAATTGTGCGATCAACAACGCTGGCAAATTTTCACAAAGCCAAGCAATTAATAGCCACCTAATCACGGTTAGAAAAATACTAAATAGTAATACAGAACGTAAAGACAAATGTTTAAACACACGTTGAATAATAATGAACAACGTTATTTCAGCCAATACGCCCAACGACCATAATTGACCAATTTGAGTTTCATTGTAATTCAGCTTATCCAGCAAAATTGAGAAGAAAGCGTAATACGCACCATGCGATGCTTGAATCAGAAAAACCACAGCAAAAAATGCCAGTACTTTTTTCTGTTTTAAAATATGAGTTAGTGATCGGGCACCCTTTGCATCTCTAGTTAACCTTTTTTCACTTAATAATATGCTTGATAAAAAAATAGCCGCTAGGCAAAAGCAAACTAATAGCGGCCAATTAGCTAAACCCATTTCATCTAAAACAAGTCCAGCACCCACTACAGTTATGATAAAACCTACCGAACCCCAAAGGCGTATGCCACTATATGCATTTGTTCTATGCCGAAGTTTTGTTAATGTAATGGACTCAAACTGCGGCAACATAGCATTCCAAAAAAAACTAAATACAAATGTAATTAATACAATGGTTAAAAAGTTTTGTTGGAATAATAAAAAACCAAATGCTAACGTTGCAACTAATGCCGCTATTTGTATCAGCCGCATTCGATCATTAAAGCTAGTGGATAGCCACGCTAAGATACTAGGTGATACCAATTTTGTGCCTTGTATTACCGCGAAAATCACCCCAATTTGAGCAGCAACAAAGCCAATGGATTTAAGATATAGCCCCAAATAAGGCATTAATGCACCAAGCGACGCAAAATAAAAAAAATAAAAGCCAGATAACCGCCAATAAGGCAGTGCACTATTATTCAACGGCTTAAATCGCCTAGGCCTACTATAATAGTTAGCCTAGGCCTGACGGGATAATAGGTGTGGATGAATTAACGTCCATATTTTGCGCCCTATTTCTCAATACATGATCCATCAATACAAGAGCCATCATCGCTTCAGCTATTGGTGTAGCGCGTATTCCCACGCAAGGATCGTGACGGCCTTTAGTAACCACCTCGACAGGTTCTCCAGCAGTGTTAATACTTTTACCGGGTATGCTCAAACTTGAAGTCGCCTTAAGTGCTATGCTCACCAAAATATTTTGCCCACTAGAGATGCCACCCAAAATACCGCCAGCATTATTACTTAAAAAACCCTCCGGCGTTATTTCATCACGGTGCTCTGTACCCTTTTGGGTAACAGATTCAAACCCAGCACCAATTTCAACGCCCTTGACTGCATTTATACTCATCATTGCATGAGCAATATCAGCATCAAGACGGTCAAAAACGGGCTCACCTATGCCAGGAAACATATTAGTCACCACTACATTAATACGTGCGCCAATAGAATTACCTTT
>NVSW01000086.1 GCA_002401365.1 Piscirickettsiaceae bacterium | reverse complement strand
GGTTGCAGAAAATTATAAAACAGCAAACTGCTGATATATCTAAAAAAATGGTGGGCACAACGCAGCGGATTCTAGTCGAAGGTGAGTCAAAGAAAAATTCACTACAAATGATGGGGCGTACGGAAAATAATCGCATTGTTAATTTTACGGGTCATACTAGGTTGGCAGGGCACTTTGTTGATGTGGATATCACAGAGGCGTTGCCAAACTCATTAAGAGGTAGGTTAGTGAAAGCTATTGAAAGGTCCGACATTCCAACGCATGAAAGGCAGTCAGTTTCCTAATTGAGTAAGCAACTAGTTACTAAAGAGCTGAGTTTAGAGCCTGCAAATAACAAACGTTTAGCTAGCTTGTGTGGCCAGTTTAACGAGCATCTAAATCAGCTAGAGAAACGTTTGCATGTTGATGTTAAAAACCGTGGCAACCGCTTCAGTGTAAGTGGCTCTAAAACCGATGTCGCTTCAGCTATTGCTGCTCTAGAAGATTTGTATCAAAGCACAGAAGCTGATCAACTGACGCCCGAAAAGGTTCACCTATTTATGCAGGAAACTCAAATGAATGTTACCCCGTCAGCTGACCTTGATGAGTCGGCCGTTATTCATACACCAAAGAAACTTATTAAACCTCGTGGTGGGAATCAACAAGCGTATGTTGATAGCATTGAAAAAAATGATATTGTTTTTGGTATTGGACCTGCGGGTACAGGTAAAACCTACCTTGCTGTAGCTTGTGCTGTTGAAGCGCTGCAATCTGAAAAGGTAGGAAGAGTTGTTTTGGCTAGACCTGCTGTTGAGGCAGGTGAAAGACTGGGTTTTTTGCCCGGTGATTTAAGTGAAAAAATTAACCCATATTTAAAGCCTTTATATGATGCTTTGTATGAAATGCTTGGCGTTGAACGGGTAGAAAAGCTTATTGAAAAAAACATTATTGAAATTGCACCGCTGGCCTTTATGCGGGGTCGTACCCTAAGCGATGCATTTATTATTTTAGATGAGGCACAAAATACTACACCGGAACAAATTAAGATGTTTTTAACGCGGATTGGTTACGGTTCAACGGTCGTCGTGACGGGTGATATAACCCAAATAGACTTGCCGAGACATACAGAATCGGGACTAAAACTGGTCACGAAAATTTTAAAAAACATCCCCAGTATTAGTTTTACTCAATTTAACGGTTCGGATGTCGTACGCCACCCTATTGTGCAAAAAATTGTTATGGCTTACGAGAAACACGATAAACCATGAACGTTGAAGTGCAAATAGCGAGCCGGAGCTCGGACCTGCCCGACAGTGATTTATTGGCCAAGTGGGCTAAGTTGGCAATGCAGCAACGTAATGCGGCTGATGTTGTTATTCGGTTGGTTGATGAAACCGAGTCAGCTGAATTAAATGAAACGTATCGCCATAAAAAAGGCGCGACTAATGTATTGAGTTTTCCTTTTGAAGTGCCAGCAGAATTACCTGAAACGGCCTTAACAGGCGAGATGTTGGGCGATATGGTGATTTGTGCACCAATTGTTAGTGCGGAAGCTAAAGAGCAAGGCAAACCCATTTTGTCACACTGGGCACATATGGTGATTCATGGTTGCCTACACCTTCAAGGCTATGACCATATTATTGAAAGTGATGCGAGTATTATGGAAGGAATCGAGGTGGAGTTGTTGAATAATATTGGTATTAAAAACCCATATGAGGGCGAATAATATGAGTCAGTTGCTAGACGATAAAACAAATAATCGAACTTGGATCGAACGACTTGGTCAGGCATTGATGGGTGAGCCTAAAGACCGTGACGATCTAGTGCAATTAATACGAGATGCGGAAAAAAGACAGTTGTTGGGGCATGATGCCTTGGCCATGATAGAGGGCGTTTTGCAGGTCTCGGAATTGCAAGTGGGGGACATCATGATTCCCCGCTCACAAATCGTTTTTATTTCTAGAGATGCAGATTTAAAGGAAATATATCCCTGTGTTATTGAGTCCTCTCATTCGCGTTTTCCAGTACAAGATAACGATACGTCACAAGTGGCGGGTATTCTATTGGCTAAAGACCTATTGAGTTATGCGATTGCTGAAAAAGAGCAAAAATTTGATGTGCGTGATGTGATGAGACCCGTTATTTTTGTGCCGGAGAGCAAACGCCTAAATGTGATGTTGCATGAGTTTAGAGCGAATAGAAACCATATGGCGATTGTTATTGATGAATATGGCTCAGTCGCTGGGCTGATTACTATTGAAGACGTGCTAGAACAAATTGTGGGTGAAATTGAAGATGAGCATGATTTTGAAGAAGAAGCTTTCATCCTGCAACGAAATGAAAGCGAGTACAACATCAAAGCATTGACCGATATTGATGACTTTAATGAGCACTTTAAAACTAACTATTCAGCGGATGATGTGGACACGGTTGGTGGACTGGTTGTAAAAAGTTTTGGTCACGTGCCAGAAAGTGGTGAAATAACACAAATTGATAAATTTCAGTTTGAAGTTTTGAGAGCAGATAATCGTCGCGTACATTTGTTACGAATGACGATAATTAACAATTCTGAAAAATAATTATTTCTACTGGTCGTCACCTTTGATGCTGACTAAAAAAATCAAACAAATGTGGTTAGCAACGTTGTCGCTTTTCTCAGGAGCGTTGCTGCCGTTTGCATTTGCTCCGTATGATTGGCCTGTTATGGCAGTTATTTCGCTGGTTTTGTTGTTGATGATTATGTCTCCATTGTCTCCTCCAAAAGCGGCAATCGCCGGGTATTTCTATGGCTGGGGTTACTTCGGTCATGGGGTATATTGGGTATATTTTAGTATTCACCATTTTGGCCATGCACCTTTATGGTTGGCAATCATTATTATGCTTGGCATGGTCGCCATATTGGCCTCATATATAGCATTGCTTGGCTATTTGTTGAATCGTTTTTTCTCTCGTAATAAGGCGGTGTATACCCTTTTGGCTTTTCCATCATTGTGGGTTGCCTTGGAGATGCTAAGAGGTATTTTGTTTACCGGGTTTCCGTGGCTGTCCTTGGGCTATAGTCAGATAGATACTTGGTTGTCCGGTTGGGGAGCAGTCGTGGGTGTGCTTGGCATGTCCTGGTTTGTTGCATTAACGGCCGGAGGTGTCTTGTATTTGTTCGCTAAATTAAATACCGGCACAAAGGTAACCGCTGTTTTTTTCATAGCCAGCTGTTGGCTCGCCGGTTGGCAATTAAATAAAATTGACTGGACCGAGCAGGCTGGCGAGCCGATTAATGTTGCCTTGTTGCAAGGTAATATTCCACAAGAAATAAAGTGGCTAAGGTCATTTCAGCAAACAAATATTGACATTTATACGAGAATGACCGAGCAGCAGCGCGATGCTGATTTGATTGTTTGGCCTGAAACATCGATACCCGTTTTTTTTCACGGCGTAGAAGACACCTTAATAGCGACATTAAAACAAGAGGCTGCGACATATAAATCGGATATTATCGTTGGCTTGCCAGTTATGCAAGATGAGGTAAATGGATATTTTAATGGGCTGCACAGTGTTCAATACCCGGATGACTTTTATCTCAAACGGCACTTGGTGCCCTTGGGTGAATATATGCCATTAAAGCCTCTATCGTCCATTATTTTGGACTTTCTTGAAATACCATTATCGGACTTTAGTGCGGGCGCTAAAAAGCAGCGATTATTACAAGGGGCTGGTTACTCCTTTGCATCGTCTATTTGTTATGAAGATGTATTTCAACAATCATCAATAGATGGTTTGCCCTCTGCTGCTTACTTGCTTAACGTGAGTAATGATACGTGGTTTGGTGATACGATTGCACCGTACCAACACTTGCAGATGGCACGAATGCGTGCCTTGGAGAGTGGTCGCTATTTGCTTAGATCTACCAATACGGGCTTAACTGCCATTGTAAATCAGCGTGGTGAAATTGTTAGACAAGCCCCTATGTTTAAGCGGTTTGTCTTAAGAGGAGAATTGGTGCCGCTTAAAGGTTCGACACCTTTTGTTCGCGGCGGCTGGTGGCTTATCTTTGCTTTTATAACGAGCCTATTGCTTGTGTGCTTGTGGAAACGGGACAGGGGGACCTTATGACAAAAAAAAGAGTATGGATGCTGGTTTTAATCAGCTTGGTATTTGAGGCCCATGCTGGCTCAAGTAACGCTATTGATAATTGGACGAACTTTTCTCAACTCACCGGTAAACCAGAACACCAAAAATGGCTGCAGGCTATTTCAGACCCAAGAGCGATTAGTTTAGCTAAGCGTTGGAAGACGCTACGTGGTTTTGATGCTTATGACCTGTTGGCAAAGCATGATATTCCTGGGGAACTAAAACCGGGCTTGGTGCTTAATAAAGAAAATGTGGCTAACTATCCTTGGTTAAAAGACTACCTGCCTCGTGATTATTTAAATAGTCTAAAAAGCGACACGGGCTTTGTGAAACAAATTACCATTGTACCGACCAATACATACTACATGAATGAAGGTGTATTAAAAGCGACGTTGGCGATACAAGGAAAAAACCTAACACCAACGACAGACGATAAGAGTACTTTGGTGAACCCAGATGGTTCAGCGACGTTGCTAAATGATGAAACGGCCAGCGCAATTCCTTATTTAGATCCAAAAAATGGCTTGCAGTTAAATTGGTCTTTTATCGCACATGGTGTGGGCACAGAAACATTAATTTTTGACCCGATGATTTCAAACTCATGCGATGCTAAAGGTAGCTTAGATGTTCAATATAAGGGACTTATCTGGTGGCAAAAATTTCATGGGCGGCAAAGCATCGAACCATTAGGCAGTATTGATGATAAAGATGACCTGATAGAAGGTGGCTCGTTGTATGTTGTCTCGCCAAATGACGTGAGTGGTATTGCGGCAGTTAGGCAGCGTGCTGCATTGGGTAGTAAGACGGATGACTTTAAGATCTTTATCCCCAGTATGCGAAGGACACGAGTTTTATCTGGTAATGATGCGCAAGACCCTATGTACTATGGTTTGGAAGTAACGTGGGATGATTGGCGTGCTTACTGGGCCAAAACAGACACAGCTACTTTTGAATATAAGATGTTGGCTGATCGATTGATATTGTCATCACCAGAGACGGGCTATATTTACCGCTCGGCAACGATGGCAGAAAGCCAGTGTGCGTGGACAAATATGGAGATGGAACTGCGCCCAGTTTGGGTGTTAGAGATAACCGACAAAAAAGGTAAATATCAATATAAAAAGCGAACTATTTATATAGATCAAGAAATGTACTATGCTCAATACCAAGAGATGTCAGATCAGCGTGGTTCACCTTTCAGATCTTGGGATGATAGCCGTTCTTGGCGACCCTTTGACGGCGACGCACAATGGGACCATATAACGGTCCACAATGAATTTAATAACCGTCTAAATATTATTACGATAACACCCGATTGGGATGATCGCGGTGAAAAAGTAACTGAAGAATACTTTGACGTAGATCAACTCCGGGATTTGTAATAGCGCTAGTTTTCTAATTGTCTGGAGTCTAGAAACTTATCGTAATGAATATTATCCAAGCTGACACCTGCTTCTTCAAGCTTGACCAGTGTCGCATCAATCATAACGGGTGGCCCACATAAGTAGGCGTGGCTATCGGCTATTGGAAACCCAGTGGTTTCATCATTGATGAAGTCAGTGACGAAGCCCCGTTTACCGCTCCAGTCCGAGCTGTCGGGTTCTTCGGACAATACAGGTACAAAGGTAAACGTGTTAGGCCACTTTTTTGCTAGTGCTTTCATTTCTTCAAGGCAATATAAATCACGTTGAGCACGTGCCCCAAAAACATAGGTGATGGGTCGGTTAATATTATTTTCTAATGCATCGTCTAAAATAGCTTTTAATGGTGCCATGCCACTCCCGCCGGCAACCGCTAGAATAGGAGCGTCAGATGTCCTTAACCAAAAGGCACCACTTGGGCCGTGAAGTTCAAACTTTTCACCTTTGCGGTCTTTTTCAAAAAGCCACTGCGAGTAATCTCCGCCGGGTACGTTTCTAACGTGAAAGTGGAGCATTGTTTGGCCGCCAGATTTTGGTGCGCTAGCAAAAGAGTAGCTACGATGTCGGCCAAAGCCCTCAAGCCCTATATCGGCAAATTGACCGGCGCTAAATGATATAGGGCGATCCAATTCTACAGTTACTTCCATAATGTCATGGGTGTGCATATGAGTGTCTGTAATTGTTCCACTGAATGTTTCTACAGTATGGCTTGGCTGGTTTTCGTCAGCGTCTAATTCGACTATAACGTCTGTTTTTAAAAGGCTTTGGCAAGCTAGAATGTAACCTTCTGAAATTTCATTCTCAGATAAGGTATATGAAAAATCCATGATGGCTTTAACATCACCTTCAATTAGTTTGCAACGACAATTGCCACAAGTGCCTACAGTACAGTGGAATGGAAAGTTAACACCTTCGCTGAGGGCGGTCTGTAATAGGGTGTTGTTTTTGGGGACTTCAAATGATTTTCCCAATGGGTTTATCGTTGCTGTTAGGGGGGCTTTTTTTGCGGAGCCAAATAGGCCAAATAGTTTTTTCATAATGTTTTATGTGTTAGATGCGGCTAACCAATCGGGCCAGCCAGCTTTTTTATTTGCTATGCGTGCAAGTTCTTTTTCTTCAGCTGTTGCATGGTTAAAGTCCCAGTCCTTTAAGCGCGGCTTGGCGATGTATTTGAACCAAATGGGCGGGATAAGGCCCGCTGCAAAACATAAAAACAAACTCGGCATTTGTGGTCCATCAGCCTTCGGCTTTAATTTGTAATAGGGTGCATAAGAATCCATATGGTGATCGTTATGGTTGGTTATTTCAAATGAAACAGTTCTGCTGATGGGAGTTAAGTGATTCCATATGTGTTGGGAATCGTATTTTTTTCCTTCTACACGAATAAGACCATAATGTTGGTAATAGTTAAATGCTTCAACCAGCATGCGGCTGATTAGCATGCCAAAAAAAGCAATGATCATGGCGCTAAGACCCGCGAAAAATGCAACTGTGCCGAGTAAGACAGCTATTTGGTAGATGGCTTTCATAATTCGTCCTGTAGGGGAGAATAAAGAGCGTTTTGTTTTTCTACACCGCATGGCTTCCATTTCAAAGAAGTCTTTCAAGCTACCAAAAATGGCGAATGGAATAAACTTATAGACAGAGTAACCGCGTGGGCAGGTGTCAGAGTCTTTTGCTGTACCTAAATGGATGTGGTGGGTGTGCACATGGGCAACATCGCGGGTAGGGTCAAAATAAAAAGTACCTAATAAGGTAGCGAATGCGCGACCTATAGCGCTTCGCCTATGCATTAATTCGTGATTAACTGGCAATGTAGGAACGGCGCCTAACCAGCCTAATGAAAATGCCGCGCCGAGTAATAAGATAAAAGGAGTCGCTTGGGTTGATTGCTGTTCTAACATCATCCAGTGGGTAAATGATGCATATAAACCCGTCATTAAAAATAGCTGTAGGTATAAGGGAACTTCGGCTAGCCAATCAATTTTTGCATTGTATTGTTTGAGGTCAGCCTTGGCAAAAGAATCGATGATTAGCAACGGAACAAACGTTGCTAACCCTAGCCATACCCATGCATTCCCCATTATGAAACCAGCAATGCCAGCAATAACCATTGATGCGCCCAGGTAATATCTTAAATAATTCATGATGAAATAATTGTGTTGGTTACGTTTAATATTCTACCGCTATTTTTGCAACATTGGCATGAGGAGGCTCATTTTTTCTTCAGCTCTTTGTATAAGCTTTTGAACTCTTCGGTTACTTTATGCGTTGGGGCATACTGAATCATTGGTTGACATGCGCTATGCGACTCTCTGATTTTTACAGAGGGTGATATTTTTGTTTTAAATAGCTTAAGTTTATCAGCAATCAGTTCATCGACTAATTGCTGGGGTAAATTGGCGCGTTTTTGAAATTGATTAACAACAATACCTTCAATGACAAGGTCAGGGTTGTGGTCGGCTTTTACTTCGGCGACAGTATCGAGTAGCGAATATAAAGCTTGTTTCGAGAAAACATCGCAATCAAACGGTATAATGCAGTTATTTGCAGCAATTAGCGCCGATCTTGTGTAAAAATTTAAGGCGGGTGGCGTGTCTATAAAAATGTTGTCGTATTCATCCATAGTGCCGATAGCCTCCTTTAATTTGTATATTTTATAACGTGACTCAAGTTTTGCATGAAGGTTATCCATATCAGGGTGAGATGGCATCACGTATAAATTAGGCATCTCAGTTTCGTAGATAAACTCGCTGAAATCTTTTGGAAACAGGCTTACGCTTAGAGTGCTGGCATAAAAATCAGCTAATGTAGATTCGAGTTCATCGGTTCTATAGCCTAATAAATAGTGGCTAGAGTTACCCTGAGTATCTAAATCAATAACCAAGGTTTTTTTGCCTTTTGATGCACTAATAGCAGCTAGATTACAGGTGATAGTTGATTTACCAACGCCGCCTTTTTTATTAAAAATAACTCGATTCATTTGTTGTTTGCCTTTTTACTGTGGCGTTTAAATTCTGTTTTATGGCATTTAGGGCACGGAGGTATGTGGCCGGTTTTTTTGAAATTTAGAGTTTGCTTACAAGCAATGCATTCTAGAGTACCGGG
>NVSW01000085.1 GCA_002401365.1 Piscirickettsiaceae bacterium | reverse complement strand
CCGCCGTTAAATTAACCCAGGAAATAGCCGATATTCGACATGTTCCGATGGGGCATGACGTGGTTTCTCCACCCGCACATACGACTTTTTCAACACCCAAAGGGTTACTTGAATTTGTAGCAGAGCTACGCAAATTATCTGACGGAAAACCCGTTGGCTTTAAATTATGTATTGGCAATAAATCAGAGTTTCTAGCGATATGTAAAGCGATGGTTGAAACAGGTATTACACCTGATTTTATCACTGTCGATGGTGCTGAGGGAGGTACGGGAGCAGCGCCGATAGAGCTAACAAACTCTGTTGGCACGCCTTTGCGCGATGGTCTTGTATTTGTAAATAACGCATTAACTGGTTTTGGCCTGCGCGACAAAATACGCATTATTGCTTCTGGTAAAGCCATGTCTGCTTTTCACGTTTTACGTTTAATGGCATTGGGTGCAGACACAGTAAATTCAGCGCGGGCAATGATGTTTGCTTTAGGGTGCATTCAATCAAGGCACTGCAATGAGGATACCTGTCCAACAGGTATAGCAACGCAAAATCCAGCCCGTTATAGCGCATTAGATGTTAATGACAAAGGGCAACGTGTCGCTAACTATCAAAGTTCGATGGTTGAAAATTTAATGGAGCTTATTGCAACAGCAGGTTTAAGTCACTTAGAAGAGATCAAATCTCGGCATATAAATAGTCGTGTAAATGGTGCAACGATTAAGAATTATGCTGAACTCTACCCAATGATCAATGAAGGTTGTTTGCTTTCCGAAGAAGCACTGCCTCTCGACTGGAAAAGTGACTGGCAATCAGCAACAGTCAATGCGTGGTAGCATGCCATAGTAAATGTTGATAAGTTATGCTTTACTAACCACGTGATTCTTTCAAATTGAACTCAACGACTATTAAGAATTTCATCTATTCGAACAAGCGGGCTGTCTAAGGTGGGGCTATTCCTTATTTTAGCAATCGCGGCAATTGCTAATAAGCTTAATAGAATAATAATCAAAGTAGTTCTCAATGTCGAGATTACATTGCTTCTGCCGAATTAGAGTTTAGGCCATAGCCTTTGATGTTGCGGAGGTATAAAAAGCAGAACCAAAGCGCCAAGGCTTATGTGTAATGCTTAATCGCAACAGCCAATCGGCTATTTCAGCATGTTTCACTGATACCAAAAGCATTACAGCTAACGCGTATGGCGACACCAAATCATTGTTGGCGCGTTGCGTCATCTCACGACGGTGAGATGGCCTTACCTGCTTTACTGGGTATTTTTTCAAGTGTTTTCTTTACAATTTCAGCCTTGAACTTTTCCTTGGCATACCTTTTTAAGGTGCCGGTTTTCATCTTCAAGCTTTTTCATTCGCTTCATCAACGACGCACCTATATCGCCATTTACCTTGGTGCCTCTTGAGGGATATAGAACGTTGCATTGCTCATGCCGTGTTCACGGCATAAATCTGGAACCAGTGCTCCGGCTTCATTTTGTTTCAAGATCGATACGATTTGACTACCTGTATATCGTGATTTCTTCATAGAAAATTCCTTTATTTCATTATAAGAATTTTTTACTTAAAACTTGATTGTTTATTGGGGGGTATACAAAAGATGCAAAATGAAAGGAAAGTCGTTAAGTCAGTCACTTTTAGTGCTTAAAAAACAATTAAATAGTTATTCATTGTTACTCGTCGTTAAACATTGTTATATATTGTTAAATTGCATATACGGGCTCTCTCCGTCATTGACCCTACAACTCCTATAAGACTCAAGTTGTCACTTAACGTGGGATTTCATCCAACAATATGTGTTCCAGGCCATTATAAATAAGGAAATGTCTGCCTTTTGCCCGAGCGATTAAAATAACGCCTAGTTGTTGAGCTAATTCCAACCCCATTTGGGTTGTGCCGGAGCGTGATAATAGTATAGGTATCCCCATCTGTGCGACTTTAATGACCATTTCTGACGTTAGCCGACCGGTGGTGTAAAAAAGAGTATCTGAACCATCAATGGCATCAAGCCACATATGCCCGGCAATCGTATCAACGGCATTATGGCGGCCTACATCTTCCACAAATTTTAAAATATCGGTACCGCGAGATAAGGCGCATCCGTGTACTGCGCCAGCACGACGGTAAATATCGTTATAATCGGTTAAGGCCTTTAGTGTGGTATAAATATCTGACTGTTTAAGGTTAGCAGTTGGCAGGTTAATATTAGCAATATCATCCATTAAACCACCAAAAACGGTGCCTTGGCCGCATCCTGTTGTAACTGTTCGTTTAGCTAGTCGTGCGGTTAAATTTTCAATACCTTTAAACGTCGTTACCGCGGCGGCGCTAACCTGCCAATCAACTTGTATAGAACGTATTTCGGACAGTTCAGTAATAAATCGCTGATTTTTTAACCAACCTAAAATTAATAACTCCGGGTGGCTGCCCATTGTCATCAGTGTCACTACCTCACGTTTGTCGACATAGATCGTTAATGGGCGTTCTGCGGCAACAAAGCCTTCACGAGTAATACCGTATTCATCAGTCATTTGGACGGTTGTGGCAGCATCTATGCCGGCATCGGTCATGGCTGGAGTGTAGCTATTAAGTTTCAATTTATTGGCATGGTATTTAGTTGTGGCCCACTAATTCTATAATGGCTAAGGGTTAAAATACACAGAAAGATATTCTTGTTGTAAGTAGTTGATAGCTATAGATGCAACCAAGTTTTACTTGACGTTTTACACAGGGCTAATACAATAGCCGCCTTAACCCTTAGGGCTAAGAATTAATTTTTTATACATCGATTTAGCTTTATGCGCCAGTAGCTCAGCTGGATAGAGTACTCGGCTACGAACCGAGCGGTCAGGGGTTCGAATCCCTTCTGGCGCACCATACAAGACCCCTCCTTTTGGAGGGTTTTTTATTCTCATCTAGTGTCTTCATTACTCATCGTAACATCATTTTATTGATGTGAACTCTATGCTTTATAACCTAACGGATTGATATATCAAGTAATTTGCTTTGCTGATGCATAATGCTTTTATTACTACATGTAGTTATATTTAAAATAATTAACACATCATCTTGTGTTTTTACCTGTTTTCTTATAACCTAGTAAATTAAGGGTGATAGGGGAGTGCCACCCAAAAAAATAACTAAGACGCAAAGGGGACGCATGAATACAGTTAATCTACAAGTCATTAAAGACAGCCAAGCCGATATTGAATTCCAATCCGCATCATTGGACATATGGGATAAAAAGTACTGTTTAAAAAAGCAAGATGGTACACCTGTTGATACAGACATTGACGCAACTTATGACCGAGTTGCAACGGCAATTGCTGAGGTTGAACAAACAGTCGATAAAAAAGAATATTGGCATGATCAGTTTGTTTGGGCGCTTAAACATGGCGCTATTCCAGCGGGTAGAATTATCTCTAATGCGGGCGCTAGTTCTTATAAACCGGCCACATCAACTATCAACTGTACCGTTTCAGGTTCGATTGCCGACTCTATGGATGATATTTTGGGTAAAACGCATGAAGCAGGATTAACGCTTAAAGCGGGTTGTGGCATTGGTTATGAATTTTCTACATTGCGCCCAAAAGGTGCTTATGTGTCAGGTGCGGGTGCGAATACCTCTGGTCCGTTATCGTTCATGGATATTTTTGATAAAATGTGTTTTACCGTTTCCTCAGCGGGTGGCAGACGTGGCGCACAAATGGCAACCTTTGATGTTTCCCATCCTGATGTGCGAGATTTCGTGCGCGTAAAACGTGAAGATGGTCGTTTGCGTCAGTTCAATTTGTCACTATTAATAACAGATGAGTTTGTGCAGGCCGTTAAAGAAGATAAAGATTGGCAATTGGTGTTTCCCTTGTCAGCTAAAGAACTTGCGTCTGACGATGTAGACCTTAACGACACCGATAAAGTCCTTTGGCGTGAGTGGCCAATAACAGACGGTTACAAAGTTAATGAGGTTGGTTTAGTCGCTTGCCGCATTTACAACACAGTTAAAGCGCAGGGTTTGTGGGAATCTATTATGGCCTCCACCTACGATTACGCAGAACCCGGTTTTATCCTTATTGATAAAGTCAACGAAATGAATAACAACTGGTTTTGTGAAAATATTCGCGCAACCAACCCATGTGGTGAGCAACCCTTGCCGCCTTATGGTTCATGCTTGTTGGGCTCAATTAACTTAACAAAATTTGTGCTTAACCCCTTCACGTCAGATGCGACGTTTGATTGGGATAAATTCCGTCAAACCGTTAGCATATTTACTCGCATGCTCGACAATGTTGTAGAAATAAATGGCTTGCCTCTAGAGGATCAACGTAAAGCGATTGAACATAAACGTCGCCACGGGATGGGCTTTTTAGGCTTGGGTTCAACATTAACGATGTTGGGTGTTCCTTACGGTGAAGAAAAATCAATAGAGTTTACCGAAGAGGTGAGTAAGCAATTAGCCGTCACCGGTTGGGAAGCTGCCTTAGAACTTGCAAAAGAAAAAGGCCCAGCACCGATTATGAACGAAGACTTTAAGGTAACTGGCGATATGCTACGTAAGCGTCCAGAAATGGTAGACGATGGCTACGAAGTGGGCGATATGATTAAAGGGCGTATTTTGCACGCACGATACAGCCGTTATATGCGACAAATTGCTAGCGTAGCACCAGAGTTAGTAGAAAAGTTGGCAGAAACAGGCGCACGTTTCACTCACCATAGTTCAATAGCACCAACTGGTACCATATCGCTATCATTGGCCAATAACGCCAGTAACGGTATTGAACCAAGCTTTGCCCATCACTATGCGCGTAATGTGATTAGAGAAGGGCGTAAAGCGAAAGAAAAAGTCGATGTGTTCTCATTTGAATTGTTGGCATACCGAACGCTAATTAATGAAAAGGCGATGCCGTATTCAGACAAAGAAGATGAAAAACTCCCAAGCTACTTTGTAACCGCAGAAACGATCACACCTAAGCAACACGTGGACATTCAAGCTGCAGCACAAAAATGGATAGATTCATCCATTTCAAAAACAGCTAATGTGCCAACAGACTTTAATTTCGACGAGTTTAAAGACATCTACTTATACGCACATGAAAAAGGCCTAAAAGGCTGTACAACATTCCGTTTTAACCCTGATGTATTCCAAGGCGTATTAGTAAAAGAGTCAGACCTAGAAAACACCACCTATCGTTTCAGCCTAGAAGATGGTTCAACGCTAGAAGCAAAAGGCAATGAAATGATTGAATACGAAGGCGAATCACACACAGCCGCTAATTTGTACGATGCCTTAAAAGAAGGCTACTACGGCAAATTTTAAGCGAGCGTACAGGAGAATGACAATGACACATAAAATTTCACAAAATATCACTGGCTACGAAGTTGTAAAAGAAGACGATAAAAAAGCAGAACAAGTTGCAGCAGTAGCGGAAGAAAAAAGCAATGTAATACAAATGCACGAAAGCCTAGCGAGGCCTGAAATGCTATTGGGTTCAACGTATAAAATTAAAACCCCATTATCAGAGCACTCACTATATATAACCATTAATGATTTACTACTAAATGAAGGCACAGAACATGAACAGCGCCGCCCGTTTGAAGTGTTCATTAACTCCAAAAACATGGATCATTTCCAATGGATTGTCGCCCTAACACGCATTATGTCAGCAGTTTTCAGAAAAGGTGGTGATATTACGTTCTTAGTGGAAGAACTTCGTTCCGTATTCGACCCAAGCGGTGGCTACTTCAAAAAAGGTGGCAAGTTCATGCCTTCGTTAGTGGCTGAAATTGGTGATGTTGTAGAATCGCACTTAAAAATGATTGGTTTGATTAAAACGGAAGAAATCAGCGAGCATCAGCAAAAAATCATGGATGAAAAGCGTGCCCAGTTTGAAGCAGAAAAACAAGTGAAATTAACAGTACCTACAGAAGCAAGTGAATTTCCAGCAGGCTCTCAGTTATGTACAAAATGTAATACAAAAGCATCTATTCAAATGGATGGTTGCATGACGTGTTTGAATTGTGGGGACAGTAAATGTGGGTAGGGGCTAATTAGTCAGGAATAATTTGTACTCTGTTGAAAGCTGATCTTGTTATAAAATAAACTTAAGTTGTCAGTAAAAACACGGGCAGAGATTAAAAAATATTTCGATACAGTTTTCAATAATTTGGCGAAAGCCAAGCGGTGAAATATAATGCTAGTCTTGACGATTGTTTCCAGTTGTTAGCTGATAATCCGAGTATGGGGCGTGAATGTAATGATCTCCGCGATGGGTGTTTTCGACATGAGCATGAAAGCTATATTATTTTTAACACTCAACGATCACACGATATTTTTATTACAACCATCATCCATGACCGTATGGATATAAAAATATTTTAGGAACTCGAAAACAACCCTAAGGTTTAAAAGCTGTATTTAACTAAGGTGGCAACAGTGGAACAATCACTCAAAGTGTCTAACTTTTATTCGTAAGTAATTGATAAATATAGACGATTATTGAGTAAAAAGGTTAGACAGGAGTCAATTAATAAGCTTTATAATCAACAAGTTATGATAAAATAATACCCGTATGGGGAGACTGTGGTCGGGGTTTAAAATCTTCTCGCCCCGACCAAATTCATTATATATTTTAATAATTTGGAAAAATATGGACTCTTTAAAACTGTCTATTCTTTTACCTAAATGGTGTCACTTCAGCAGGCTTTTAAGTAGTATTTTTTGCTGTTATATTGGAAGCTTTGTTCATCATGTCACTGCCTGTCACTAACCTTTTACTTGATAGACTTAGGTTAGTGTAGCTGTGAAGTACGTGCTTCATTAATAACGCCCCACGCTGCGTGCATAACGATGGCGGCAATGATAATGCCAATAATAATATCGGGTAAGGGGGATGATAGCCAATAAACAAGCCCGCCGGCTATTATGACCCCAATATTGTTTATCATATCGTTACGCGTACAAACCCACGTCGCACGCATATTAATATCGCCATCTTTGTAGGCCATTAAAAGAAAAAATGACACGGTGTTTGCTACAAGCGCTAGCGCACCAAACACACCCATACTGAAAGCATCTGGCACATTATTCGTACTCAGCAAATAGATGGGTTGAATGAGAATACCCAGACCCAGTATCATCTGGAAAATGCCGCTGGTGAGCGCGGCACGGCTTTTCCAATAAGCAGCACGCCCCAGGGCAAATAACCCTAGGGCGTACACCAATGCATCGGCCAGCATATCTAGCGAGTCCGCCATTAATGCCGTTGAATGGCTAACAAGCCCGGCGCTAAATTCTACAAAAAACATCGTGGCATTAATCAACAAGACGATGATTAATACCCGTCTTTGCTGCTTTGTTGCTTTTTCTATATTGTCGCTAGAGCAACTATCACACCCAGCCATGTTTTCTCCTATTCCTGATTATGTTGTCTTGAAAAAAATGAATATAACGCAGGTATTACCACCAGTGTTAATAAGGTTGAGGAAAACAGCCCTCCGACCACAACAGTAGCCAATGGACGTTGAACTTCCGACCCTACGCCACTTGCTAACAACATAGGGATCAAACCAAGTGCGGCTATACTCGCGGTCATTAACACGGGGCGTAATCTTGAAAGCGCCCCTTCAAAAGCAGCACGTTCAACGGTGAGCCCATCGCTAAGTCGTTGGTTAATCGCGTTAACCATCACAACTCCGTTCAATACTGCCACTCCAAACAAAGCAATAAAACCAATAGAGCCTGGTACGGACAAGTACTGCCCAGACACAAATAACGCAGCAATACCACCAATCATCGCCAGCGGGACATTCAACATAATCAACAAGGATTGCCCCACAGAGCTGAAGGCAAAGTATAATAATAAAAAGATGAGGCCTAAGGATACCGGCACGACAACCATAAGCTTTGCTTGTGCTCGTTGTTGATTTTCAAACTGGCCACCAAAAACCACAGTATAGCCTGTAGGAAGGTCAATTTCTTCGTTAATGCGCTGTCTAATCTCGGCAACTAATCCACCCATATCACGCCCCTCAACATTGGATTGAATGACAACCCTTCGCTGCACATCATCACGCCGGATTTGTGGAGGGCCCGATTCGATTTTCACCTCAGCTACATCGCCCAGCTTTACCCACGCGCCATTAGGCGCTTGCATAGTAAGATTCTGAATGACTTCAATGCTATCGCGAAAATCTGATTGTAAACGAATGTTTATATCGTAACGTTCATTACCATTAATCACCTGGCCAGCTTCTACACCACCAATCGAATTGGCCACCAAATCCATCACCTGTGAAACAGGGATACCATAGCGCGCTAGAACATCCCTATTAGGGCGTATCGCCAGTTGTGCTTCACCAGCAATTTGCTCCATTTCTACGCCGCGTGTGCCTTCAATCTTACGAACCAACGTTTCAATTTTTTTGCCCGTTACGGCCAATGTATCTAGATCGGAACCAAATAATTTAATGGCTAACTGCGCTTTAACGCCCGACAATAATTCATCTACTCGGGTGGCTATCGGTTGCGAAAACGAAAACAGTAGTCCGGGGTGAACAGACATTTTTACTTCCATGAGTTTTTGTAACGCTTGTCGGTTCGATGCACTGGTCCATTCACTGACGGGTTTAAGCCCAACAAATATTTCAA
>NVSW01000084.1 GCA_002401365.1 Piscirickettsiaceae bacterium | reverse complement strand
GATAAAAAAACGATTTTTCGAATACTGTGTTGAATGTGTCAGGATAAATTTGTTATAATTGACGAAGAACTTTATTGCAAAGGCGATTTAATGCGTGCTTTGTAATGATATTATAAATTCCGCGTTTTAATGTTACCCCGTTTGGGGTATTTTTTATTTCGGCATGCGGTGTTGTTTTACGGGCACGGTAAAAATCGAAAGTTATTGATTGGGCCGTTGGCCCTTTTTTTGTATGTGAGAATATTGATGAATTTAGCGCCTATTAAACTATTGGAACTTATCCAGCCCGCAGTTGAAGGTTTAGGTTATGAGTTTGTTGGTGCGGAATTTGTTGGTCAAGGTAAAGAGTCTGTATTAAGGGTCTATATAGATAGCGAAAATGGTATTTTGGTTGGGGATTGTTCCAAAGTTAGTCACCAAATTAGTGGTGTCTTAGATGTGGAAGATCCAATAAGTGGTCAGTACACGCTGGAAGTGTCATCACCAGGCTTGGAAAGGCCGTTGTTTTCGCTAGAGCACTTTAAGCGTTTCAAGGGTTCTGTTGTGAAGCTGGAGCTGCGTCAAGCGACGCTTGAAGGTCAGCGCAAGTTTACCGGTGATATTCTTGAAGTAAACAAGGGTATTATTTGTTTACATGTAGATGAAGAGGAGGTTGAAATACCGTTCTCGTTAATAAAAAAAGCACGAATTATTGTTAATAAATAAATATTTATTTTAGGGTTAAACATGGCTAATAAAGAAATTTTAATGGTTGTAGACGTTATTTCTAATGAAAAAGAAATAGATCGCAGTGTGTTGTTTGAAGCAATAGAAGCAGCATTGGCGATGGCGACCAAAAAACTATACCGAGAAGACATTGATGTGCGTGTTGCTATCGATCCAACGAGCGGTGACTACGAATCTTTTCGACGCTGGGAAGTTATTGAAGCTGACCCAGACGTTGAGGACGGGATAGAGAGACCAGATGCACAAATTTTATTGGCTGATGCTAAGTTAAAAAACCCAGAAATAGAGTTGGGTGATTTTATAGAAGAGCCAATAGAGGCGGCGGATTTTGGTCGCATTGGTGCGCAGGCCGCTAAACAGGTGATTGTGCAAAAAGTACGTGAAGCCGAGCGTAAAAAAGTTTACGAACTATATAAGGATAAGGTCGGCGATTTAGTGACAGGTGTTATTAAACGCATAGAAAGAGGTAATGTGTTTGTTGATCTGGAAGGTACAGCAGATGCAATTATTCCTCGCGAAGAAATGATTCCTCGCGAACCAGTACGCGTTGGCGATCGAATTCGTGGTTATCTAAAAGAAGTTGAAGAGGCCGCGCGAGGCCCGCAGTTAAAAGTAACTAGAAGTTCACCAGATCTATTGATTGCCTTGTTTAATCTTGAAGTGCCAGAAGTAGGTGATGGCTTGATTGAAATATTAGGTGCGGCACGTGACCCAGGCTCTAGAGCAAAAATAGCGGTTAGAAGCCGAGACCAACGCTTAGACCCAGTGGGCGCATGTGTTGGTATGCGAGGTTCTCGTGTCCAAGCAGTATCAAATGAACTAGCAGGAGAACGCGTTGATATTATTTTGTGGGATGAAAGTGATGCACAATTTGTGATTAACGCCATGTCACCTGCAGATGTAGTGTCAATTGTGGTTGATGAAGACGCACACAGCATGGATGTGTCTGTCCGAGATGATAGCTTGTCGCAAGCTATCGGGCGTGGTGGGCAAAATGTACGATTGGCTAGTGAGTTGACTGGTTGGACATTAAATGTAATGGGTGAAACTCAAGCAGAGGAAAAATCTGCATCTGAGTCTGAAGAATTTGTAAAACAATTAATGTTAGACCTAGATGTGGATGAAGACGTTGGTCTGATTTTGTATCAAGAAGGTTACACAAGCATCGAAGAAATCGGCATGGTTGATGTAGGTGATTTGGCGGCAATTGAAGAGTTTGACGAAGATATTGCAGAAGCGTTACATCAACGTGCAAAAGATGGCTTGTTAATCAAGGCGATTGCTTCGGAAGAAGTGCTTGAGGAGCATGAGCCAGCACAAGATTTGTTAGAAATGGAAGGTATGGATCGCGAATTGGCTTTTAAACTAGCAAGTAAAAAAGTGATCTGCATGGAAGACTTGGCAGAGCTAGCAATTGATGAGCTGACTGACATCGTGGCGATGGATGAAGAGAGAGCTGGCACGCTTATTATGAAAGCACGTGAACCGTGGTTTGCAGAGTAAGCGATAGATAATCCTGGAGAAAAAGGCATGGCAGATATAACAGTTCAACAGTTAGCAAAGGTGGTTGGTACAGCCCCTGAAAAGTTGGTAGAGCAACTTAAAGATGCGGGTGTTAAAGTTAAAAACACCTCTTCGACATTAACTGAAAAAGATAAAATGGCGCTGTTGGCTCACCTTCGGGAGAGTCATGGGAAGGCGAAAGCCGACATTAAACCAGCAAAGAAAATAACCCTAAAACGTAAAGTCGTTACTGAGCTTAAACAAGGGCGAAGCCACGGCAAAAGCTCTGGCACTGTGAGTGTTGAAGTTCGTAGAAAGAAAAGCTTGGGCCGCTCAATAGATGAGATGAAAACTGGGCTGTCACTTGAGGAGATAGAGGAAGCAAAAAAAGCGGCTGAACTGCATGAAAAGCTTGTGCAAGAAAAAGATGAAGCTAGGGAAAAAGAACAATCTCGCTTAAGCAAACATCAAAAAGATAAAGAACAACTATTGGACAAAGAGAGAGCCAAAGTCGACGAATTAGAAAAGCTAAAGAAAGAAGAGCAAACTAAGTTAGACGCGGAAGAAAAACAAAAAACAAAAAAAGCCGACGTGCCAAAGGCAGCAGCAGTTGCCGTGCCAGAAAAAGAAAAACCTGCTAAAAAGGGTAAAGAGCAATTTCGTAACGCGGATAAAAAGAAAACTAAAGAGCATACCTTACACGTTGGAAGTAAAACGCCGCGACGCAAAAAGAAAGCGCAACGTAGGGATGTTCGCTTGGCATCTGATGATAAGCACGGTTTTGAATTACCAACAAAGACCCTTGTTTATGATGTAGAAATTCCGGATAGTATTATTGTTGCTGATTTAGCGCAACGAATGAATGTAAAAGCGGGTGAAGTTATTAAAGCCTTAATGGGGCTCGGAACAATGGCTACCATTAATCAGCCGCTTGACCAAGATACCGCCGTTATTGTTGTTGAAGAGATGGGGCATAAGCCAATCTTGCGCAGTGATGAAGACATTCAGGCGGAAATGTTGGCAGATGTATTGGATAAAGGCGGTGATGATGTTTCTCGTGGGCCGGTTGTAACCATTATGGGGCACGTTGATCATGGCAAAACATCGTTACTGGACTATATTCGTTCTAGCCGAGTAGCAGCAGGTGAGTCGGGTGGTATTACCCAACACATCGGTGCTTATCGGGTAAAACAGGGTGATAAAATGGTCACCTTTATTGACACGCCGGGTCACGCAGCATTTACAGCTATGCGTGCTAGGGGTGCACAAATAACTGACTTGGTTGTTTTAGTTGTTGCCGCAGATGATGGTGTAATGCCGCAAACGAAAGAGGCAGTTGAACACGCTAAAGCAGCGGGTGTACCGATGATTGTTGCGGTGAACAAAATAGACAAAGACGGTGCGCAGCCAGATCGTGTAAGAAATGAGTTAGCACAACTTGACGTGACGCCCGAAGATTGGGGCGGTGATACGCAATTTGTGAACGTTTCTGCCTTGACCGGTGAAGGCGTGGACGAAATACTAGAAGCGATTGCACTGCAAGCAGAATTATTGGAGCTAAAAGCGCCTGTTGATACCTCTGCAGTGGGCGTCGTTATTGAATCACGATTGGATAAAGGCCGTGGTCCGATAGCGACGGTGCTAGTGCAAAAAGGTACTCTGAGAATGGGTGACTATATTGTTGCTGGCGAGTCTCATGGGCGTGTCAAAGCAATGTTCGATGAGAATGGTAAAGCAATGAAGTCGGCAAAGCCGTCGGTTCCTGTCGAAGTGTTGGGTTTGTCTAAAACTACAGGTGCTGGTTCTGAAGTATATGCAGCGCCAAGTGAACGTAAAGCACGTGAGATTGCTGAGTTCCGTGCCACTAAAGCACGGCAAGCTAAACAAGCTAAACAACAGGCAGTTAAATTAGAACAAGCCTTCTCACAAATGGAGTCAGGTGATAGTTCGACGATGAATGTGTTGGTTAAGGCCGATGTTCACGGTAGCTTGGAAGCTATTAAAGATTCGTTATTGAACTTGTCTACAGACGAGGTAAAAGTGTCTATTGTTGCAGGTGGCGTAGGCGGTATAAATGAAAGTGATGTGAATCTCGCGTCAGCATCAGGTGCACTTATTATTGGTTTCAATACACGTGCCGATGCGAATGCTAGGCGAATGATTGAAAATCGAGGTGTATCTGTTCGTTATTACAGTATTATTTATGATGTGATTGATGATGTTAGAGACGCTTTGTCTGGCTTGTTGGCACCAGATATTAAAGAGCAAATCGTTGGTATTGCAACGGTGCGTGATGTCTTCCGTTCACCTAAGCTAGGTGCTATTGCAGGCTGTATGGTGACAGAAGGTTTTGTTAAAAAAGATTTGCCTATTCGTGTGTTGCGTGAAAACGTGGTTATTTATGAAGGCCAGTTGGAATCTTTAAGACGATTTAAAGATGATGTTAAAGAAGTAAAGTCTGGCGTGGAATGTGGTATTGGCGTTAAAAATTATGATGACGTTCAAGAAGGCGATCAAATCGAAGTATTTGATCGTATTGAAGTTAAGCGGAAACTGTAACTGATACCTTATGCCTAGAGAGTTTTTACGTTTTCAGCGAGTAGAGCGGCAACTGCAACGTGAGTTGGCCGAGGTATTGCAACGAGAGATAAAAGACCCCGAAGTTGGTTTTGTCACCGTCAGCGATGTAGAGGTGACCAAGGACTTGGCCGTTGCAAAAGTTTATATCAGTGTTTTAACGACCAAAGATAGTGAAAACAAGGCAGACAGTATTGCAGCATTAAACCGTGCCGCTAATTACATTCACGGTGTCGTGTCAAAGCGGATGCGGATGCGGATGGTGCCGGAATTAAGGTTTTTTTTGGATGAGTCTATAGAACAAGGTATTAAAATGGATGCGTTGCTGAAAGCAACCAATCCAGATAGCGAGAAGTAATCCGTGGCAAATCGGAAAAAGAAAGGTCGCGACATAAGCGGTATTCTCATTTTGGATAAGCCACTTAATATTTCCTCAAACCGTGCTGTGCAGATTATTAAACGCTTGTATGGCGCAAAAAAAGTTGGCCATACGGGCAGTTTGGATCCGTTAGCATCCGGGGTTTTGCCAATATGTTTAGGGCATGGGACAAAGGTCTCGCAGTATTTGTTGGCATCCGACAAGACATATCAATTTACTATGAGGCTTGGACAGACCACCGAAACAGGTGATGTTGAAGGCAATGTAGTACTTGAAAGGAAGGTGCCAGATATAACTGATAGCCAGTTGCTGGTGTTGCTGGAAGAATTTACAGGTGATATTCAGCAAGTTCCCCCCATGTATTCAGCACTCAAGCACAACGGCCAACGTTTATATAAACTCGCACGATCAGGTCAAGTTGTTGATCGGCCTGCTAGAGCCGTTACAATTAAGTCGTTAGTGTTACTGTCTAAAGAAGCCGATAGCCTAACGTTAGAAGTCTGTTGCACTAAAGGAACGTATGTTCGTACGCTAGCGGAAGATTTAGGTGAAAAATTAGGCTGTGGCGCGCACGTCACCTTTTTAAGGCGCATTAAAACCGGGCCGTTTGGATTAGAAGAGTCGGTAACTATTGAACAGTTAGAGTCACTTAAGGGTGATTGGTTGGGTTTAGACAAGCAACTAAATAGTTTAGATCTGGCGTTACAAGAATACCCAGAAGTGAGTTGTAGTGCTGAGGATGTCAGTAATTTGTGTTTCGGGCGACAAGTGCAAATGAATGAGTTAGACCAACATTCGTTAATTCGGTTAAATGACACAAATGGCGTTATTTTCGGGCTGGGTAAGTGGTGTGAAGGTAACTATTTGGCGCCGGTTAGGATTTTTGCATAAATACAGTCAGCGGTTTTATCTTAAAGCTTGTTAGCTATTAGAGCGATAGAGTACAATACGCTGTTTTTTCAAGATTAATATAATAGAAAGTGGAGTAAATATGTCGTTCGGTACAGAACAAAAGCAAGAAATAGTTAAAGAATATGCGTTATCAGAAGGTGATACAGGATCTCCAGAGGTTCAAGTTGCTTTGTTAACGGGGAGAATCAATCATTTGACACCGCATTTTTCTGAGAACAAAAAAGATCACCACTCACGCCAAGGTTTGTTAAGAATTATTAACCGCCGCCGTAAGCTTTTAGATTACCTAAAAGGCAAAAATGTTGAGCGTTACCGTGCATTGATTGCGCGTTTAGGTTTAAGAAAATAGATTAATTAATTAGGCAGGCATATATAGTGAATTCAGTAAAAAAAGAGTTTCAGTTCGGTAACCAAACCGTTTCTTTTGAAACGGGTGAAATTGCACGTCAAGCAGACGGCGCAGTTATGGTTGAAATTGATGGCACCATCGTATTGGTAACAGCCGTTGGTAAGCGTTCAGGAGGAGAGAACAATTCTTTCTTCCCGTTAACCGTTAACTACCAAGAAAAAACATATGCCGCTGGTAAGATACCAGGTGGCTTTTTTAAGCGCGAAGGGCGCCCAAGTGAGAAAGAAACACTAACCTGTCGTCTTATTGATCGTCCGATTCGTCCATTGTTTCCAAAAGGTTACAAAAACGAAACGCAAATTATTGCGACTGTTATTTCGCTAAACCCAGACGTTGACCCAGACATTCCTGCCTTATTAGGTGCATCAGCAGCGTTGGCTATTTCAGGCCTTCCTTTTGATGGCCCAATTGGTGCTGCACGCGTTGGCTACATCAACGGTGAATACGCATTGAACCCATCAAAAACAGCATTGGCTGACTCTAAATTAGATTTAGTGGTTGCTGGTACAGCAGATGCTGTATTAATGGTTGAGTCCGAAGCTGACTGTTTATCTGAAGATATTATGTTGGGTGCGGTCACATTTGGTCATGAACAAATGCAAGTAGCCATCACAGCAATTAATGAATTGGCAGCGGACGTTGGCAAGCCACGTATGGAATGGACTGCACCAGCAACTAACGATGCGTTAGTGGAAAAAGTAGCCGGCCTTGCAACAGCAGGCATTGCTGATGCTTACACTATTTTGGTTAAACTTGATCGCCAAGTTAAATTGAAAGAAGTACGTACTGACGTGTTGGCTCAATTAGAAGATGAAGATGCTGACGAAGTAAAAGGTGTTTTCTCTTCATTAGAAAAGAAACATGTTCGCGAATTAGTGCTTTCAACTAAAAAACGTATTGATGGCCGTGATCTATCAACAGTTCGTGAAATTCATGTTCGCACGGGTGTATTGCCTCGTGCACACGGTTCAGCCTTGTTTACACGTGGCGAAACACAAGCGTTGGTCGTTGCAACGTTAGGTACTGATCGTGATGCACAAATGATTGATGCGGTTGAAGGTGAATACCGTGATCACTTCATGTTGCATTACAACTTCCCTCCATTTTGCGTAGGTGAAACTGGTTTTGTTGGCTCACCAAAAAGACGCGAAATTGGTCACGGCCGTTTAGCTAAACGCGGCATACAGGCTGTATTACCTAGCCAAGAAGATTTCTCATACGTATTGCGCGTAGTGGCTGAAGTAACTGAATCTAACGGTTCAAGCTCAATGGCTAGTACGTGTGGTACAAGTTTGGCATTGATGGATGCTGGCGTGCCTATGAAAGCCCCAGTTGCAGGTATTGCTATGGGTCTTATTAAAGAAGGCGATGACTTTGCTGTCTTGTCTGACATCCTAGGCGATGAAGATCATTTAGGTGATATGGACTTTAAAGTATCTGGTACAGATTCTGGTATTACTGCCCTGCAAATGGACATTAAAATCCAAGGCATCACGCACGAGATTATGTCTACAGCTTTAGAACAAGCTAAAGCGGGGCGGCTACATATTTTAGAAAAAATGAATGCTGTGCTAGCGACTGGTCGTGATGAAATGTCTGATTTTGCGCCACGTATTCTAACGCTTAAAATTGATCCAGCTAAAATTCGTGATGTAATTGGTAAAGGCGGCGTAACCATTCGTGCCATTACAGAAGAAACAGGCGCATCAATTGATATTACTGATGATGGCTTAGTAAAAGTAGCTTCTGTAGACCGTGAAGCGGGCGAAAAAGCACTGAAACGCATTGAAGATATTACAGCTGAAATTGAAGTAGGCAGAATTTACGAAGGTAAAGTTGCGCGCTTAATGGACTTCGGTGCATTCGTTACTATCTTGCCAGGTAAAGATGGTTTGGTTCATATTTCTCAAATTTCAGAAGACCGTGTTGAGAAAGTGAGCGATAAATTATCTGAAGGTGATATGGTTAAGGTCAAAGTGCTTGAAGTAGATCGCCAAGGCCGTGTTCGCTTAAGCATGAAAGAAGTTGACTAATTTTTATTTTATTTTATTGGTATTTAAAAAGACATGTCTGAATCTAGAATAATTAAAAAATACCCTAATCGCCGTTTATATGACACGGAGATTAGTAAATACGTAACGCTTAATGATGTGCGTCAGCTAATTATTGAGAAAGAGCCGGTTAAGGTTATTGATGCTAAGTCGAAAGATGACTTAACCCGTAGCGTGTTTTTGCAAATTATTCTTGAACAAGAAGAAGAC
>NVSW01000083.1 GCA_002401365.1 Piscirickettsiaceae bacterium | reverse complement strand
AAAAAGAGGCGAAAAAGCGCAGTTTACAAGTGTAAATGAGCATTTTGAGCCTATTTTTAACGCCGTTATCGCGGAAAGTGGACTCGTGCAAAGATCTCATATTATCAACAATACTCGTATCAACATGTGCCTTCCCCGTTTGGGCAGATTTTGGTGACCGAGTTGAAAACCAATTAGATAAAAAAGGTGATCGAATTGAACGCCGCTTAGACAATCGAGGTGATCGCATTAATAATCGATTAGATAACAAGGGCGATCGTATTAATGATCGTCTTGATATTAAGGGAGACAGAATCAAAGACCGCTTTGACGCTAAAGCCGACAAAGCACGTGCTGCGGGCCATAATAAAACGGCTAACAGGCTCGAACGAAAAGGTGACCGTATCGAGCGCAGGCTCGATAAAAAAGGTAATCGCATTGATCGAAAACTTGATAGGAAAGGCAATCGTATCGATCGCAAGCTAGACCGAAAAGGCAATAGAGCAAACCGGAAACTAGATAGAAAGGGTCGTCAATTTGACCGTAAATGGGATAGAAAGCACCGCGGCTAACCTTCCCCTCTGAGGCTTTATACTCCAAGCCTCATTTAATCGACCTTCAAAATGAAGGTCGATTTTTTTTGCAAAAAAAAACGGGGCGATATGCCCCGTTTTTAATACTGCTTTGGCCGTATTAACTATTTAACAGTTAACTCAACACGACGATTTTCAGCGCGGCCTTCTCTAGTAGCATTATCAGCAATAGGATTTGCTTCACCATGACCAATAGCTGTTAATTTTCCTGCTGAACAACCTTGGCTGATCATATAAGCACGAACAGCTTCTGCACGGCGTTGTGATAACTGTTTGTTGTATGAAGCAGCGCCAGTTGAATCAGTATGACCACCAATAACTAAATCAACATCACCATGATGCGTGTGATGAGCTATTGCGATTGGTTGCAATATTGCTTTAGCTTCTTCAGTTAAGTCTGCAGAATTGGTATGAAAATTCACCCCATGCAGTACAAATGCAGCCGCACAACCTAATTCGTTAACTTTTGCACCTGGTGCAGAGTTAGGACACTGGTCCTTATAATCAGCAACACCATCACCATCTGAGTCTAATGCACAACCATTAGCATCAACTGAAGCACCAGCTGGTGTATTAGGGCATTGATCAAGACTATCAATAACGCCATCACCATCTGAATCTAATGCAGGCTCTTCTGCAGGAGCAGGAGCCGGCTCATCATCAGCCATTAACGCACAAATTGTTCCGCCAATAATAGCACCACCCACTGCACTTAGAATAGCATCTTCGCTATCGTGATCATCACCAAACCCACCTGCAGCACCACCAAGTGCAGCACCGGCTAAGGCACAATTCTGCCATTTTTCTGTTGATACAGATGCACAACCCGTTGCGAATATTGCCACAAATCCTATTGCAACTAGTGTTTTAAATATTTTCATTCTTATCTCCGTTTGTTAACTTCCAAAAAATCCTATGTTTCATTCACGGCATTGTATCGCAACCCATTCAAAGGTCAATACCATAACGCCCCTCTACTTCAATACGTTTTTATATACCCCGCAACGTTTACAACTAAAAACCGTTACCAAACGGCCTTGTTTTACATCAAATTTACTTTGCTTTTCTAAACGCCAACTATGATGCCCTTGTCGACATAGCGTATTCCCTTTGTGTTTTTCTAAGAGTGTTTTTTTCTTAAATGGTATTATTTCACCCATAATTAATTTTCCCGTACCACTTTTGGAATTGTATATGACTAAAGCTGAACAGTTACTGAATTTGCTTGATTATGAAAAAGCGGCTGAAATGCGCCTTGAACCCGCAGCTAAAGATTATTTTCGTAGCGGCGCAATGGACGAACATACTCTTGTTGATAATATAGCCGCATTTCAGCGTATTAAATTTTTACCCCGAGTTTTAAATAATGTCAGCCATATAAACTCCCATACCAGCTTTAGCGACCATGATTTGAGCGTACCACTTATAATATCCCCAACAGCTTTTCTTGGTATGGCCCATAAAGACGGTGAACTGGCCGTCGCCCGAGCGGCGAACTCAGTCAACAGTATTATGATTTGCAGCACCATGTCAAACCAACCTATCGAAGAGATCACCGCTGCATCTAATGCGACCGTTTGGTTCCAACTGTATGTATACAAGGACAAAGACGCCACTCTAGCCCTTATTGATCGTGCTAAGCAAGCCGGTTGCCAAGCACTTGTTATAACCGTTGACGCTCCTTATCTAGGGCAACGCGAGCAAGATGTACGCAATCAATTTCAACTTCCAGCTCACTTGAAAATGAGCAATCTTCATGCTCTGGAACATAGCAAATTGCCGAATAAAGTAGGTCACTCGGGTTTAGCTCATTACTTCGAGAGCTTAATTGATAAAAGCCTAACGTGGCGAGATATTAAATGGCTCAAACAACAAGCAAATATGCCTATTTACTTAAAAGGCATATTGCATCCTAAAGACGCGCTCTTGGCCATTGAGTATGGTGTGGATGGCATTATCGTTTCTAACCATGGCGGCCGCCAGCTCGACGGCAGCATCGCTAGCATTGATGCCTTAGCTAGCATCAGCAAAGCGGTGAATAAACAGGTCCCCATCATTATGGATGGTGGCATTCGCAGGGGCAGCGATATATTAAAAGCACTCGCCCTAGGCGCCCAATGCGTCGGCATCGGCCGCCCCGTTATTTGGGGGCTATCTCACGCTGGCCAACGTGGCATTGAAAATGTATTCAAGATCCTCGAAACTGAATTAAAATTAGCAATGGCACTGGCAGGTTGCGCAGATATTTCATCCATTTCGAATGAGTTAATAGCCTAATTAAATTTCGTTTGCTTTGTCTCTTAGAATAAATTTTTGGATTTTACCCGTCGATGTTTTGGGTAAATCACAAAAAATTACAACCTTAGGCGCTTTAAAATGGGCAAGATTATCGCGACAGAAAGTAATAATTTCCTTAGCTGTCGCTTCTTCACCTTCCTTCAATGTCACAAAAGCGCAAGGCTTCTCACCCCAAACTTCATCTAGCTTTGCTACAACGGCAGCTTCCAATATAGCGGGATGACGATATAAAACGGACTCGACTTCAAGAGTGGAGATGTTTTCCCCACCTGAAATAATAATGTCTTTAGACCTGTCTTTGATGTCTATATAGCCATCTTCGTGCCAAACAGCTAAGTCACCTGAATGGAACCAGCCACCCTTAAACGCCTCATCTGAGGCGGTTGGGTTTTTCAAATAGCCCTTCATTATATTATTGCCTCGCATAAATACTTCACCCATACTGACACCATCTTTTGGCATGGGTTCGAGCGTTTCCGGATCCGCCACCATCAAGTCCTCAAGCATAGCACTACGCACCCCTTGTCGGGCTCTTAATACAGCTCGGTCATCAGCAGGCAATTCATCCCATTCATCATGCCAAGCACATACAGTACATGGGCCGTAGGTTTCAGTTAGCCCATATACATGCGTAACATCAAAACCCATCGCTTCCATATTCTGGATTACGGCAGCCGGCGGCGCTGCACCAGCCGTCATCACTTTAACGTTATGCTTAATACCGTCTTTATATTTCGCGGGGGTATTAATTAACATTGTTAGTACCGTAGGCGCGCCACAGAAGTGATCTACTTTTTCCGCCTTAATTAACTTATAAATTGTTTTCGGCAACACATTTCGCAAACAAACATTGGTACCCGCTGCTGCCGCAAGGCTCCAAGGAAAACACCAGCCATTACAGTGAAACATTGGCAAGGTCCAAAGGTAGGTTGGATGATTCCCCATGTCCCAAGTAATCACGTTACTAATGGCATTTAAATAAGCACCACGATGGTGATACACCACCCCTTTAGGGTTGCCGGTAGTACCGGATGTATAGTTAAGCGTAATCGATTGCCACTCATCTTCGGGAAGGCTCCAGGCAAATGAATCACTTCCCGATTCAACCAATTGCTCATACGTCACTACCCCTATTGGCTTGTTCTCAGCGAATGAGTCATCCTCTACATCAACAATAAACGGTGAAGCTTGCGCCTCATGCAAAGCAACTTCCATCGCTGCTGCAAATTCACTATCAATGAACACAACCTTACTTTCAGCGTGATCCAGCTGAAAAGCAACTGATGCAGCATCTAAACGCGTATTGATAGAGTGTAGAACAGCCCCCAACATTGGCACTGCAAAATGTAACTCAAACATCGCCGGGATATTAGGCAGCATCGCCGATACAGTATCACCTTTACCAACACCTTTCTTTGCCAACGCAGACGCTAACTTAACACAACGCTGATAAGTTTCTGACCAAGTAATTCGCTGCTCAGCATGAATGCAAGCAATTTTATTAGGGTAAACATCTGCCGCCCGTTTTAAAAAGGTAAGCGGGGAAAGGGAAACATAATTCGCTGGATTTTTATCCAACGAGATATCAAAAAGATTCATAAACACCAACCAGTCACTAAATAATTTTTGACCAATACTAACACGCCTAAACATTTCTCAAAATATAAAAAACCCCACTGTCTAAAGTGGGTTTTCTCTAACGGCTTAACGCCTAAACAATTAAGTCTTCACTCGGATCCATAACGCAGTCACTGCCAGCCATAATGGCGGGTGCCAAGCCATGAACACGCGGCAACAATTTGGTAGCAAAGAATTTAGCCGTGGCTAATTTACCTTCATAAAAAGCCCCTTCGTTAGCCACTGCAACTTTGGCGGCACGCAACCAATAGTAGCCTAAGCTTACTAGGCCAAATATTTGCAAATAGTCCACCGCTGCAGCCGCCGAGTCGTTTGGATTGTTTGATTTTGACTCTATCAACCAATCAGTCACTTTACTAAGCGCCGATAGTGCTGAACTAAGTGGTTCAACAATAAAATCCAATTCATTGCCGCTTGATTCTAACTCCGCTAACACATCCGCAAAAAAGTCCTTAGGCAGCCGGCAGCCATTCATTGACAGCTTACGGCCAATTAAATCCATCGCTTGGATACCGTTTGTTCCCTCGTAAATGCAAAAAATCTTGCTGTCTCGAAGGTTTTGCTCCATGCCATTTTCTTTAATATAGCCGTGACCACCATAAACCAACACGCCTAGTCCGGTCACTTCTACGCCTACGTCTGTAATAAACGCTTTACAAACCGGCGTCATCAAGTCCACTCTTGCTTTTGAGGCTGCACGGATTGCATCGTCGGTATGATTCTCCGATAAATCAACGTGCTTAGCAGTATCGTAAGCCATCATTCGGCAACCTTCTGTCAATGCTTTCATTGTCAACAACATACGACGCACATCGGGGTGAACAATAATCGTATCACTATCAAAAGAAGATTCTGCTTTGCGCGTTAACGGGCGACCTTGCTTACGCTCTTTAGCGTAGGTAATGGCATTTTGAGTGGCGCGCTCAGCCACCCCTAAGCCTTGCAGGCCAACCATCAAACGAGCAGCATTCATCATCACAAACATATTTTGAATGCCTTTGTTTAACTCACCTACAAGGTAGCCTTTTGCATCATTAAAATTCAGCACGCAAGTACAAGAACCATGAATGCCCATTTTCTCTTCGATACTTGGACAAACAATAGCGTTCCTGCCACCTAACGAACCGTCCTCATTGACTATATACTTAGGCGCAATAAACATGCTGATACCGCGAATACCTTCAGGCGCACCAGGCGTTCTAGCTAAAACCAAGTGGAGAATATTATCTGTTAAATCGTGTTCACCAGCGGTAATGAAAATTTTACTGCCTTCAATCAGGTAACTACCGTCATCTTGCGGCACAGCCTTGGTTCTAACTTGGCCCAGATCACTACCAGCACCAGGTTCGGTTAAGCACATCGTGCCACTCCAATCACCTTGGCTCAGATGGCTCATATAAGTATCTTTTTGCGCTTGCGAACCATGCGCTTTTAATGCCTCATAAGCACCATTACTCAATCCGGGATATAAAGAAAATGCAGCATTCGCACCTGACAACATCTCAGTTACCGCTGTCGCTAACACATATGGAAGGCCCTGCCCGTCATACTCAATATCTTTATCAAGGCCAATCCAGCCACTTTCAGCATAGCCTGCGTACGCTTCTTTAAAACCAGCCGGTGTTGTTACCTCGCCACCGCTCAACTGCGCACCCTCGGCGTCACCAGGTTCATTTAACACGCCAATTGTGCCATCAATTTGCTTTGCTGCTTCCTCAAGCACGCCTGAAACAATATCCGACGTCGCATCTTCAAATTTTTCGATTTGCGTTAATGAGTTCACATTGATGATTTCATTTAACACAAACTCCATATCTCGAACTGGGGATTTATATATTGCCATCTGCTTTCCTTTATTTTATCAATCTAGCCATTTAATAATGCTGACTATATCAGAATATTTTCTAATCATCATTAGAAAATATTCTTCAAACACAAAAAAGCCGGCATCTTGCCGGTTTTTTTGTACAACTTTCTAAATTAGCTCTTATGAAGCTTAAACACCCACAATGAACCACCTTGGTTAAGCGCTTTGATGCGTTTTGCAACTTGACCACCCCAAAGAGGAACAGCACCACCCCAACCAGAAGGAACAGCTATATATTGCTCACCGTCCATTTCCCAAGTAACTGGAATACCGATAACGCCTGAACCTGTTTGGAACTTCCAAACTACTTCACCTGTTTTAGCATTTAGGCCTTTTAAGTAACCCTCTGGTGTTCCGAAGAATACCAAGTCACCACCTGTTGCCAATACACCGCCCCATAAAGGCGCGTTATTTTTGTATTCCCAAACTTGCTTACCTGTTTTAGGATCCATCGCTCTAAGAGCACCAATGTAATCTTCATACAATGGTTCGATCGTAAAACCAGCACCTAAGTACGCAGCACCTTTTTTGTAAGTAATGGCTTCGTTCCAAAGATCCATCCCCCACTCGTTTGCAGGTACATAGAACAAATCAGTTTTAGGGCTGTAAGCCATAGGCATCCAGTTTTTACCACCTAAGAAAGAAGGAACAGCAAATGTAGACGTACCTTTTTTACCATCAGCCGAGTCAGCAGGGTTACCTGGACGAGCTGTTGCTGTCTCAATAGGACGACCTGTTTTCATATCAACGCCAGTTGTCCACTCTTGCCTAGTAACAAATGGATTAGCTGAAATCAGTTTACCGTTCGTACGATTGATAACATAGAAAAAACCATTTCTATCTGCTTTAGCACCCGCTTTAATCACTTTCCCATCTTTCTTAAGATCGAAAGAGATAAATTCATTCACACCATCATAATCCCAACCTTCGTTAGGCGTTGATTGGTAATGCCAAACAATTTTCCCAGTATCTGGGTTGATAGCAACCGTAGACGCTGCATATAGGTTATCGCCAGGGCGTAGATGAGAGTTCCAAGGAGCAGGGTTACCTGTGCCGAAGAACAACAAGTCAACTTCGGCGTCGTATGTACCACCTAACCACGTTGCTGCACCACCTGTTTTCCACATATCACCAGGCCAGGTTGCTCCACGTGTACCAGTAATACCATCTTCGATCTTTTCACCGTCTTTGAACTTACCATTTTTTTTCTTAACAGCTGCACCATATTTGTAACCCATATGGCCTTCAATTACTGGACGAATCCAGTTAAGCGCACCTGTTAATGCATCACGTGACTCTACACGACCAACAACACCGAACTCACCGCCAGAAACACCTGTAATAACATTACCTTTTACAATAATTGGAGCCGCTGTTAACGAGTAACCTGCTTTGTAGTCATCAACTTTAGCTTTCCAAACTACTTTTCCAGTTTCCTGATTCAACGCAACAATTTTAGCATCGAGTGTACTAAAGATCACAAGATCGCCATATAAAGCAGCGCCACGGTTAATCACGTCACAACATGGAAGAATACCATCTGGAAGACGATGGTCGTACTGCCATAGTTCTTGTCCCGTTCTTGCATCAATTGCAAATAAACGTGAATATGAAGCCGTTACAAAAATACGGCCATTATAAATAACTGGCTGCGCTTCTTGACCACGTTGTTTTTCACCACCGAAAGAAAAAGACCATGCTGGAACTAAATCCTTAACAGTATCTAAATTAACTTTATCTAATGGGCTATATCGTTGTGCTTGTAAACCAATACCATAAGACACAACATTTTCTGTGTTTTTAGCATCATTCAAAATATCATCATCTGTTACACCAGCGTGTGCTGCGCCCGCTGTTAACACAGCGCCCACAAGACAGGCTTTAATAACTGACTTTAATCTGCGTAGATCCATTTAAAACTCCTCGTTTATTCTTTAATAAATTTTTATTCAGTTATATTTAAATCTTGATTTCAAAAACTGACTTTTGAGTTTACCATAAAGTCTCTTTTTCTCAACACTTAATAAATATGAGCATCCTTAAATATGAAGACATTGGTCACGGCGTTAGCTGTGTCGACTCTCAATACATTCGCCCTGGCTTAGCTAGCTGCTATTTAATAGAGCAAAACGGCCACGCCGCGTTTATCGATGTGGGCACAAATTACACGACGCCTCTACTTCTGGATCTACTGCAAGAAAAAAACATCCCTATTGAAAATGTAGACTACGTCATCCCAACGCATGTACATTTAGACCACGCAGGCGGTGCTGGCAGCATGATGCAGCACGCCACGAACGCGCAGCTTATTATCCACCCCCGCGGTGCGCGCCATATGATTGACCCGAGCCGCCTACAAGCTGGCGCATCCGCCGTTTATGGTGAAACAGAATTCAAAAAACATTACGGCGACCTCGTTGCCATAGATGAGCAACGCGTTACCATTGCCGACGATGGATTTAGTATTAATTTCCAAGGCAGGGTGCTCAAGTTTATTGACACCCCAGGGCATGCAAAACACCACTTCTGTATCATCGATGAAGATAGTAATGGCATCTTCACTGGCGACACCTTTGGCGTCGCATATCCAGAACTTACCGTTAATGGTCAGCCTTTTATATTCCCACCATCGTCGCCGGTGGACTTTAACCCGCAAGACTGGCTTAATTCAATTGATAAAATATTGGCTGCAGGGTGCAACCGAGCCTACCTCACCCATTTTAATAAAGTTGATAACTTAAATCAGCTCGCTTCCGCCTTGCGTACAAGAGTTAAGCTGTTTGCTGACTTTGCTCTGCGTGCGCCAAATACAGAGGAATTAAAAAGCCAAATCAACGACTATTTTATTGCCGAAGTATTAGCAACCGGTTGCCAGCTAAGCCCCCAAGAAATCACCGACATACTCTGTTTAGACATTGACCTGATAACACAGGGGTTAATGGTCTGGGTTGAAAAAAACGCTTAAAAAGCATATAATCATTGGTCGATTTGTAATAAAAAAAGCAAAAAAAAACGATTTAAATCATTCGATATTAAACAGGAGTAGGCAGATGGGGCAGTATCTAGACAGTTACCAACAATCACTTAACAACCCTGAAGAGCTCTGGGGAAACGCGGCCAAAGTACGTGAATGGGTGGAGTCTGCTCTACACAAGGGTTCATTAA
>NVSW01000082.1 GCA_002401365.1 Piscirickettsiaceae bacterium | reverse complement strand
AAGAAGCAAACACTTCTTTAATTGAATGCATGACGTAGTCGATGCCATCAACATTTAAAAATGTTTCTTGTTGGCCTGCAAATGATGCGTCAGGTAAATCTTCAGCGGTTGCTGAAGAACGAACAGCCACAGAAAATTCACTTTTCGCATCGGCTTGCATTTTTGCATACGCTTCCTCGATAGCGGTTGTTAATTGGGTTTGGAAAGGCGTATCAATCACCCATTGGCGAATTTCTTTGCCCACGACTGCTAATGCGTTCACATCATCAACATCAAGCGCGTCGAGCTTTGCATTGATGCGATCATCAATACCACTTTGTGAAAGGAAGTCTCTAAAGGCCGTTGCAGTGGTTGCAAAACCACCGGGCACATCCACTCCAACAGACGCTAAATTACTGATCATTTCACCTAAAGATGCATTTTTACCACCCACATGCTCTACGTCATCCATGCCTGTTGAATCGAGCCAAACGATGTATTCTTTCAACTTAATATCCTCTAAATTAGTTTAAAATTGCATTAATTCACCATTTTAGCAAAAAAGCATATCTATATATAATGAAAAATAGAACAATCTTCTTCGTATCAGATAGAACGGCCATTACAGCGGAAACATTGGGCAATAGTTTGATGACTCAGTTTGAAGGGGTTGAGCGAGAACGACATGTGGTGCCGTTTGTAGATACCCAAGCGAGAGCTGAGACATTGGTGAAAAGAATCAATGACTCCTACACCGTAAACGAAGGGCGCCCCATCGTTTTTAGCACGTTCACTAATGATAATTTACGTGAAATAGTTGCTGAAAGTGATTGTATTTTCTACGATTTATTTGATGATTATATTTCTAGAATGGAGAGTGACCTGCGTCAGGAATCATCCCATGAAGTAGGAAAAAGTCATGGCCTAATTGATAAGAGTTCATATGAATCTCGCATTCGGGCGGTTAACTATGCGCTTGAATATGATGATGGTGCCAAAATGGATCGTTATGATCAGGCAGATGTCATTTTAGTGGGTGTTTCACGTACAGGGAAGACACCAACTTCACTATTCCTTGCCCTTCAATACGGCATCTTTACGGCAAATTTTCCGATTACGGACAGTGATTTAGATAATTGCAGCCTTCCACGGGCGATAAAGCCACACAAAAGAAAACTGTTTGGATTAACTATCAGTGCAGAGCAATTGAGTAGGATTAGAGAAGAGCGCCGACCTGGTAGCCCTTACGCGTCCTTACGCACATGTCAGCGTGAAGTTTCGCAGGTGGAGGAGTTGTTTCATATGGAAAATATTCCATTTTTAAACGTTACAGCAATTTCAATTGAAGAGATTGCCGCGCAAATTCGTTTAACACGAGATTTGGATGAAATACATTTTTGAATCATGGCTTATGTGTCAAACCGTTAATTACATTATTTATACATTAGCATTGCGGCAGCGGGTGATAACTTTTATCATCCCCGGCTTTCACCCAGTTCAGTAGGATCGTTAGTCGATGAGTCAGCAAAAATTTCACCCAGGGCAACGTTGGGTTAGTCATTCAGAAACCGAGCTAGGTCTTGGGATGGTGGAGTCTATAGAAGGGCGGCATGTTACATTTTTCTTCCCCGCAGTTGAGGAAACACGTGTTTACGCGTTGGATAATGCACCGTTAAGTAGGGTTGTTTATAGTGTGGCTGATTCTGTGCGTAATATTGCAGGTGATACCTTCATCATTGATCAAACGCAAGAGCACAATCATTGCGTGATGTACCTTTGTAAAAATGAGCAGGGTGAAGAGGTTGTGCTTCATGAAGTTGATCTAGACAGTGTCGGTGCATTTAATAAACCACAAAGTCGTTTATTCACTGGGCAGATTGATAAGACTAAATTATTTGATTTGCGTCTTAAAACGTTAGATTTTCAGCGCAAGCTCGACCAGTTCACAAGCTATGGACTGACGGGGCCGCGGGTTCAGCTGCTGCCACATCAATTTTATATTGCCAAAAAAGTTACCGAACGCACAGCTGCTAGAGTGTTGCTAGCTGATGAGGTAGGCTTGGGTAAAACGATTGAAGCGGGTTTGATTTTGCACCAACAGTTATTAACGGGTTCAATTGAACGGGTGCTGATTGTGGTGCCAGATGCGTTGATTCATCAGTGGTTAGTTGAGTTACTGCGTCGCTTCAACTTGTCGTTTACTATTTTAGATCATGAACGTTGTGATGCCATTCGAGAGGAAGGTGATATTAACCCATTTGAAACAGCACAATTAGTGCTGTGCCAACTGTCTTTTTTAGCAGAACAAACCCACTATCATGCAATGGCTGTTGCTGCGAACTGGGACTTAATGATCGTTGATGAAGCACATCATTTGTTTTGGAATGAGGACAATGTCAGCAAGGAATACCGCTGTATCGAAGCGTTAGCAAATCGTGTGCCCAGCTTATTGCTTTTAACTGCTACCCCTGAGCAACTTGGCGTTACCAGCCATTTTGCCCGCCTTCGTTTGCTTGACCCCGATCGTTATTACGATTTAGCCACATTTAAAGAAGAGCAAGCAGGGTATCAACAAATTAATGATTTAATTAAACAATTGCTCGACGCATCATCAACCGAGCAGGTGTTGAGCAATGCAAACCTTAGGCAAGCATTGGTTGATTTGTTAGGCGACGATATGGTTTCAGCTGATGGGCTAGAGTTGCAGTCGATAATTGATGCGTTATTAGATCGCCACGGTACAGGGCGGGTGTTATTTCGCAATACACGCGACAATATTGATGTGTTTTCATCACGCGAATTGCATTCGTATCTATTGCCAGCAATGGATATTGAGGCTGAATTTGAGTTAGATTACGATCAGGCAATGGTAAATGCTTTGTTGCCAGAAATGCAACTGGGCGAAGACTGGTTGGAATTAGACCCACGTTTAACATGGCTAATGGAGTGGTTTGAGCAGCATAAATCTGAAAAGGTATTGTTAATTTGTGCGCAACAACAAACCGCACAAGAACTTCATGATTATTTAAAAATGAGAACAACCATTCCAGCGGCAGTGTTTCATGAAGACATGAGCTTGATTGCAAGAGATAGAGCCGCAGCTTATTTTTCCGATACTGAAGACGGTGCGCAAATATTGGTCTGTTCGGAGATTGGCAGTGAAGGCCGTAACTTTCAATTTGCCCATCACCTAATACTGTTCGACTTGCCATTAAATCCTGACTTGTTGGAACAACGTATTGGCCGTTTAGATAGAATCGGCCAAACTGGCACAGTGCATATACACGTCCCCTGTATAACCGGCTCCGCCCAACAACGTTTAATGAACTGGTACGACAAAGGGCTCAATGCTTTTAACCACGTTTGCTCAACGGGGCACCATGTGTATGCGGCGGTTAAAGAGGATTTAAAAGAGGCATTATTGGATGATAGTTCAGATGATGAATTTGACAAAATCATCCAAAGAACAAGCATCTTAATGGCACAAAGTATAGAAGATATGCACGCAGGACGTGATCTAATGCTAGAGCTAAACTCGTGCAGAAAAGATGAAGCACAAGCGATTGTTGATGAAATTAGCATGTCATCGAGCCATTTAGAACTATCGCATTATATGGAAGAGGTATTTGAAAGTTTTGGTATTGAACAGCAATACCATAGTGAAGACAGTATCGTTTTAAAACCTACTGGCCATATGCAAGCCGAGAACTTTCCAGGGCTACCTGAAGATGGTTTAACAGCAACCTTCAGCCGTAAAGTTGCCTTGTCTCGTGAAGATTTTCACTTCTTAACGTGGGAACACCCGATAGTGGTCGGCGCGATGGAGCAAATTATTAACAGTGAGTTTGGTAACGCCACTTTTTGCACTATTGCCTTGCCGCCGATACCAGCGGGAACGTTGGTGTTAGAAGCAATGTTTACCACCCATTGCCCAGCGCCTAAACGCTTGCAATTGCACCGCTATTTGCCAAAAACCATACAACGTATTGTGGTCGGCTCAAACGGTTTAGATATGACGAATATTCTTAAACCAGAGCATATCACGTCAAGAATCAGCTATGTTAAAAAAGCCGTTGCCTTAAATATTATTGAACACGGGCAAGAGACGATTAAAACATTGATCCAAAAAGCCGAGGGCCTGGTTATTGAACACCAAGAGGCTTTAGTGCAACAAAGTATTAGCGATATGCAGCAATATGAGTCAGCAAGTTTGGAAAGATTAGTTGCTTTAGCGACGGTGAATCCAAATATTCGTGAGTCAGAAATTGCGCAGCAGAAAGCACGAATGGTAGATTTAGAATCTCACATTGGACGGGCATCATTCAAATTGGATGCTATACGGGTTATATTGATCACAGATAAATAAAAACCTTGCGACTAAATGAATACGTATATAAAAATTATAATAACGGTATTAGCACTAATGGCAGAGGCCGCATTTGCAGCTACTGAATACGCATCAACTACTGTCGAGATGACGCCCATTCAAGTGTCGAAACACGTTTGGTATGTTAAAGGCATGTCTGGCGCAGCAACGCAAAATGAAGGGTTCATCTCAAACGCGGGCTTTGTTATTACCCCAGCTGGTGTGATTGTTTATGATGCGCTTGGCTCGCCATCGTTGGCGCAACAGTTGGTAGGGGAGATCAAGAAAATCACCCAGCAACCTATTGTTAAACTGGTGCTTAGTCATTATCATGCAGATCACATCTATGGCGCGCAGGTATTCAAAGAACTCGGCGCGGAGATATTGGCACCCATTGGTGCGTATGAATACATAGAGTCAGCCGTTAGTATAGAACGGCTTGAAGAGCGGCGAATTT
The DNA here is from genome assembly GCA_002401365.1 of Piscirickettsiaceae bacterium. Lineage (GTDB taxonomy): Bacteria > Pseudomonadota > Gammaproteobacteria > Methylococcales > Cycloclasticaceae > Cycloclasticus. Next base: position 4,837 of record NVSW01000082.1, on the reverse strand, counting down.
CATTATTCCCGTGGGTGGATGATGATACCTATATAGTTAAGCCAGATCGTATTTTAAAAGAGTCGGAAAGCTTTAGTTTAGGTGGCATTACGTTCTTGATAAATGTTGTTGGGGCAGCACATTCAGATGGTGATATGACGTTGTACGTGGAAGATGATCGCGTGTTACTTTCCGGCGATATAATTTTCGAAGGCCGTGTGCCTTTTCTGGGTAGTGCGCACACCAAATTTTGGTTACAAACATTAGAAAAAATGGAAATGCAGTCACTACAAGGGTTGATTCCTGGACACGGCGCAGCGGCAAAAGAGCCTGCGAAAACAGTATCACTTACGCGACGTTATTTGGCATTTATTAGGCAGCAAATGGCAGCTGTAGTTGATGAGCTTCAAGCCTTTGACGAGGCTTATCAGCAAACCGATTGGTCAGAGTTTTCTGCATTACCCGCTTTTAAAGAAGCCAATCGAAAAAATGCCTATCAGGTATATTTATCGTTAGAAGCCGAAGCCTTAGAAGATTAAACGGCTTCTTTACGTAGAAAAACCCATTCGTTTTCGCTAGATTGTTCGGCTGAATAAGTGTAGCCAACAGTGTCAAACTGCTTGATATCGCTAGGGCTTTCTATGCGATTTTTAATAATATAGGCACTCATCATGCCGCGTGCTTTTTTGGCATAAAAACTAATAATCTTATATTTGTCATTTTTCCAGTCTTTAAAAACAGGGGTAATAACAGCAGCGGTCAAGTTTTTAACTTTAACCGATTTAAAATATTCGTTTGAAGCTAAGTTAATCAACACTGGGCTTTTCTGGTTCAATAATTCTTGATTAATTTTATCGGTTATTTTATCGCCCCAAAACTCATACAAATTCTTACCCCGCTGATTGTTAAAACGCGCACCCATTTCTAAGCGGTATGGCTGAATAAGGTCTAATGGTTTAAGTAACCCGTATAAGCCGGAAAGAATACGTAAATGGTTATTAGCCCAATTTAAATCATCTTCCGACAGTGTATTGGCCGCCATGCCCTCATAGACATCACCTTTGAACGCTAGCAGTGCTTGTTTACTGTTGTCGGGTGTAAATGGGGTGCGCCATGCAATAAATCGGTTGCTATTTAACACCCCTAATTTTTCACTAATACTCATTAATGAAGAAACATCATTGGGAGACAATGTTTTTAACTGGTCAATTAACTCGGCTGAATCATCCAAAAATTCTGGCTGTGAATATTGCTCCGTTATTGCTGGGCTTTCGAAATCTAAGGTTTTAGCAGGGGAAATGAGCAGTAGCATTATTGACACCATAAGAGTTGTTGATTGAGCCATTGTACGACGTTAGAAGTAGTTTTTGTACACTAGCCTAAACAATTATATCCCTTAACCATTCGCACTATTTACTGTATAAATAGGCAATCTATTAAAAGTAAGTTGACCAGTTGTTATTATGATCGATGCAGAAATACAAAATATTGAACCAGAATTAAATGAAAAAAAAGGCTGTTTAAAAACACTGGCAATTGTGTTGGTTACGATAGTAATAACCGCCATTATTACTATTTTTGTTTTCAATTATTACTTGTTTCCAAAGCAGTTTGATGAAGTTGAACTGAGTAAAAAAGAAGAGGCCGTTCTTAACCAAAAACTTAAGCAATTTGGTTTGCCAGCACTAGCCAGTAAAGATGCAGATGAAAAGCCAGTTGGCTTACAACCAGAAGCCTATACCGAAGTAGGCGCTAAACGTGAAGTAAGCTTTTCAGAAAAAGAAGTCAATGCTATGTTGGCGAGAAACACCGACCTTGCAGAGCAAATGGCGATTGATCTGTCGGATAATCTAGCGAGTTTGAAGATAATCATTCCGCTTGATCCTGACTTCCCCGTGCTGGGCGGTAAAACGCTCAAGGTTAATGCAGGTGCGGAGCTGGCCTATAAAAATGGGCGGCCTATCGTCATACTCAAAGGCGTCAGTTTATGGGGTGTGCCGATACCCAATGCGTGGTTAGGTAACCTTAAAAATGTCGATTTAGTCAGTGAGTTTGGCGGTGATGAAGGCTTTTGGAAGTCATTTTCTGAAGGCGTAGACAATATTCAGGTAAAAGATGGACGGTTGTCGATTAAGCTCAAGGAATAATAAGGGGTCTTTCGTTTTTTAGTTTCAAATAAACGACTGATTATGTGCGTGAAGAAGAAAATGATGTGACTGAAGCTGCTGCAGTCACGATTGGTTGTAACCTCGAAAAGGTAGAAGAGAGATATGAAATATATTAAGTTAGTTTTATTAATGACGGTTTTTTCTTTAACAGCTTGTGGAAATGAAAGTAGTTCAACAAAATCAGACGTTGAGAAAAAGACCGTTTTTGATGGGCACTTAAATGCCTTGGACAAAACTCGTAATATTGAAAATGTATTACAAAAAAGCGCCGATGAACGTCAAAAAAAGTTGGATGAATATTAAACCACTTGTCCTGCGCACCAACCAGACGACCAAGCCCACTGGAAGTTATAACCGCCTAGCCAACCGGTAACATCAACCACCTCACCTATAAAATAAAGCCCTTCGACCTTTTTAGACGCCATTGTTTGCGACGATAGCTCGTCACAATCAACACCGCCTAGTGTTACTTCTGCCGTACGGTATCCTTCGGTACTATTGGGCTTAACCGTCCACTTGTGCAGTTTTTTAGCTACATCCTTAAAGCGTTGATGCGAGATGCTTTGTAAAGGCTGATTAAGCAACGTTTCGTCTAACAAGGTGGCAATGAAGCGTTTCGGCAAGTATCCTGCTAGAACAGTTTTTAAATGCGTGTTAGCGTGCTCTGCTTGTTTGCTCTTCAATAGTTGTTCTAGGTTTAAATCGGGCAGTAAATTAATGTTGACCGCTTCGCCTGCTTTCCAATAAGACGATACTTGTAAAATAGCAGGGCCGCTTAAACCGCGATGAGTCAATAATATATTTTCTCTAAAGCTGGTACGTGGATTGCTAACGATGGCTTCAACAGCGATACCGGAGAGTTCCGCAAACGACGATTTATCTTTATCGTGCAAGGTAAAAGGCACAAGCCCAGCAGTTGTAGGCCAAACCTTATGCCCAAACTGTTTAGCCACGTTATAGCCAAAAGCGGTTGCGCCCATTTTTGGAATAGACAGTCCACCCGTTGTAATAACAAGGGATGGCGTGTCGTAAATGCCTTGCGATGTATTAATTTTAAAGCAAGTGTCGGTCTTTTTTATATCTTCAATGTCGCACTTTAATTTAATTTCAACGCTTACGCTAGCGCACTCAGACAGCAGCATAGTGAGAATGTCTTTAGCGCTGTCATCACAAAATAACTGGCCGTGCTTTCGTTCATGGAACGGTATTTTGTAATCAGTCACCAATCCAATAAAGTCCCATTGGGTATAACGGTTAATGGCTGATTTACAAAAGTGCGGATTATGTGAAATGAAGTTCTCCGCATCAATGTTGTAATTGGTGAAATTACAGCGCCCGCCGCCGGACATTAAGATTTTCTTCCCGACCTTATTTGCATGGTCTAGCACTACTACTTTACGGCCACGTTTACCTGCTTCAATGGCGCACATTAATCCCGCAGCGCCAGCGCCAATAATAATCACATCAAAATGAACCTGCTTCATATTAAGGTTTCTTTAAGTTAAGGGGGTAAAGGTGGTCTGTTTTTTTGATAATGGTATATAGCTAAATAGTACCGCTAGATACACTGTAATAGACAGCAACGAAAAATCCGCCAAATATTAAAATAGTTATCACAAATTTTAGCCATATGTGTTTCATGTGTTTCTCCTGAAGCAGGAAAGCATATAAAAGGCATTACATTATCGCATTGAAAGCATAAATAATGCGTGACAAAAAAACGTCAAAAGCACGTCAAGCTAATCATTGATTAGTTAAGGTGTTTTAATGCACACATAAAAGCCCCTATCATTAGTAGGGGCTTTTATGTGTGGTACGTGTTTTTTGGTTTAAGAGTCTAAATCAAAACGCCCCAGCTTCATTACTTTGCTCCATGCTTTAACGAAATCATTAACGAATTTCTGTTTTCCATCATCAGCGGCATAAACTTCAGCAATGGCCCGTAATTCAGAATTTGAACCGAACAATAAATCTACTGGTGTAGCAGTCCATTTAAGCTCGTTGGTTTTGCGATCACGCCCGTCATAAACACCTTTCGACGATTTAGACCACTTAGTACCCATATCAAGTAAGTTAACGAAGAAGTCATTAGTCAAGGCTCCAGGTTTATCAGTGAATACACCATGGTTACCTGTAGTGTTTGCACCTAAGGTACGCATACCACCAACTAAAACCGTCATCTCAGGGACTGTAAGGGTCAACATGCTCGCTTTATCAACCAGCATATAAGCAGGTGATTTGGTGTTATTGTCACCAAAGTAGTTGCGGAAACCATCAGCAGTTGATTCAAGTTTAGCGAAAGACGCAACGTCTGTATTCGCTTGCGATGCATCCGTGCGACCCGCAGTAAATGGAACCGTTACTTTATGCCCAGCCTTATTCGCAGCCTTCTCAATAGCTGCCGCACCGGATAATACAATTACGTCAGCAAGAGATACTTTCTTGTCGCCCGATTGCTTGCTATTAAAACTTTTTTGAATTTTTTCAAGACTAGTTAGCACTTTCGCAAGTTCGCTAGGGTTATTAGCAGCCCAGTCTTTTTGTGGAGCAAGACGAACGCGCGCACCGTTAGCGCCACCACGCATATCCGTACCACGGTAAGACGATGCTGAAGCCCAAGCAGTTCTAACGAGTTCCTGTGTGCTATGACCAGAAGCCAGAATTTTAGACTTAAGAATAGCTACATCCTT
>NVSW01000081.1 GCA_002401365.1 Piscirickettsiaceae bacterium | reverse complement strand
TCACCCTTCTGGATGGAGCGCGTATCTGTACTTACCCGAGTAAAACTAACGTTCTGGCCATACATTTTTCCGCCCACAGCCACAGATAACTGTTCAAGATTCAATGCGTGCATCAATGAATCTCCTTCGCGGAATAAGCTTTCAGTGCTTGTCGAGCTACATTGGCATCACTAAAACTTAACCGTTCCTCAGCTATTAATTGATAATCTTCGTGCCCCTTACCAGCAATAACGACAACATCACTCACTGATGCATGCTCGATCGTCTTCTCGATAGCCGCCTTACGATCCAAGATAAGCACCGCTTTTGCTTGATCTTCAACACCCTGTAATACCTGATCTGCAATACGTTCTGCATTTTCATAGCGAGGGTTATCATTAGTAATAATTATTTCATCTGCTAACTCTCCCGCAAGACGTCCCATCTCTGCCCTTTTGTCTTGATCTCTATCGCCACCACAACCAAACACAACTCTCAAACTTCCTGCGCAATGTTCACGCAGCGTTGTTAATACAGAGGCTAATGCATCTGGTGTATGCGCATAATCAACTATAACCAGCGGTAAATCTGGGCTGGGAGCAATACACTCCATTCGCCCTGCAATACTCTTTATGTTTTTTACGCTGGCAGCGGCCTCATTCATTGGCCAATCCATTGCCAGTAGCGTCGCTAAGGTTGCAACGATATTATCTACATTGAAATCACCCAATATTGAAGAGTGAATAGACACCGATTGGGTTGAATGGCTTAATTCGAAGCTGACCCCATGAGCATCTTGTGACACATGCTGCACACTCAAGAACACATCAACATTGACATCAACATGCGTGGCACGAGAGAAGCCCACCACATGAACAGACTCATCAAGCACCTTTAATATTGTTGCGCTAAAGGCATCATCTAAGTTCAACACTGCAAACTTCAAACCTGGCACCCTAAAAAGTTCCAATTTTGCGTCGCCATACGCCGCCATTGAACCGTGATAATCAAGATGATCATGGGTTAAATTGGTAAACACGGCGCCTTCAAATTGCACGCAAGAAACACGACCCTGTTGTAAGCCGTGCGATGACACTTCAATCGCTACCGCATCCACGCCATCGTTAACAAAAGACGCCAACTGACGCTGTATTGTGATCGCATCAGGGGTTGTATTCGCTGTTGTATTCAACCTTTCTAAGTAACCCCATCCCAAGGTGCCAATAACTGCACATTGGGTGCGACTTTCAAGGGCTTGGGCGAGAAAATGACTAACCGAGGTTTTGCCGTTTGTTCCAGTAACCCCAAGAACAGCTAGCTTTGTTGAAGGATGGTGATAAAAACGTGCCGCTAACTCACCAATATGATCAGCCAAATTTTCTAATGCTAATAACATCAAATCATGTCGATTGCGGTACCGCTTAGCTAACAACTCACCACCTGAGGTCGGATCATAAATAATGACAGCCACGCCATTTTTTATAGCTTGCTCCGCATACTGCAAGCCATGAGCTCGCGAACCACTCACCGCAAAGAAAAGACCCTCGGCTTGTACCGTTCTAGCATCAAGCGTCATCATACTTACCAACTGCTCAGTATCAATGTCGACAATACCATGCAGCAACGCTTGCACCGAAACCATCAAATCTGTTTGCTGTGCTGGCATCATTTTGCATCCCTATTATTAGCCGCAAGAATAGTCATTGAGCTAACATCATCTGGTGCAATATTCATTAACCGCAAAGCACCCGCCATTACCCTGGAAAACGTTGGTGCGGCCACTAGACCACCGTAATAGTCGCCTGCCATCGGCTCATCAATCATTACGACCAATACCAGTTCCGGCTTATCGGCCGGTGCCATGCCAGCAAAAATACCCAAATATTTATCGTCTGAATAACCCCCAGCAATGGCCTTTTTTACCGTTCCCGTTTTGCCAGCCACGGTATAACCTTGAATTTGTGCTCGCGGCGCCGTTCCCGCCTTACTCACTACGCCCTGCAACATATCACGAACCTGTCTAGCTATCCGCGCTGGAATAACTTGCACAGCAGCCGACTTATCCTTCTGCAATAACAACGAAGTGGGGTGCATCATGCCATCATTTGCCAACGCTCCATATGCCTGTGCAATTTGCAAAACGGATCCCGACAAGCCATAACCAAAAGCTAGCGTAGCTCTTTCAATAGGTCGCCAACGCTCAAACCCTACCAATTTCCCCTTTGCCTCACCGGGAAAGCCAATGTTTGCTTTTCGGCCGAAGCCTAAACCATCCAGCAGGCCCCATAAACTCTCAGGGGGCACTGTCAATGCAATTTTACTGGCGCCAACATTACTTGATTTAAGCAATAATGTTGCAAGGTTAATTTTGCCATAATTGCGATGATCTCTAACCTGACTACGCCCCACTTTCATATACCCTGGCGTTGTATCGATAATACTAGACGTATTAAATAACCCAGACATCATCCCCGCAGCCACGGTAAATGGCTTCATAATTGAGCCTGGTTCAAACACATCAACAAATGCACGATTTCGAACTCGGTTGGCGGTTAATTTAGAACGCTCATTTGGGTTAAACGCTGGCTGGTTTGCAACTGCTAACACCTCACCCGTTTGCGAGTTCAACAACACCAATGAGCCGGATTTGGCTTTTTGCTGAGCCACGGCCGCTTTTAATTCCCGATATGCCAAATATTGCAACCGACGATCAATGGATAAGTGAATATCTTTTCCTGGCACTGGCTCTCTAATTGCTTCAACGTGCTTTACCATGCGACGACGTCCATCTCGTAGCACGCGTTCCACGCCCGGCACGCCTTTTAAACGACTTTCAAACGCAAGCTCCAAACCCTCTTGCCCTTCATCATCTACGTTAGTGAACCCAAGCAAATGTGCTGCTACCTCTCCATCAGGGTAAAAACGCCTATATTCTTTTTGAATATATATCCCCGGCAAACCAAGATCGATCACAAGGTTCGCCTGCTGAGGATCCATATGTCGGCGCAAATAGACAAAACGCCTGCCCGATTTTTTCGACACCTTCTTCGCCAAAGCGTTAAGCTTAACCCCCAACAATGATGCTAGTTTTTTCTTCTGTCCATTGCCGTTAAATTCTTGAGGGTTTACCCAAACAGAATTAACCGGCGCACTAATCGCCAACGCATGGCCATCACGATCAATAATCTTGCCGCGATAAGCGGGTATTTTAATATCACTCAAATGAACCGCATCACCACGGTTTTGTAAAAAATCATTACTCAATACTTGCAGGTCAACTGCGCGCCAGATTAGCGCGCACATCGCCAACATAAAGCACGCCAGTACGAAACGACGGCGGCCAGATAGCTCCGGCACAATCACTTTGCCTTTTTCGCCATTAGGTTGTTGATGTTGACTTATCATTTCACTTTTATGAATATAATTTGCTCTGCTGTCGGCGTTTGTAAGCCCAGCTTTTGTTTTGCGATTTTTTCAATTCGACTATTCGAAGACCACGTATTTCGCTCTAACTGCAACCGACTCCACTCCACTGCAAGTCGATCCTGAAAGTTGATTTCCCTCTGCAATTGAGTAAATAAAACACGCTCCTCATATTTCACGTAAACCACTGCCAACGCCGACAGCAAAACCAATGGCAATATCATGACTAGCCAAAATTTTTCAGCACCAGTCACAATTTCTCCGCTATTCGCAACACCGCACTTCTACTACGGACATTTTCAGCCAATTCGGCAGCAGAGGCCTTAACCGCCTTACCAATTGTCCTTAACCTTGGTTTTTTCGCATCCAAAGGTAATGGCAAATGCCTCGACACCACATCACCTAAAGACTCCTTTCTCATAAAACGTTTAACAATTCTGTCTTCTAACGAATGGAAGCTAATAACCACCAACCGCCCGTCTTTCGCCAGCATATCCATCGACTGCAACAACACACTTTCAAGGTCACTCAGTTCATTGTTTATTTTTATTCTAATCGCTTGAAAAGTTCGTGTTGCAGGGTGTTTTCCCGGTTCACGTTTAGTTACCACATCCTCAATTAAAGAGGCTAATTGCGCAGTTGTATCAATGCATGCTTCATCTCTTGTTGAAACAATTTTTGCGGCAATTCTACGAGCAAATCGCTCTTCACCGTAGGTCCTTAACACATCAACCAAGTCAGCTTCCTTAACAGAAGACAACCATTCAGCCGCTGACTCGCCACGGCTCACATCCATACGCATATCCAGAGGCCCATCTTTCATAAAGCTAAAGCCGCGTTCTGCAACATCTAACTGTGGTGACGAAACACCGAGGTCAAGCAAAATCCCGCTAACCTTCCCCAGCCAATTACGTTGCACTACTAACTGCTGCATGTTGGCAAAACTTTCATGCTCAAGCTCAAATCTTGAATCAAGTAACCACTGTTTTGCGGCTGACGAATTCATCGCATCAACATCCTTATCAATAGCAAGCAATCGCCCCGCTGCTGATAGCCTCTGCAAGATATTCCCACTATGCCCACCACGACCAAAGGTTCCATCTATAAAAACCCCATCAGTTCGTTGCATTAGCCCGTCCAATGCTTCACCCAACAACACCGGCTTATGCTCAGTTTCAACCACCATTAAAGTGACAGAGAACCTAACTCAGGTGATAGCTCACCATCTTCCTCATTCTCTTCCTCAAACCAAATATCACGTTTCACCACCCAAGCCTGCTCGTTCCATATTTCAAACTTATTGCCTTGGCCAATCATCACAACTTTCTTTTCTAAATCAGCAAATTCGCGTAGTGGTGGCGAAACAAGCACTCTACCCTGCCCATCTAACTCACACTCTGTCGCGTGCCCAATTAATAATCGCTGCAAGCGTCTAGCCTGCTTATTTAATGAAGGTAGCTTTATTAGTTTGCGTTCGATATCTTCCCAGACAGGCAACGGATAAAGCAGTAAACTGCGTTCGCGATCTACGGTCATCACCATTTGGCCGTCACACGACGTGAATAATTGGGCACGATAACGCGTAGGGATAGACAGCCTCCCCTTTGCATCTAACGTGACATTATTAACCCCTCTGAACAAAACCGACCCCTTTTTTAGTATTTCCCTTATTTACCACTTTACCCCACTTTTTTGCACTATAGGGATGAAAATACCACTCTGTCAAGCTTCTATTTCCATAACTTATCTGTTTATGAACAATCACTTAGCAAGGGTTTATCAACAAAAACCGAATCTCACCTTAAATATTAAAATAAAGGCGATATAAATCAGAAAGTTGCGAGGAGTTATTAAAGTTAATACTGGAAATTTAAAAACGAGCAACTATTTTCAACAACTAATGCTCAAACAGCGGGTTTATCGGCAACGGCTGCCGAAATGACTTATCTCATTGATTTTTCTTGGTTTATCTTGACTATAAACCCATTATTTTAATAAATAAAAATAACTCAAATAACTGAATTTTTTAAGACTTCTGCTATCTTTAATATAAACACGTAATTTAACTCAGCTATGTAATGGAACTACTACAGCACCGGTAATGAATAAAAATCACAATAGATTAATAATTATCCCTCTTATCATCGTTTCTTTGAGTGCAGCCTTTAGCCTCTTAAACACCTATAATTCTATCAACAATACGCACCAGACGTTGTACACAAAAGTTCAAGCGCAACAGACCAAACGAAGCTTGCTCGTCCAGATGTACAATGCTGCTAGAGAGCGATCACTGACCCTGCTTGCAATGCTTAACGAAAGCGATGATTTTGCCTTGGATGACCTAAATCAAGAATTAGGCGCATTTGCTCGAGAATTTATTAGCGCCAGAACTCAACAAACACGAACAAACACCTAATGAAGTAACCCATTTCAATTCACTATATAAATCAACATCTGCCAATGGGCTACGACAAAGAAAGGTTGCATCACTAATTATCAATGGTGAAAAGCTAGCAGCCACAAATTTATTATTTGATGAGACATTACCTGCCCAAGCCAGCATCGTAAAAAAATGGACCTCATTATTGAAAAACAAAGTTTAGATTTAAATAACAGCTTAACGGCGCTACACAACAGTCTACATTCATCTATTAACAAGCTAGCCTACACCGGCGTAGCATTTTTCATATTAAGTATTATCACTATACTTATTATCATCTTGCGCGCTTCACGCAATGAAAATTCACTCCTTGAAACTCACCTTAAAACCGAAAAACAAACATCAAAAAAATTCGCCCACCAAGCAAGTCATGATTCGCTAACCGGGCTATGGAATAGGCGTTATTTTGAAAAAACACTGTTTGAACTCAAAGAAAAAACGAACAAACAAAACATTCAACACGGTCTTTTATACCTCGATTTAGATCAATTCAAAATTGTAAATGATACCGCAGGGCACGAAGCCGGCGATCAACTCATTAAACAAGTTAGCGACATTATTCAGTCCCACATTCGCGACTCAGACACCTTGGCTCGCCTAGGTGGTGACGAATTTGGTGTATTGCTGCCCAATTGTAATTTAGACAACTCAATATCAGTTAGCGAAAAAATTCGTAACGCACTAGACACATACCGATTTAACTGGCATGAGGCAAATTTTCATATTGGCAGCAGCATTGGTATCGTCATGCTCAACCAAAATAATATTGATAAAAATGTACTCAAAATGGCTGATATTGCGTGCTATAACGCTAAAGACTCGGGACGCAACTGTATCCATGTGTACGAGAATGACAACGATCAGGTCATCAAGCGCGAGAATGAAATGAACGTTATCTCACAAATCAACAACGCCCTTACACACCATCGAATGCACCTCTACGCGCAACCTATCACACCTATCAATACCGAGCATAACAACCAAGAGTACTACGAAATTCTTATTCGCATGGAAGATGAAAAAGGTGACATTATTTCCCCTATTACGTTTCTACCTGCAGCTGAGCGCTACGGCTTAATGCCAAAAATTGATAGCTATGTTATTAGCTCTGCCTTTTCATGGTTAAAAAAACCAGCCAATAAGGACATAAGGCTATCCATCAACCTATCTGGAACATCAATTAACTCCAAAGAATTTATTAGGAATTTTTATACAAATTTTTCTCAGTTTGAATTTGCGCATAATATTTCTTTTGAAATTACAGAAACATCTACATTGCGTGATTTTTCGGAAAGCCTGTCCTTCTTTGAAAACCTCAAAAAACTAGGTTATAAAATAGCCTTAGATGACTTTGGTAGCGGACTAGCCTCATTTGAATATTTAAAAAACTTACCCATTGATACGGTTAAAATTGATGGTAGCTTTATTCAATCAATCGAAAGTAACGACGTTGATGTTGCCATGGTAGAAAGCATTGTAAATGTTTGTACAAAAATGAACATTCAAACCGTCGCGGAATATGTAGAGAATGAACAAATATTAAGTATTTTAAAAACCCTTAATGTTGATTATGCGCAGGGTTATGCAGTCTCCAAACCATTCCCGTTGGATGAATTAACGCAATGGTTACAACAAAATATCACGACGTCAGAAAACATAATTGACTTTAAAAAGGCGACGGAAAAACGTTAATAAAATATAACTAGGATTGCCGTTGTTAACAAGATTATCTACAAGGTTCCAAAACCATAAAAAAATTCATCTGTTTCACATTTAGCATTACGTTTTCTTTTAATGAACAACTTTTGCCAGAATTCACAAAACAGGCATATAGCAGCCCCCGCTTTTCCTTATGCCTACAATCCTTTTATCACTATTATGCCGTACAGCTTGTCGCTTCCAGCTTAAAAGATAACATTATCACTTTCATTAAACAGCATAAATTATGCTGACTCGCTTTACAGTAAGGTCGCTGGTGATAAAAAAGGAAAGGAGTGGTCGATAAGTTGTGGATAGTCATTCATTTGGGATACACATAACGTCTTATACTTACTGACTTTAACCCCTTATTTCACTTATGAATTTTTCTATGTGTTACCGAATTTATTATACCCTTTTGTACCAGCTAAAAGCCCATATCAACTTAAACCAAGTTGATATGGGAATAGAAAAGAAGAAAAAGCTTGTTACGCAATAGCGTGGTTTTTAAAACAATTAAACAGTTGCGCAACTACGCCTTTTAGCAATTTTCAATTTAATGCGTAAAGAGCTATAACCAGAACAGAAATTAATTGTCTTTTAAAATCGAACTTTATTCTTTTTTGCATGACTAACTTTTAACCCGCTTAGCTATTTATTTAGGGGCATTGAATTCATAGGGACTGACTCAATTAGTTGGACTTTAGACTTAGTTATTTTGTCGAAAGATCCTATCTTAACGTTTGACTTGGAACCTGAATATGTGCCGCATAATTAAAATAGGTTTAAAACTGCCTGCTGTCCTAACTTTATTGTTTGTATTAGCCATGTTTTCAATTGAAGCCACCTGCATAGAGTGCCGCATTGATACTGCATTTTCTGCAGTTATTGCCGACATCATGTTCATCTTCAGTGCTTTTATTATTGCTTACGCATGTTTTCTATTTTGGCGCGAAAAAACCACAGCAAACCCTATTAAGCCTGAAAATGCGTCAACGCTAGTAACGACGGGCATATACAGTATTTCACGCAACCCAATGTACCTCGGTTTTTTATCTATATTGATGGCGTCTGCTTTTCTTTTTAGTAATTTCATTAATTTCTTACTCTTACCTCTGTTTGTTTTTCTCGTTAATAAGATGTACATCCGTGGCGAGGAGAAAGCTTTGGCGAGTATCTTTGGAAATGAGTTTATAGCCTATAAAAGCAAGGTACGGCGCTGGATATAGAACTAACGCTTTGACGTCGTGTCATGCCATTCACTAAAGTCAATTCTAATTAATTAAAATGGCCTTTTTAGGAGAATATAAATGAGCAATATTGTAAATGAAGTAACTTCAGCTAATTCTGAGTATGTTGCCAGCTTTGGTGATAAGAAAGATTTACCAATGCCGCCAGGAAGGCAGTTTGCAATTTTAACCTGTATGGATGCTCGGTTAGACCCTGCAAAATATGCTGGGCTTGCAGAAGGCGATGCGCATGTCATTCGTAATGCAGGCGGAAGAGCCAGTGATGACGCTATTCGCTCGCTAGTAATATCTTATAAATTACTGGGCACCAGAGAATGGTTTGTTATTCACCATACTGATTGCGGGATGGAAACGTTCACAACAGAAATTATTGGCGACTTATTATCTGGCAGCCTCAAAACATCTAGTGTCGATGCATCTGGCTGGCACGACAGCAACGAAGGCGGCGGCACAACGGATGGAAAATTCATCAACTGGTTAACTATTAGCAATCAAGAAAAAAGCGTCTTGGAAGATGTTCAGCGCATCAGAAGTAACTCAATGGTACCCGGCGACATCCCAATTTATGGCTACATTTATGATTGTAAGTCAGGGCGACTTGTAGAAGTCCCTGCTGCTACAGAAGCTGGCAAAGCCAGTTAAACCATTTTAGTTTGGCTGCTTAAAATCTCTTCGTGGATGTCGCCCTCATGTATCCATGTAGTACTTTTAGGTAGCCAGCTATTTCCACTTAAACTAAACTTAAATATAACTAAATAACAAGTTGCTTTTATGACCGCGAAAAACATTATCTCTGCTCTTTTTTTATTCTTATTGTCGCTTCTAGTCTCACCTGTTTATGCTGACGCCAAGTCAACAGCTCCATGGGGTCACGCCAAAACACTCGACATAAAGTACCCGCCGCATAAAGTCATTTATGACTTAACAACGGGCAACCTTGAAGAGCTTGACTTTACTCTTAGCAGAATAAGCTATCTTAACAACCTTTACGACGCTGACCCTTTTGAAAGCTCAATCATCGTTGTCATCCATGAAAAAGCGCTAGAGCATTTCGCTATTGAAAACTTAAGTGACAATAAACAATTAATGGAGCGCGCAAGAAACCTAACCATAGGCAGCACCATTGAATTTCGTATGTGCAAAGTGTCTGCAAAATTCAAAGGCTACGAACCAGAAGACATACACGGTTTTGTTCAAATGGTGCCGATGGCTGATGCTGA
>NVSW01000080.1 GCA_002401365.1 Piscirickettsiaceae bacterium | reverse complement strand
GTGGTGTGCGGCTTCGTACGAGGCCAATGTATAGTCGTTTTGCCATTGATAAGCTCGAAACATAGTTGTTGAGCTTAGTGCGATAAAGATAATACAGCTGGTGATTGTATAAGTACGGTTGTTGAATGATCTTTGATGGATAAAAAAGCCAACGAAAGCAATAATAATTCCTGCTGATGCCAAGTGATTACGATGTTCGTGAGCAATTTCTAGCCCAAAAACAGTCGATTCTAATAAATGAGCGGTAAAGAAAAAAAGAATACCAAATGAAACCAAAGGCTTGCTGGCTCGCAAGCGAATAGCAAGTGCTATTAAGCTAATAATAAAGATAATCGATAATAAGGTTGTCCATGGGTCAGTTAATGATGTGGATAGCTGTATATCATCATGAAATAAGCCAAATGCATTGATGCGTGGCAAGACGATAAGAGATAAATAAAAAGTGATGACTCTTGATTCAGTCAATACTCGTTCAGTAAGCGTAAAAGAACGACTGCCATAGCCACCAGAAGCATAATTAATAGCCAAAGCGGCGGTGATAACGACCGCTATGGCTAATAAAGTGTAGATAAGGTTTTTCGCTTGGATTGGTAGTTCTGTAAAACGGGTCCAAGGTTTTTTTCGTGTAAAGAAAACCCATTCGATGAGAAGTAAGTATGCAGGAATAAGGAGTGCATTTTCCTTGCTAAATATGGCTAATAAAAAGCAGACAAAGCTGGCAATGTAAGTGAAGAGGTTTTTTACAGGGTCATGATTGAAGACGCCCATTCGCGCTTTAACGTAAAAAATCAGTGTTGCTAAGGTAAATAATGTGCTCAGCGACGTCATTCTTTGCACGATATACAGCACACTGGTTAGGTTGATAGGGTGTGCTGCCCATAGCATGGCTATGGAGAAAGCAATTAGCGGAATGTTTTTATCATTAATTTTACCTTTCTTCTGAATGACGGGTTGCTGCAAAAGCTGTAAGCTAAAAATAAATAATAGCCACGCGCATATTACTTGGATAAAGACGTTCGTTAGTTTGAATGCAAAATATTGATAACCATCAGCAAAATAATAGTTAAGTGCAAAACTCAACATGGCAACAGGACGTTTTAAAGGGCCTGCTCTACCAGACATAGAGGCGCTTATTAGGCTGGCTGTGTCGAGTTTGGTGATTCTTATTTGTGTGTTTTCTTGAATATTTCCATGATCGTCAAATACAAAAGGTCCATAGATGCCCTGCTGATAAACGGCTATGGTTATAATCGCTATAACAAGAAGAAAGAAAGCGAAGTGGGTTTTTGATAGTGGCGAGGAAGGCATACTAAATAGTATAGTGAATAGAAATAAAAAAGGCGGCCATTAAGGCCGCCTTTTAAACTAACTACTTATGCTATGTTTTAGGTAAGTACTTTCCTGGCATGGGTTTGCTGCCAGTACCTTGGACTCTCCATTGTAGAGCTGAGCCACCATTTGAAGTAGGGGTCATCAAGAATGACGCGCCTGAAGCGGTTCCTAGCTCAGGTATAACTTTAAGCTCTACAGTGATTAAGCCAAGGCCGTTTACAGTGACGGCTGATACATACTTTGCACTGTAGGCGGTAGGTACTGAAATGCCAAGCGTGCCAGCTCCATTTGCATTGGTTAGGGTGCCATTTTCACTGAAATAAATATCAACAGCAGTTTTAGCAGCGCCCGACATTGATGCGCCCTCTGCAACCTTCGCTTTAATAGTGTAATCTTGGTAAGCCGGTATAGCTAGAGCAGCCAAAATACCGATAATCGCAACTACGATCATTAATTCGATTAGGGTAAAACCCTTTTGTACATTATGTACGACGTTTAAGTTTTTCATTTTATTTCCTTATGTTATTAACAAAAAATTAGTTTTGCAAGAATAGATAAAGCAGAGACCGTGCCAATTATTTAAAAAAATAAAAAATAATTATAACTAATTGAATTTATTAATAAATAAATATTATTTATTAAATGGTTTAACTATACTGCTGCCCTTAATCATGTGGCCTGTCGTCTATTAGCGTCACAATGTGACTATTTTTGTCAGTCATCTAGCCCTAATTTCTTTAAGCGGTAGCGTAATGCCCTAAAGCTAATGCCTAATTCTTTCGCCGCGGCTGTTTTATTCCAGCGTGTGCTTTCAAGGGCTTTTACAATGGCGTCCCTTTCCAGTGTATCTAAATAGTCTTCTAGCTGTACGCCTTGGTTCGATGCGGGAGTTGTTTGTGGGTTGCCTTCAGTTTCAGGCAGTTCGATATCGTCGGTGTCAATCTGTGTATTTTCACACAGTGTTATGGTGCGTTCTAAGATATTTTCTAATTCGCGTACGTTACCTGGAAAGGGATATTGCTTAAGCTTTTTAAGTGCAGCCGTGGTGAGGTTTAAGGGTTCTTCAGAAAAGGTGATGCTGAGTTTTTTAAGAATATGTTGCGCGAGTATGCCCACATCTTCTTGGCGCTCACGTAAGCTGGGCAAGGGCAGCTCGATGACGTTAATACGATAAAATAAATCTTGCCTGAATTCTCCGTTATCAACTAGTTTAGATAGATTTTTATGTGTGGCGCTGAGTATGCGCACATCAATAGGAATTTCTCTGTCGTGGCCAATGGGGCGAATGGACTTTTCCTGAACAGCCCGTAATAGTTTAACTTGCATATGTAGCGGTAGGTCGGCTATTTCATCTAAAAACAGGGTGCCGCCGTTAGCTTGTTGAAACAAGCCTTGTTTATCGGCTATGGCGCCCGTAAAGCTCCCTTTTTTGTGGCCGAACAATTCGCTTTCCAGTAATTCGTGAGGGATGGCGCCGCAGTTGATAGGTACAAATGGATTCGTTGCACGAGGGCCTTTTTCATGAATCAGCTTTGCAACCAGCTCTTTACCGGTGCCGGATTCGCCGCTTATATAAACAGGTGCTTGGCTACGAGCTAGCTTAGTGATTTTAGCGCGTACTTTGGCCATGATCACAGAATCACCTAATAGTTGGTCTCGACTACGGCGCTCTACGGGCGATATAACATCATTTATTTTTATCGCCGAATTGACGAGGTTTTTTAATATTTTAAGGTCAACGGGTTTTGATACAAAGTCAAAAGCACCTAGTTTCAGTGCGTTGATCGCTGTTTCCATACTGCCATAGGCGGTAATAACAGCTGTCGGTAGGGTTGGGAAGTGTTTTTGAATATGCTCTACAAGTTCTAAGCCATTGCCATCAGGCAGTTGTAAGTCAGTTAAGCAAATATCAAATGAGTCAGTTTTTAGTAGGGTTTTTGCACTCGTTAAATCTTCAGCCGTTTTGCTATTGATGCCCATCCTAGATAGGGTTATTTCTAGTAGTTCCCGAATGTCAGGCTCATCATCTACGATTAAGGCGAGGGGTTGGCTCATTGTTAAAATGTTTTATCTGTTATGGTTAAAGTGAAACAACTACCGCCGGTTGCAGGGGCTGAATAACTCAGGCTTGCATGGTTAAGTTCAGCAAGTTGGTTGGAAATATATAGCCCAAGCCCGGTACCTGTTGAGGAGGTGGTATAGAAGGGTTCAAAAATATGTTGAACCGTTTTCTTTTCGATACCAGGGCCATTATCGATAATGGAAATTGATGTTTGTTGTTTGTTTAGGTCGTGAATCACGTCAATGTTGATGGTTTCTTGAGCATTGTCATTTTGACCATATTTGAGGGCATTGCTACATAAATTGTCAATAATCTGTTTCAAATGATTTTTATCAAAGTTAACGAGTATATTGGAATCGCTAAAGCTTATATTAAAAGGCGTTTCGATCAGAGCAAATTGTTCGCTAAATTCTTTTTCAAAATCAACTAGCCACTTATTCAACTTCACGGGCTCAGTCAGGGTTTGTTCTTGTCTAGATAATTGTAAGATGCTTTTGACGATACTATTTACTCGATCACTATGGTTGTGGATTATTTCAAGCAGGCGTTTGTCTTCGTTAGCTATGTTGTCGGACTCTGATAATAGTTGACCAGCGTGGCTGATAGCACCTAGGGGGTTGCGAATTTCATGTGCGATACTTGCAGTTAAATGGCCCAAAGAAGCAAGCTTTCCTTGTTGTATCTGCTGATCAACGGCTGATAAGTCATCTAGAAAGATGATAAAAGCAGGTTTGCCTAGGCTATCAAGCTTGTTGAACTTTAGTTGTAATCGAGCGAGGTTGGCGCGAGAGCTTAATATTGCCGTATTCTTTTCTGGCGCGCGAAGCCAGCGGTTAAATAGGTGCCAGCACTCGCTTGCCGAGGTAGCAAGGGGTTCGCCCCACGTAAGTGGCTTGTTAAGGAACGTACCAGCCGCGTCGTTTGCTAGACGGATATTGTATTCGGCGTCAATAACGATAATGCCAGACTGCAGGTGTTGGATGATGTAGCTATTGAGCTGTTCTAAATTATAAATATCTTTAACGTGTTGTGCTGCAAGTTCTTCTGTGACCTCAACACGTTTTGCTAATACCATGGCAAGTGTGGCGATGGTGAAAAAAGATGCACTCAGCACGCCGGCATACGTGTAGGCTGTAGTAGCAAAAGAATTTATCGACGAGGCGTATACTTGTTCGCCCAGAATCAAAAACGTTGCCAATGCTGCAAAAGCGAGCGTACACTGGCCACCGGCTAATAAGCCACCTGCCGCCACGGTTACGGCAAGCAACACGCCAAGGCCACTAGTAATGCCACCGCTGCTGTGCATTATAAGTGTTAGTAATGTTATTTCAGCAAAGATGCTGAGTTGAACCAGCGTGGAGTAGCTTAGTAAAGGTTTTCTAATTAATAGCGCGCTCAATACAGCAATGGCAAGGTAGGTAGCGCTGGCGTACATAAAAAGTGAGCTATCAGATTGGCCGAATAAAGAGGGCCCCTTTTTGCTGATGAACAAGAAGAAAAAAGCACTAGACAGTACGATTTGATAAGCGTTAAAAACCTTTAAGGTTCCCCATGCTTGTGCAGCAGGAAGGTAAAACCCATTTCCAAGTGGGCAAGTTTGTATTTGCTCTTTGTCTGATTTGCTAGGCGTCATGCCCATAATTATAGAGCTTATATAATGATTCTTTATATAAAATAAGCTAATATGCGCCGTTTAATCTATTGCATTTAACAATCAAAGGGGACTAGATGAATTTACATGAGTATCAGGCGAAACAAATTTTTGCTGAATATGGCGTGCCTGTTCCGTCAGGTAAGCCGGCTAGGTCAGCCAAAGAAGCGGTCAATGCGGCAAAAGAATTGGGCGGTGATCGTTGGATTGTTAAAGCGCAGGTACACGCGGGTGGTCGCGGCAAAGCTGGCGGCGTTAAACTTTGCGATGGCTTTAATGAAGTTGAAGAGTTCAGTAAAAAATTATTAGGTTCACGTTTGGTGACCCCACAAACGGGTGCTGAAGGTTTGCCGATTGAAATACTCATTGTTGAAGAGGTAAAGCCGATTGAAAGAGAGCTTTATTTAAGCGCGGTTGTTGACCGTGGTAGTAAACGTATTATGTTTATGGCGTCTGAAGAAGGTGGTATGGACATTGAGGAAGTTGCCGCAGAAACACCAGAGAAAATTCTCTTGGCAGCCGTTGACCCAGTAGCAGGGTTACAACCCTATCAAAGCCGTAATATGGCATTTAAAATGGGCCTAGAAGGCAAGCAAATCGGTCAGTTGTTTAAAGTCATGTCAGGCATTTTGGCTGTATTTGAAGCGAAAGATGCAAGCCAAGTTGAGATTAATCCGCTGGTTGTTAATGGTGATGGCGATCTGATGGCTTTAGATGCGAAAGTTAACTTAGATGATAATGCTGCGTACCGTCACCCTGATATGGTTGCAATGCGCGACCCTTCTCAGGAAGATGAAAAGGAGCACGCCGCTCAGCAGCACGATTTAAATTACATTACGCTAGATGGAAGTATTGGCTGCATGGTTAATGGCGCTGGTTTAGCGATGGCGACGATGGATCTAGTTAAGCTAGAAGGTGGCTTTCCAGCAAACTTTTTAGACGTAGGCGGTGGTGCAACGGCTGAACGTGTAGCTGAGGCGTTTAAATTAATTCTTTCGGACGACAAAGTTAAAGTTGTTCTGGTCAATATTTTTGGTGGCATCGTACGTTGTAACTTAATCGCTGATGGCATTATTCAGGCCGTTAAAGAAGTGGGCGTTAAAGTGCCGGTTGTGGTTCGTTTAGAAGGGACTAATGCAGTTCAAGGTCGTCAAATCTTAAAAGATTCTGGCTTAGATATTATTGCGGCTGACGATTTAACGATAGCAGCAAAAGCCGCTGTTAAAGCAGCATCTTAAGGGAAAAATAATGAGTATTTTAATTAATAAAGACACAAAAGTAATTTGCCAAGGTTTTACCGGTAAGCAAGGCACTTTCCATTCTGAACAAGCCATAGAGTATGGCACTAAATTGGTTGGCGGTGTTACACCCGGCCGTGGTGGCGAAACGCATTTAGATTTGCCTGTATTTAATACAGTGGCAGATGCTGTTAAAGCAACAGGCGCAGAAGCAACGATGATTTATGTGCCGCCTCCATTCGCTGCCGATGCTATTTTGGAAGCGGCTGCTGCGGGAATTGAAGTGATTGTATGTATCACTGAAGGTATTCCAGTATTGGATATGTTAAAAGTTAAAGCGGCTTTAGAACAATATAAAAATACTGTTTTAATCGGCCCTAACTGCCCAGGCATCATCACACCAGGTGAGTGTAAAATCGGCATTATGCCGGGCTTTATTCACCAAGCAGGTTGCATCGGCGTGGTTTCTCGTTCAGGTACATTGACTTACGAAGCGGTTCATCAAACAACGGTTGCTGGTTTAGGTCAAACGACATGTGTTGGCATTGGTGGCGACCCGATTCATGGTATGAGCTTTATTGACGTGATATCTCGCTTTGAAGCGGATGAAAATACCAAGGGTATTATCATGGTCGGCGAAATTGGTGGCACAGCTGAAGAAGAAGCGGCTGAATACATTAAACAACATGTAACAAAACCTGTTGTTGGTTATATCGCCGGGGTTACAGCGCCTCCAGGTAAACGCATGGGACATGCTGGTGCGATTGTTTCAGGTGGCAAAGGCACAGCTGATGCAAAGTTTGAAGCATTGGAAGCGGCTGGCGTTCATATTGTGAAATCTCCGACAGAGATGGGTGCAAAAATGAAAGAAATTTTAGGATAATTTCCTCCGTGAGGTCTTTGCACGGAAGAAGATTTTGTTTCTAGACACCAACTGTAGGCGCATTAGGCGAGGCAAAATGCGCGCAAAGAGGGACGACTCCATAGATGGAGGAGGTAGAGCGACGCAGGAAGCCAAAGCCGAGTTTACTGGAGTAAATGACCGATTGAGCACTTTTTTAACGCCGTATAGGGACAAAAGAACTTTCGTGAAAAGGTCTCTCCGTATTTGTTTTTAAGGGCTGTCATATACAGCCCTTTTTTATGTCTAACTGTTTCCGTAAAATAAGATGTTATGAAGATAGCAATTGTACAATTCAACCCTACTGTAGGTGATATATCGGGCAATGCCTCTAGAATAATTGGGTTTTGTCGGCAAGCCGTTGAGCATAATGTAACGGCCATTATTTTTCCTGAGTTGGCAATCACCGGATACCCACCAGAAGACCTATTGTTACGGTCTGACTTTATCTCGAAAGTGGAGATTGAGTTGGAAAAAATAGCGAATGCTTTCCCGCTTTTGATGGTGATACTTGGCTACCCTGAACGGGGTGAAGGGGGCTTATTTAACAGCGTGGCGGTATTGCAAGAGGGTGTGCTTAAGGCGAATTATCGCAAGCAACAACTGCCAAATTACGGTGTTTTCGATGAAAAGCGTTATTTCAAAGCGGGTTCTCAAGCTTGCGTGATTGACCTTCATGGTATTCAGGCTGGCTTGACGATTTGCGAAGACATATGGACGCCAGAGGCATGTGCGCAACTAAAAAGTGTCGGCGCTCAGTTGGTCATTAATTTAAATGCGTCACCTTTTGAAGTTAATAAAACTAAAAAAAGGGAATCTACCTTAGAAAAAAGAACAGCGGAGATTATGTTACCTATTGTGTATGTCAATCAAGTAGGTGGTCAAGATGAGCTGGTTTTTGATGGCGGTTCATTTGTAATGAATGCAGAGGGTGCTGTTACTCAAAGTGTGACCCCATTTGAAGAGGCGTTAGAGATAATTGAGTTTGATATACAACAAAACATAGAGCCACTAGCTAAACAATTAGAGCAGCCATTATCGGAGTTGGCGAGTATCTATAAGGCATTGGTTTTAGGGGTTCACGATTATGTTAAAAAGAATCAATTTTCGGGTGCTGTTTTAGGGCTTTCTGGAGGTATTGACTCGGCGCTAACATTGGCAATAGCTGTTGATGCCTTGGGTGCGGAACACGTGGAGGTATTGCTTATGCCTTCACGCTATACAGCGGATATGAGTAATGTGGATGCGCTTAAACAAGCAGATATTATGGGCGTTGCACATGAAACAATTCCAATTGAGCCAGCAGTGAAAGCCTTTTCAGAGATGCTAAAAAACTCTTTTGAAGGGTATGCGTTAGATGTCACTGAGGAAAATATACAAGCGCGTTGTCGAGGTGTATTGCTGATGGCCGTTTCAAATAAGAAAAGAAAAATTTTGCTGACAACGGGCAATAAAAGCGAGATGAGTGTTGGTTATGCAACGTTGTATGGCGATATGGCAGGTGGCTTTGCGCCGCTTAAAGACGTGCCAAAGATGATGGTTTTTGCGTTAGCAGCATACCGCAATGAGCTTTCAGTTGTGATACCAACGCGTGTGATTAAGAGGCCACCATCGGCTGAATTGGCAGCAGATCAGAAAGACGAAGATAGCTTGCCACCATACCCAATTTTAGATGATATTTTGGCGCGATATATTGAACAAGACGAATCCAGATGTGACATCATTTCTAAAGGCTTTGACCCAGTAGTAGTGGATAAAGTGTTAAAACTGGTGGAGCAAAACGAATACAAACGTCGTCAGGCGCCGCCAGGTATCAAAATCACATCTAGGTCATTTGGGCGCGAGCGACGTTACCCGATTACCTCAGGCTTTAGTCGGGTGTTATTTCCTACAAAATAGTTTATTCATCAAGTTCGAGGAAATTCCATATTTTCTCTGACGTAGTGAGCTCGCGAGAGAATGAAGGGTGATCAAGCGGCGGCAATCCATTAGGGTAGTTTAAGTTGTAAATTTTTTGTGCATCAGAGGCAAGATCATGCATGCCAATTTCTTGATAAGATTTTGTTAATAATAGTAATGCTCGGGGAACGGCCGTGCTTCTTGGGTATTGCTCAATGATGTGCTTTGCCCGGTTAATGGCGGCCACGTGAGCGCCTCTTTTCATATAATATTTTGCTACATTAAGGTCGTGAAGAGCTAAATTAGATTTTAGCGCAATAATCCTTTGTTTTGAGTCGTCAGCATATTTACTGTTCGGAAAGCGACGTACGAGTGTTTCAAAGTCATCTAAAGAATCAATGGCAGCGCCAGGGTCGCGTTGAGACTTGTCGGTCGGTAAGTAACGTTCTAAAAACCCAAGGCCGCGATTAAAATTGATTAAACCTTTCAAATAATATAAGTAGTCCACATTTTTGTGACGAGGGTGTATGCGGATAAAACGATTTGCGGTTGCAATTGCAGAGTCAGGGTCATCGCTTTTGTAATAGGCATAGGCTAAATCAATTTGTGCCTGTTGCGCGTATCGGCCAAATGGGTAGCGAATCTCTAAGTCTTCGTACAATTCTATAGCATTTAGGTAGCTTTCATCGTCTAGTGCTACTTTCGCTGCCTTGTAAAAATCTGCGGCAGTCCAATTAGCTTTTTCGTCAGGCTCATCGTTAGGGGTTACAAGGTCCATTGCGCTGCAGGCACTGAGCAAGGCAAACATCAAAGCAAGTATGAGGTGTTTAAAAGTGAAGTGCTTGGCAATAGTCATGGGTTAAATAACGAGTTAGTGAAATTAAGCGGTTATAATGCCGCAGCATCTCAATTATTACAACGTTATTAGCTTGAAAACTGAAGAACAAATTGAATTAAT
>NVSW01000079.1 GCA_002401365.1 Piscirickettsiaceae bacterium | reverse complement strand
TTATCAGGGTTAGCCACTCTCTCCAGCGCTTTTTCAACGCTCGCCTCCCGTAAAATGTGCAGCATGGGATACGGTGAACGATTCGTGAAATTCGCTGCATCATCTTGCTCTTGCCCTTCAAAACAATAATCTGGGTGAAAAGTCGCTAGTTGGAAAACGCCTTCGTAACCTTCATCGAGCAACAAGGCATCCGCCACCTCAACTAAATCTAGGTAATCATCAAACGACTCAAAACCAATGGGGTAAATCAACAAACTTGTTTCTAGGCTATCATCCGCTGCAAGGCTTTTAAACTCATCACTTAGCGCCATCAAACACTGGTCTAATGAACGCTCATTAATAACGTTGTAAGCAACACCACCCGCATCAACCACAGGCTTGGCAAACGGGCAAAAATTTAGCCCAACAATTACTTTTAATACCCACTGCTGACAACAGTCAATAATATTTTTATCCGACATCACCACATCAAGTCATCCGGTACAGCGAAGTCCGCGTATTCATCATCGTTTGTTATTGGTGCAACATCATCTAAATAAATCACCCGTACTTTGTCTCGTTGAGCAATTTTTTCCGCAACCACCGTCGGCACCACCTCAAATGCTTTACCCAACACCACAATCACCGCAGAGCCTGACACAAGACGCTTTCGCAAATCATCACCTATATAAATACTTTTAACTTTTTTATCGTGAGTAAAATTAAAAGCATCACCCTCTTCACCTTTCGGCAATTTGTTCAGTGTAATTAATTGGTTAATTTGCCCAGAAATTTGATTCTTTTCCGCTTGTTGATTGCGTTTTTCATTCAACAATCGGTCTTTTTCACGCTGTTTTGCGGCGGCTTGTTTAGCCATTAACCCTGCCTCATCTTGCACAACAGCGTTGTTTTTTTGTTGCTGTTTTTGTTGCTTATGTTTTTGCTTTTTAAGCTTACTAGCCTTCGACTTACTGGTTAAGCCTGCTTGTAACATTTGATCTTGTAAGGATAGTTTCTTCATGGTAGAAATTAATTGAAATAAAAGCGCATCATACTCGTTTAAAATTCATCTCACATCACAGTGAACTTTTTTGACTATTTTCCTTCAAAGTTTGTAAATATAAAAGTATGACTAAAGAAAACTCACAAAATAAATGGCTAATACGACGAACATGGATCCTCATTTGCGTACTAGCCATTATGATTGTTTTACCGATTATTAGTATGGCCATTTCATTCGGAAAATCAGATTTTAATAAGCGGCACTCTGCCAATATTGCCCCTCTTCCAGAACAAACCCAAGACGCTGTACTGCAAGTATATGCGGCAGATGCGTATGGTTGGCGTGGTATTTTTGCTGTACACACATGGATAGCGATTAAGCCGGTGGGCGCAAGCGCATACACTACGTACCAAGTGTTTGGTTGGAACCAACGTAACGGCCGGCCCGTGCTCGTGGTTAAAGAAGACATACCAGACCGCTACTGGTTTGGCTCAGATCCCAAATTATTGGCCGACTACCGAGGTGAGCAAGCACTGCAACTCATCCCAAAAGTTGAAAAAGCCGTAAAAAGCTATCCGTTCCCAAATGAATACACGCTTTGGCCAGGGCCAAACAGTAATTCGTTTACCGCGTGGGTTAGCTTAGAAGTACCCGAGCTGGGCTTGAAGTTACCGTTCTCCGCCATTGGTAAAGACTGGATGGTAAGAAATTATAAGGCTGAATAAACGGGCAACTCTTTTTTCCCGTTTAATGAAACCTATGCCCTTTGGGTATAAAGCCGAATGAGTCAGAAGCGCTTTTGTTCTGATTCAATGAGACTTACGACTGCATGGACGCAGGAGGTAGAGCAGCGCAGGAGCAGTCTGCCGATGCTCTGTGAGTATAAAGCCGAATGAGTCAGAAATACTTTTCTTCTGATTCAATAAGACTTACGACGGAATGGATGCAGGAGG
Organism: Piscirickettsiaceae bacterium; assembly: GCA_002401365.1. Classification (GTDB taxonomy): domain Bacteria; phylum Pseudomonadota; class Gammaproteobacteria; order Methylococcales; family Cycloclasticaceae; genus Cycloclasticus. Next base: position 8,280 of record NVSW01000079.1, on the reverse strand, counting down.
TAGAGCACCAACAGTAGGCGCTTTAGGCGACGCAGGAGCAGTTGCCGATGCCCTGTGGGTTTAAATACCACACCCCTTCATAGTTAATTTTTTCAATAGCACCTACTAAAAATTAATGTCGGCAAACAAAAATAAGCCTCTATGACAATTCATAGCAATCGCATATCATGTATTCATAATTAACAGAACGATGAACAAATGCTTGCGAGGCCTCAATCAAACACCTGGTTTTTATGTAAATCATGACGTCTGAAAAACATATTGTTTGCTTTGAATGCAACATTCCCTTCAAGTTTAAAACGCCATCTGAAGGTAACAAGGTCAGCTGTCCAAGATGCAAATATACGCTAACCGCCAATCATCGCAATGCGAGAAACAGTGTGATAGCTTTTTCATTAACAGCATTAATTTTTTTATTTTTATCCTTATTATTCCCATTTTTAACGCTTAGCACCCATGGTAATGATAGGACAGTAACACTAGTCCAAAGTATAGCCGCGTTGATAAGCAGCGACTTCACCCCTCTTGCCATGTTGATTTTCTTGTTTACTATCGTGCTACCCAGCTTGTTTTTATTGTGCACGCTTTACGTGTACACCTCATTAAGCCGTCCATCTCCTTGGAAAAGTACACTTGAAACACTGATTATTATTGATCGTATAAAGCACTGGAATATGGCCGAAATTTTTCTAATCAGCATTCTTGTCAGCTTTATAAAAATCACCTCATTGGCTGATGTTGAACTAGGTGTGTCATTTTTTACATATATACTTTTTATTTTAAGCATGACACTTTGCTTACTACACTTTGACAAACACCAAGCATGGCAGTGGTTAAAGCAAAAACAGGGTGTTATAGACCAGCAGATAAATGACCAGCAGCAATACCAAAGCTGCAACCAATGCGCTCACCTGTCCAATATTAATGAAACAAACTGTCTATTTTGTGGCTCTCAACTTCATAGAGCATATGATAATAGTATTCAAAAAACTGTAGCGCTTCTACTCACGTCAATTATTTTATACATACCCGCTAACCTCTTACCCATCATGCACACTAATGTTTTGGGCGTAGAATCAGACAGTACTATTATTGGCGGCATTATTTTACTTTGGAGCCACGGCTCATACCCCATTGCGTTGATTATTTTCATTGCCAGCGTCATCATACCCATAGGGAAAATTATTGCCTTAACTTGGCTGTGCTATAACGTGCATTACAGAAGCCAAAAAACACCTCTTGCGAAAACCTTTTTATTTCGCGCCACCGAACTCGCTGGACGCTGGTCAATGGTAGACGTTTTTGTAGTCACCATATTGGTCTCATTAATCCAGTTCGGTAACATCATGTCGATTCAACCTGGTTTTGGCGCGATTGCCTTTACAGGCACGGTGATATTAACCATGTTAGCGGCTATGAGCTTTAACCCTAAATTAATCTGGAAACACATCGCATGAAGGCACTTTAATGAACAAAAACGAACAACCCTTACCTGCGCAGTTAGACCCAATCAGATCAATTTCCTTCATCTGGTTTATTCCTATCCTCGCGGTGCTTATTGGCGCATGGATGGTATATGACAACATCAGCAGTCGTGGTTCATTAATTGTTATTGCCTTTGAAACAGGCGAAGGCATAGACGTTGGCAAAACAAAAATACGCTCTAAAAATGTTGATATAGGTATTGTTAAAAAGCTCGAACTTAATAGCCCCGACAATAATGTATTAGTAACTGCACGCATTTCAAAAAAGAACGAGTCATTACTTGTCCAAGACACACAATTTTGGGTTGTAAAACCTCGCGTCGGCAAAGCAGGTATTTCTGGTATTAGCACGTTACTGTCTGGTGCCTATATAGAACTAGCCCCAGGCTTTAGCGAAACAAATCAATACGCATTTAAAGGGTTGGAAGACAAGCCCGTTACGCCTGCAGGCACCAATGGTTTAAACATCACCCTAGACAGTAGCGGAAATACTGCACTTCACACCGGCGACCCAATACTTTATCGCGGCATTGACGTAGGACGCATTGAACATGTTCACTTCAATTCTCAAGAAAAGCGTGTCTATTACGATGCTTTTATCGAAAGCCCTTACGACAAACTAATTACCAGCAATACAAAATTTTGGTCTTTAAATGGCTTTGAAGTTGACCTATCAGCAGATGGCCTACACGTTCAAACAGGCTCGTTAGAAAGTTTGATTACGGGTGGCATCACCTTTGACGTTCCCACCGATATGACTCAAGGAAAAGTACTGACTAGTCGTGGGTTTTTCACCATCTACCCAAATAAAAGCGCCATTTATAACAGCCGCTACAAACATGCATCCCTATACACACTACTGTTCAACAGTTCCCTTCGCGGCCTAAACCTTAATACACCTGTAGAGTTTAGAGGTATCAAAATTGGCTCTGTTATCAACACAGGCTTCAACCATGCTGGCGTTAATAACGTGCTTGACCCATCAACTTTAATACCTGTCACCATAAAAATTGAACCTGCAAGGCTTGGTTTTGAAGACAATAAAGAAGCCATAAAGACATTAGATATTGAAATTAAAAAATCTATCCAAAAAGGCCTTCAAGCCAGTATTGCCACAGGAAATATATTGACAGGAAACAAGCTAATAGAACTGACATTCAGCGACAAACCACGCGTTAAATCATCGAATTTTAACGGCCACATAGTCATACCAACCACCGACAATCAAATTGACCAATTATTAGAACAACTGAACAACGCGTTAGATAAATTAAATAAATTACCCATAGAAACCGTTTTAATTGGTGCCGAGAAAACCTTGAGCAACGTTAATTCATCGTTAAAAGATTTTGAAAAATTAGCCAAGAGCTTTTCTGAAGGCTCGGCAACACATTCAGACCTACAAGGGTTACTTCAGCGGATGAAAAGAACACTTAACGAGTTAGACCCGTTAATCATTCAGCTCAACCAAAAACCCAACAGTTTATTCTTTGGCGGCCAGCAGCTTGAAGAGATGGAACCCAAAGGAGCTAAGTAATGAGACCTCTATTAATAAGCGCCGTCACCTGCTGTTTAATATTATTAATGGGCTGCGCAACGGACGTACAGCGCAACAAATATTATAATTTCAATATCACACCGCTATCAATCGGCATCAACAACACAGCTAAATTAAACATAAAGCACATCGTTGTACACCCCATTCAATTAGCAACATTTCTTGATCAACAAGGGCTTGTTATTCAGATAGACAAGCACCAAATTTACACATCAAAATATCACCGTTGGGCGCAACCGTTACAAGAACTGTTATCTAACAAGCTAATACAAGAACTGAACAAACAGTCTCACGCTGATTATGTTTTCAACAAAAAGACGCCACTCACAACTACTAAACCTTCCCTTCACCTTTACATAGATGTTGAACAATTTAATTCAACGAACCATTCACAAATCATATTAAGTGGGCAATTCTGGTTATCTGATGAAAACGAAACATTAAGAAAAAACAACCATTTTGTTTTCAAAGAACAATTAAACAAAGATGGTTATCAGCATTCAGTAGTAAAGCTAGAACTCACCATCGCTAAGTTAGCCACTAAAATTAATGCCTTATTAGTAGAATAATTAGGCTTATGACTCACGCAACACAGTCATCGGCGGTTTATTCACCACATCTTTAACGCCCCACAAGCCGGCCGCTGTTACACATAAGGCACTAATCAACGGTACGCTAACCAGTAACAACGTATCAACGGTAAAATCTAAATGCAGCACGTACTTATATAAGCCAAACAAAATAGCTTGATACATCAGCATCGCTATTAACCCGGCCATTAGACCAATCATTGAGAACTCTAACACATGGGCTTTTCTTAACAATTGCTTGCTCGCACCCAAGGTTCGCATCAATGCCCCCTCCGCTATTCGTGCATCTAACGTTGCATAAACAGACGCAAACAGCACCGTAAAGCCGGCCAATAACGCAAAGTACAATAAGTAATTAATCGCCGCCGTTAATTGGGCAAGAATCATTTTAAACTGATTCAACAACGCATCTACTTCCAATAGCGTCATATTCGGAAGCTGTTTAATCAAGCTATTGAGTGCTTTTTTATTGTTTTCAGCCACATAAAAGCTGGTGATATATGTCACCGGAAAACCATCTAGCGTTTTATCAGCAAACACCATATAAAAGTTCGGCTTCATGGTGTCCCACTGTACTTTTCGAATATGCGTTACCACCGAACTCAACTGTTCACTACCCACGCTAAAGGTGAGCATATCCCCTAACGTAACGTTTAAACTTTCTGCCAATTTACTTTCAATGGAAACCTCACCTGTTTTAGGCTTAGCCCAATCACCCTGTACCGTTTTATTGTCTTCCGGTAAAACACCCCAGGTTAAGCTTAAATCACGGTGTGTTGCACGCTCACCTTGGGAATCTTTGCTAACAATACGTTGAACCGGCTCATCGTTTATCGCCACCAAGCGTCCTCGTACAATGGGGTATATCTTAGCCGCAGGAACACCCAACTCTTGCAGCTGTTTTTCCAACAGCATCACCTGATTCGGGAGAATATTTAACGCAAAATAATTGGGTGCGTTATCCGGCAATTGCTGTTGCCAGTCTTGAATCAAGTCATTGCGTACGGTAAAGCTCAACAACATCGCCAATAACGTAATGCTAAACGCCAAAATTTGCGTTACGCTCGCCGCAGGGGTTCTTAAAATACCTTGCAACCCAATACGCCAACTTAAGCCAACCTTCGGTATCAATCGCTGCAATTGCTTAAATAAAGCAAGCAAAATAAGCGCAGAAACACCTGTCGCGACAAGCCCCCCACCCATAATCATTAGCAACAATTCAGCATCTTCTGTATAGCGCCAAATAAGCAATGACACCAACAACAAAGCCAAGCCATACACGAGCCACGCACTACTGGACAATGGCTCTAACTCTCGCCGTAGAACCCGTAAAGGCGATACCTTTTTTAAACGTAACAAAGGCGGCAAAGCAAAACCCATCAAAATGGCAAAGCCCGTTACAAACCCTAATACAACTGCAATCAAGCTGGGTTCCGCCACTTTAGCGGGTAATAAATCGCGTAATAATTCAAATAGGGCCTGCTGGGTAAACCAGCCCAACACCAAGCCAATAGAACAAGCCACCATGCCCAAAATAAGAAATTGATACAAAAACAATGCCAAAATATCGTTTTGTTTGCAGCCCAAGCAACGTAACACAGCCGTGCTATCAAAATGTCGCTCACTGTATCGACGGGTAGACATCGCAATTGCCACACCGGCAATTAAAATAACGATAATGCTCGATAGCCCCAAATATCGCTCAGCACGTGATAAGGCACTGCCCAATTCTGGGCGATCATCCTGCACATCCATTACACGCTGGCCTGCAACCAATTGCGGCTTTACCCACGCATTGAATGAATTTAATGCGGCAGACTCTCCACTGAATTGAAAGAAATAATGCACATGGCTACCCGGTTGCAAAACCTTTGTGGCGGCCAAATCGACATCATTCATCATCACCCGTGGCGACAAACTGTACAAATCACCCCGTTTGTCTGGCTCGTAACTAATCACCTGGCTGACTGTTAAGGGCTTTTCCCCTACCGTTACCTCATCACCCAGCGTCAATTTTAATGCCGACATCACCCTTGAGCCCACCCATACCTTACCGCTAGCTGGCCCTTGGCTACGCACTGTTTCATGCAAACGCTCGGCATCGGTCGTTTTTAGCTGTCCACGTAGCGGGTAATTATTGCTAACCGCTTTAACACCTGCCAATAAAAGCTCATCATTTTCAATTAAAACGGTTGAAAACTCCGCCGTTCTTGCTTGTTTTAAACCCAAGGCTCGCGCTTTATCTAACCATTCATTAGGAATAATCGTTGAACTGGTCACCACCAAATCTGCGGCTAAAAACTCCGACGCTTGCGTGCTCATGGTTCGATGCATCCGGTCGGCAAATAAACTAATCGCTGTTGAGCTACTCACCGCAATCACCAGCGCCAACACCAATAATGTTAACTCACCACTTCGCGCATCACGTTTTAGTAACTTTAGCGCTAAACTCAGCCGATTCATACAAGGCAACCCGCATCAATATGCACCGTACGCTGGCAACGCTTGGCCAATGCCATGTCGTGCGTAACCAGCACCAGTGTGGTGTGTTTTTCTTGGTTTAATTCGAACAACAGCTCGATAATTTGATCCCCGGTTTTACTGTCTAAATTACCCGTTGGTTCATCAGCAAACAAAATAGCCGGTTCAGTGACAAAGGCTCGTGCCAGCGCAACGCGTTGTTGTTCACCCCCTGATAATTTCATTGGTGTGTGCTGCAATCGGTCGCCAAGCCCAACACGTTCTAACAGAGCAATAGCCGTTGCTTCAGCATCTTTATCACCCCGCAATTCCAGCGGCAACATCACGTTCTCAAGCGCGGTTAATCGCGGCAATAATTGAAACGACTGAAACACAAAACCCACTAACTTATTGCGCACCTCCGCACGGCCGTCTTCATCCAATGCCGTTAACTCAGTGCCATTCAGCCTAATAGATCCCTCCGTTGGCGAATCTAGCCCCGCTAACAAACCCAATAAGGTAGACTTACCCGAACCAGATGCTCCCACCACCGCAATACTTTCACCTTTATCTATTGTTAAGCTAACAGATGATAAAATGGACAAATCACCATCCGCGACGGGAACCGTTTTACCTAAATTTTTCGTTTCAATAATTGGGCTATTACTTTTCATTATGATCAGACTCTATTTAATCTTTATTTTTGCGTTATGCACAGCAACAACATCAGCTGCCAGCACCATTTTGGTACTGGGCGATAGTATAAGCGCTGCGTACAATATGCCCACCAAAAAAGGTTGGGTTAATTTGCTTCAACAAACCTTAGAGAAAAAAAAATACCCCCATCGCATTATCAACCAAAGCATCAGTGGCGACACCACAGCAGGTGGCCTTGCACGCATAGACAAAGCCTTAGAGCAATACGAACCCGAAATAGTTCTAATAGAATTAGGTGCAAACGATGGCTTGCGCGGTATGCCGCCCCTATTAATAAAGAAAAACCTGCGTGAACTGATAACCCGCGCCAAGAATACCGGCGCACAAGTGCTGCTACTCAGTATGCGAATCCCCTCCAACTACGGCAAGCGCTATACCGATATGTTCTACAACAACTACCCCGACATAGCCGAGGAAATGGACATCCCTTTCGTACCGTTTATTTTAAGAGACGTCGCTTTAGCGCAAGGCCTGATGCAAAAAGACGGCCTACACCCGAATGAAAAAGCGCAGCCGATTATTGCAGATAAGGTTTGGGGATATTTGCAGCCGTTATTGGGCACTTATTAATTACTCTAGCCGACTCAGCCACCGAACACCATCAAGCCTTTTTTGCTGATGAAGATTCCATATCGCCCTGTCTAGTAGATATTGGGTAGGCCTAGCAGGGTTGTAACGTAATGGACTTGGCAGTGATGAAGCGAGCAATGCCGATTGCATTGGTGTTAAGTGACGCGCCGACTTACCAAAATGATAACGACTAGCAGCCTCCAATCCGAATACACCATTCCCCCACTCGGCAATATTTAAATACACCTCTAAGATACGTTGTTTATCCCACGTCAGTTCAATCAATAAAGTGAACCACGCTTCAAGTCCCTTTCTTACCCAACTACGCCCTGTCCACAAATAGAGATTACGGGCAACCTGTTGACTGATGGTGCTAGCACCTCTTAATTTGCCTCCATTTACTGAGGTACGTAATGAGCTTAAGATGGATTTAACATCAAAGCCGCGGTGTAATGGAAACAACTGGTCTTCCGATGCAACCACAGCAAGTGCCGCCTGTTTTGGGATCTGATCCCAGTTCAGCCAAATTTTCTTTAATTTATAATCATCATTACTCGCATTTAGCCATCGGTCCGCCATCACCATTGTCAAAGGAGGGTTTATCCAACGAAAAGTTACGACAAGCAGTAAACTCAGTACGATAAACGCCAATGAAAGCCGTAAAAAATATTTAAGTAGTAGGCGTTTAAGTTTAGTCACCCACCGATTTTAGCAGAAGCATATAGAAGACGTTGTGTTCGCGCAAAGCATGATACAAACAGATGGCCTACCCCCCACCGTCGATAATTCTGGATAAGGTTTGGAGGCGTTGTTAGACGCTCATTAAATAACCCCTTTTTTGTTCAAAACGAACATGTCTTCAAGCCCTTAAACCCAACATTTAGTCCCTTTATCTCAAATT
>NVSW01000078.1 GCA_002401365.1 Piscirickettsiaceae bacterium | reverse complement strand
ATTAGGCTTCAGTTAGAAGAAGGTTACGCTTACCTAAAGTAAGCGCTTAATAGCACTATTTCTTATCGAAGCTCCAGATGCCTGCACCACGAGCTGCAATAAATAGAAAAACAAAGCAGAATAAAACTGCTGTCTCTCCACCATTAGTCATTGGTAACAAAGCTTTAGAGCTATGAACCATCCAATATGCCACAGCCATTGTTCCACTCGATATGAAGGCTGCTGGGCGTGTAAACAATCCCAACATAATTAATCCCCCGCCTAATAATTCAATGCCACCAGCAGCGCTCATCAACATGTTCAATGATGGATGGGGGAAATTAACTGGGTAGTTAAAGAACTTTTGCGTTCCATGCCATGTAAATAAGAACCCACTAACTATTCTCAACAATGCATATAAATGCTCTTGGTATTTATCTAAAAAATACATTTTTTCATCCTCTTATTATTTAAAATTAATAACGCTATATTTTTTCTAAAATCTCTACTCAAATAACTGCCCCCCAATAAATAATCAGCGGGCATACCTATCGGTGCATTAATTAACCGATAAGCATTAACAAATAAGGTATTAGTGCTGTCACTTAGATAGCGATAGGAACTCCCTCTTAGTAGTCATATTTTGAAACTTAGAACTTCATGAATGGTGAATACCACTATGAACGAATGACATGAGAACCATGCTTTGCTTCCTGCTAAACAAAAGACTAGGTAAAGTCAGTTAAGTTCCATTAATTCTAGAGAAACCACTAGAACAGCTTTTATTTAGTAAATTAACGACCGTCGAGAAAAACAAAGCAAGGCAGCTACATGCCACATTAGCACCGCAAGCAATAATATATCTAACACATTGATAATTATAGATAAAAATAAGTTGGAGTTGGCCGATAAGCCGGGTTCTGTCGTGGACAGTCATTCATCTGGGATGCACATCGCTATGCACCTCGAGCAACCTACCCAGAAGCCGTGTGGGCCACACGTGTAACCTTCGTTACTACTTCTCTATTTGGTCTTGCTTCAAGTGGGGTTTACCATCGCCGTGAAACGTTACCGCTCACGCGGTGCGCTCTTACCGCACCCTTTCACCCTTACCGGTCTCGAAAGACTTAGGCGGTTTTCTTTCTGCTGCACTATCCGTAGGCTCGCGCCCCCCAGGCGTTACCTGGCACTTTGCCCTATGAAGCCCGGACTTTCCTCCCTGCTTGCGCAGAGCGACTGCCTGGCCAACTCCATCGCTAGTGTACAAAATTTAGCCTCTTACAACCATGGTTTTAAACGAATGCGGCTTATTTTTTTCCTGTTAGCGTTAACGCAAGGTCATACATTTCTTTTTTAGATTCACCGCTCAACTTAACGGCTATTTTCACTGCCGTTTTTAACGAACAATCTTCAAGTAGTACCTTTAATGTGTCGCTAGCAACGTCTGAGATGCCCGCTGTTTTATTAGCCTTTTTGCTAACCCCTTCAACCAGTACAACAAACTCCCCGCGCTGCATATTATTATCACTGCTAACTTTTTCCAGTATCTCTTCAACAGTTCCATTAACAACCGTCTCGAATGTTTTCGTTAATTCTCTTGCTAGCGCCATTTTTCGACTGTTGTCATAAACAGCCGCCAAGTCCATCAAGCAGGCCTTTATACGATGACTAGACTCGTAAAAAATCAACGTTTTTGACTCATTGATATATGACTCAAAAAATTTTCTGCGGGCACCAGAGGTTCTAGGTAAAAAACCCTCAAAACTAAATTTTGCAGTCGCTAGTCCAGATGAGCTCAACGCTGCAATAAGCGCACAAGCACCTGGCACTGGAACCACCTTAATACCTTGTGTATGCGCAGTCTCAACTAACGAGTAACCTGGGTCATTGATAAGAGGCGTACCGGCGTCGGAAATAAGGGCGATGGATAAACCTTTAGTTAGCTTTTCAAGTAACAACGCACTTTTATGACTCTCATTATGCTCATGATAAGCTGTCATTTTAGTTTTAATCAGATGCGCATTTAATAATGTTTTACTATTTCGCGTATCTTCTGCGGCGATCAAATCAACCGTTTTTAATACCTCAATAGCACGTAAGCTAATATCAGCTAAGTGTCCAATTGGGGTGGCCACAATATATAAAGTTCCTTTTGGGTTTGACATCAATCCACTCTAAAAAGATACTGGTTACTCATAATCCGTATTCTAAGCATTTAACTAACGCATTTCATGAAAGACAACAAACAATTTTACGCTTTACTCAAAAAAGTAGTATTCATTATTATTATCTCACTCAGCTTGCCACATTGTACAAGCGTGCCTAGCAGTCAACACACACGTCCAACTTCGAGCAACGACTTATTAGAACAGGCACGCCTTGCCGGCTCCCAAGAACAACACATAAAAGCGGCACAATTGTATCAGCAACTTGCTAAAACCAGCCCGCAGGCCAATGCCGAACAATATTTAATTGCAGCAGCCGATGCCTACTTATTCGCTGGCGATGTGACTCGTGCAGAAAATATAATCGCTTCACTGCCTGAGCAGTTAATTATGCAATCCGTCGCCGTGCAACTATTGCAGTCCAAAATTTTGTTACAACAAGGGAAAACAGAGCAGTCTGGAAACATCTTAGATGCAATAGACAAAACACGTCTCAGTAGTACGCAACGGATTGAATTGCATAGCCAACGAAGCTCTGCTTTCTTTCAGTCTGGAAACTTATTCGAAAGCGCCCGCGAAAGAGCCTTACTCGACACCTTATTAGTGGAGCCCGGAAAAAAACTATCCAACCAAAACAGGTTAATTGAAACCTTGTTGCTATTATCTAGCCAAGCTCTTGATGTTCTCAAGCCTGCTCCAAGTGACCCAATGACTGGCTGGATGGAGTTGGCCATTGCTTTAAAAGCACAAAGCCATACTAACGGTGATAATTCAGCCATCGCTCTTTGGCAACAAACTCACCCTGCACACGGTGCCAACCAAAGTTTTTTGCCAAGTTTCTTACGTGAGAGTCAACAAACCTACAAGGCGTTTGGGAAAGTAGCCGTCTTTTTACCTAGCAACGGCCCATATGCAAACTCTGCCCAAAGCATCCGCAAAGGTATCATTTCAGCCGCCTATTCGTTAGCTAAAAAATGGCAGCCTGATGTCACTTTCTACGATACCTATGAGTCATCGATTCAGGCTCTTTACCAACGTGCAATTAATGACGGTGCAAAGTCTATTATCGGGCCTCTAGACAAAAAAAATGTAGCCGAATTACAGCTGTTAAGCGACCACAGTATTCCAATTATCGCCTTGAACAAAATTGATGGCCAAACCCCAAGCCAAACCACTTCACTATCTTTAAACCCAGAAGAAGACACTCTACAGATAGCCAGCTTGGCTTGGTCAAAAGGCCTTCAACGAGCATTGATTCTGACGCCACAAACAACATTTGGCAACCGAATTGCTGGCCACTTTGCTAATGTTTGGCAACAGTTTGGTGGCGTAGTCAGTGGTGTGCAAACTTATACACCAAAACAAGCTGATTACTCGCTTGTAATTAAAAGCCTACTTAATTTGGACGACAGCATTAGTCGCTTCAAACGCCTTAGAAATAAGCTTAATTTATCGCTGGAATTTGAAGAACGACGACGCCACGATGTGGACTTTATCTTTGTTATTGCAACACCTAGAGATGGCAGGCTTATAAAGCCGCAGCTACGCTTTCATCGGGCTACAAAGTTACCCGTATTCAGCACCTCAAAAATTTATGCAGGCAGCCTTAACCCCGTTGCCGACAATGACTTAGATGGCGTATTTTTTTGTGACCTCCCTTCTTTGATTGAACCGGATAAGCAAAATGGTATTGATACTGCATCGTTATTAAGTCGATGGGCGGCGTTAAGTGGCTCATCAAAACGACTATTTAGCCTCGGTATAGATGCGTACCAAGCAATCCCTCATGTTGAGCGTTTAAAAAATAGCTCTTTCGCCAGATTTAGTGGTAACACGGGTATTTTATCAATTAATAGCTCAGGGATCATACTTCGGCAACTAAGCTGTGCGACCTTTAAAAGAGGGCACCTAAAACCATTAGGGCTGGCACCTCATTTAGAAAAAACTGACGTGTTCCAAACACCAGAGACAACACCCAATGGCCAAACAAGCAGCCAAGCCATACCCCTTTAGATGGCTTTATTTAAACGTACAAAGGATATTGGCCAGCACGGCGAGGACTTAGCCCTTGCATTTCTATTAGACAATGGCTTCACCCTTATCCAGAGAAATTATCACAGTCGTTATGGTGAAATCGACCTGATAATGCAAGACAATGATTACATCGTTTTTGTAGAAGTGAGGTACCGCTCGTCTAAGCAGTTCGGCGGCGCACTATTCTCAGTTGATCGTAGAAAACAGGCCAAATTGATTAAATGTGCCCAGCAATATATGCTCTGTGAACCAACTCGTTTAGCACAACGTTTTGATGTGATCGCAATTTCACCTTCTTCCGGTCAGCATGAGATACAATGGATCACTAACGCATTTGATGAATTTTAAGCATGAGTTTACAAGACCGAATTTATCAACATTTTACTGATAGTATTCAAACAAAGCATGAGGCACTTGAACTATTAGCAACGCCGATTGAGGCTGCAGCAAGACTAATAGTCGCCAGCTTATTGAACAATGGTAAAGTCCTTAGTTGCGGCAATGGCGGATCAGCCGGTGATGCTCAGCACTTTTCTTCTGAAATGCTAAACCGTTATGAACGTGAGCGCCCAAGTTTGCCGGCGATAGCGCTTAGCACGGACACATCAACCATTACATCCATTGCTAACGATTATTCTTACGACGAAATTTTTGCCAAACAACTCCGTGCCCTTGGGCAAGAAGGCGATATTTTGCTGGCATACACGACCAGTGGCAATTCCAGCAACATTATAAAGGCTATCCACGTTGCTCATGATCGAGGGTTATCAGTCATTGCAGTAACAGGGAGAGATGGAGGCCAACTCGCCTCCTTATCTTTGTTGCAAGATGGCGATGTAGAATTACGCGTCCCCTCTAGTTCTACCGCCCGTATACAAGAAGTGCACCTAGTTATCACCCACTGTTTATGCGACCTTATTGACTTTCAACTTTTTGGCTAAATTTTATGACCCATACATTCAAAATACTGGCGTTAACCTTTCTTACTATCACGTTATTATCCGGCTGCGCAGCTGTTGTAGTTGGCGGTGCAACCACCGGCGTTGCCATTGTGCACGACCGAAGAACAACGGGCACAGTAATTGATGATCAAGGCATTGAGTTTAAGTCGCTCTACGCACTGTACAGTGACCCTAGCATCAGAAACAACACCCACATTAATGTTACCAGCTACAATGGTATTTTATTACTCACCGGCGAAGCACCTAATGAAGACCTACGCAATAAAATCGTAACGAAACTGAGTCGTATTCAAAAAGTTAGGACTGTCCATAATAATATAACCCTTGCCGCTCCCAGTTCATTGGTTTCCAGAAGTAGCGACACTTTAATTACCAGCAAAGCCAAAATTTCCCTGTTTAACATTAACGGACTAAAAGGTTTTGACCCCACACGCGTTAAAATTATTACTGAAAATGGTGTGGTTTATTTATTGGGTATTCTAAGAGAACATGAGTCACAAGCAGTCATTGAAACAACTCGGCGCGTTGGTGGCGTCCAACGTGTGGTTAAGCTGTTTGAGATAATTAGCTAAGATCAAATATAACGCTATACCATGTCGACGCGTAAAGACAAATCAATTGCCTTAACATTTTTGGTCAACGCGCCAACAGAAACGTAGTCAACACCTGAATTAGCAATTTTTCGCACTGACGCTAAATCAACATTTCCCGACGCTTCTAATTTGGCTTGGCCATTATTTAGCTCAACTGCTTGCTTTAATTGCTGCACGGAAAAGTTATCCAGTAATAAAATATCTGCCTTGGCCTTTAGCGCTTCAGTTACCTCGCCCAGAGTTTCCACCTCTACTTCTATTGGCACATCTACGCTAATCAAGCGCGCCGCTTGTACCGCAAGCTCTATTGAACCGGCGGCAATAATATGGTTTTCTTTTATTAAAATGCCATCGTATAAGCCCATACGGTGGTTCGTGCAACCGCCACACTTAACTGCATATTTTTGCGCTAATCGTAGCCCAGGTAGTGTTTTTCTAGTATCCAGAACAACGGCTCCTGTACCTTCCACCGCCTTAGCATATTGCGCAGCAACGGTAGCAGTTGCCGATAAGGTTTGCATTAAGTTTAGTGCTGCACGCTCGCCTGTTAATAATGCCCTTGCAGAACCTGTGAGTGTACAAATAACATCACCAGCTTGCGCATGGCCACCTTCTGCAACGCTCCAAACAATCTTTACTAATGAATCTAGCGAATAGAAGATAGCTTCAAACCAAGCCTGTCCACATATCAATGAATTTTCACGTGTGATTAACGTTGCTGTAGCCTGTTTCGTCTCTGGGATAACAAGCGCTGTAAGATCCCCAGAACCCACATCTTCAGCTAAAAATCGTTCTGCTTCATCTTTAACTAGTGATTGATCGACCATTGAAAATTATTATTGCGTTATAAAAAAAGACCTCCATAAAGGAGGCCTTATAGTATCCCACATAAATGCTCAAAACGTTATGCTTAGACCAAGTCAAACTCTTGGTTATTGGCACCAATTAATTTTTTCATCCCTGACAAAGCACGTTCTACCAACGGTGCCTTCTCTTGCCCTACTACGCGCATCTTTTTCTGACGAAGCTCTTCAGCTAGGTCAATCAAACTTATATCCATTGCTTTTGATCCGCTTTCATCAACAAACAGGCACTTCAGTGTTACCGCACTTTTCCATGAAAGTTTGGCACGTAAAGGTTCCCCCTCATAACTTTCATACTCAACCCAATCACCTACAGCCATCTCGTTGACACGTGTAGAATATTTATCATCCGGCATTGTTGATATTTGCTCTTCCAACTCTTGCACTAAATCATCTTCTAGACTGACACCGCAAACATTAGCACCTGTGTCTATCAATACGATTTCTTCCACTACCGGTATATCATGATCTTCTTCTAACTTAACCGTAAGTACACTACGATGCCATGCCTCAAGGTCCTTAAAGAATGGCGCCGCCTCGTGAAAGTCGTATGATATATTTTCTAAACCAACCTTTATGTCTTTCAGTAACCGTGGCAAACCCTGCAAAATAGATTGCCCTTTATCGGTATTTTTTTGCTGAACAACACTTGCAACTAACCGTTCAATAACACTTAAACTCAGCTTTAGCGCAGCTGGTTCTCTTTCGCGTCTTAGCAGGGCAAGGACTAACACATCCACCCAGACGTCGTCTAAAAAACCCTTCACGAACACGGGTATACTTGTACCTTTTAGCCTTAACGCTATTTCATAGGCCGCTTGTCTTTTTGTCAGCTCTAATTGTTCGCCGCTTTTCGTTACCTTTTGGGCACGCTCCTCAATGACATCAATTTGACGTTGTTGCTGCGCCATAAATAGTTCAAACTCTTCAACCAAGTCAGAAAAAATTTGCATATCACTTTCAAAGTTAAGCAGTACCTCAGCAACCAGAGCTTCCATTTTTTCGAAGACAACATTACGGATTTTATTATTTTTATCACTAATTCCAAGGCCGGCGTGTGATAACGAATTTAAAAACTGCCTTGCAGGGTGATTTTTCCTAGCAAAGAACTCCTTGTCCATCATCGCTACTTTTAAAATCGGAATTTGCAATTGCGCAATCATGGCTCTAACCACGTCTGGTAATTGCCGATCCTGCAAAATTGCATCAAACAACATAGCAACTACGTCAATCAATGTATCATCATGTTCTGCATAAGGTCTGCGTTGACCACCCACCTGAACTTGCATACCGATTCGGGTACGCAAACCCTCTGTTACATTCGCGCCTTCTACCGCTGATATTTTTTGCAGCTCAGTTAACGAATTTAATAGCTCTCCAGTATGAAACTGCTCTCCAGCAACAATCAAGCCATCTGAGATTGCAGAAGCGGCTGCAGTAGCTCGATATGCTTGAGCCATTTCTAATAACGGTGCGTAGATTGCGGCGGGAATTTCTGATACGGGAATATTTTGTACGTTACTATTTTCAGCTACGATGGAGCCTGCACCTAACGCTTCGTGCAGATTGGATTTTACCCCACCATTAACATTATCAGTATTAACAGCTTTTCGTTTAGGTAACTTGGGCATAACACCCGCCTGAATACATAGCTTGTTAATACTGTCATAGACATCAGCTAAGCCAAGCAATACTTTTTCTTCAAAGGACTTAAAAAGCAATTGCTTCGTTTTTGCTGAAAACAGCTGAGTTTTGACTCTGTCAGCATACTGATTCATCAAAAACCATGGGCTAACTGGATTTGTACTCATCGTTAACGATGGCACAGCAAATATTACAGCTAACCTTTTATTGAGTGCGTACAACACATCTTTATATTCTTGCTCACTACGATAGACACAGCCATCAATTGTTAATTGCTCCTCTATTTCCCCTTTATCTAACAACGACAAGCCATCAAACTCATCTTCTTTTGATGCGTCATGAACGACCTTCGGCGGTGTTTTAACAGGGCGGCTATTAAGTTTTGTAAAACTCTGTTTTACTTCATTTAAAAATAAAGATGCCAACCCATTTGACGATTTATTAAACACTTTTAAATCAATAGATACGGCCTCTAGGCCCGCTGTTTCTGACGATTGATACAGCCTTTCTTGCGCATCTTTAATATGCTCAGGCAATGCACTCTGTAAATAATCACATAAGGCAGTACAAACTACCTTGGCAATCGTATTATGGTCTGCGACATAGGCACGATTAGCGTTCTTCTGGTTAGGAGGTCGCATTGGAATGACTTTAGAAGATGTTTTTTGCATGGCTACTCATCCATTTAAATCTGTTGATGTATAGAGTATAGTCAACCCCAATATTAAAGTGTGCGCTAGACCACAAAACAAAAACAATCCTGAATTTACTGATAATTTTCAATGCAAAACGATACTAATTTGATAGAAAACGGTTGTATTAGGGATGCAAAAAAACTATTTTCTCCAAATCAGAATGACCGCCCGAACCGTGATGATATTCGGCTTATTATTATTCACAACATAAGCCTTCCCCCAGAACAATTCGATAATCACTGCATCGATGACTTTTTTCTTAATAAACTAGACCCTGACGCCCACCCCTATTTTAGAGATATTTGTCAATTACAAGTCTCAGCGCACCTTTTAATCCGCAGAAACGGTGATATCACCCAGTTTGTGCCCTTTCATCAACGCGCGTGGCACGCTGGCACATCGTCTTATAAGGGTGAAGATAATTGTAATGATTTCTCCATTGGAATTGAGCTAGAAGGCACTGATGATATTAATTACACTGGACAGCAATATGCAGTATTGGCTGATTGCTGCAATTTACTGATCGATGTCTATCCTAAGTTATCAGCTAAAACAATCGTTGGACATTGTGATGTGGCACCCGGCAGAAAAACAGATCCTGGCGACAGCTTTGATTGGAAACGGTTTAAGCGTCTACTCCGTCAATGTTGATTTTTTGTCTGAAAAAGCATCCAGTAACATCATAACAACACCGACCGAAATAGCAGAATCTGCAATATTAAATACGGGCCAATGATATGTTCCATAATAAACATCTATAAAATCAATAACATATCCATATGATATCCGATCATATAAATTACCTATCGCTCCACCCAAAACTATTGAAATAGTGACTGCCATCCACCTTTCCTCGGCTTTAAGTCGTTTTAACCAAATCACTAAAACTGTTGTCGCAATCAGCGCTATAACAACAAAAAACCAGCGCTGCCAGCCCCCTGCTGAACTTAAAAAGCTAAATGCCGCACCCATATTATGTACATAGGTAAAATTTAACGAGGGTAGCAATTGAACTGACTCATACAATTCAAAATGCTTCACTACCCAAAGTTTGCTTGCTTGATCTAGCACAAACACAAGCAAAGAAAGCCACAACCACTTCAGCATCGACATCCTATTAAGCAAATCGCCGGTCTTCACCGGCACCGTCTACATTTTCAATACAGCGACCACAAAGTTCGGGGTGTTTATCGGACTGACCAACATCATGCCGGTGGTGCCAGCAACGCACACATTTTTTATGCTCGCTAGCCACGACATCAATAAATAAATTGGCATTATCTGTTGTGCTAGATGTCTCTTTTTTATCCGCTAAAGGCTTAACCTGTGCATAAGATGTAATCAATACAAACCGAAGCTCGTCTTGTAATTGAGACAGTGTTTCGAATAATTCACCGTCACAATATAACGTCACCTCAGCGTCTAAGCCTGAACCAATCACGCCGTCCTTTCTAACGCGTTCCAACTCTTTACTACAAGCTCACGCGTGTCGATGACCGGTTGCCAGAATACCAACTCGTTACTTCCTTTT
>NVSW01000077.1 GCA_002401365.1 Piscirickettsiaceae bacterium | reverse complement strand
CTACGCATTCTAATCGGATTTTGTTTTTCCGGTGTTTATGTTGTTGCAGAAAGCTGGCTGAATGACAGTGCCACCAATGAAACCCATAACCCTTGGCGTATCTTTAACCAAGTGCCATGTATCATCATTAAGTTCCATGCGCACCAGAACATATCCAGGGAAAAATTTCCTTTCACTTTTGCGTTTCTGGCCACCACGCATTTCCAGTACTTCTTCAGTTGGTACTAACACTTCATCAAAGTAATCTTCCATGCGAGACAGAGTTATGCGCTCCTGTAAGGCCTGCATTACTTTTTTATGTGCTTCGCCTTTGCTAATGCCTGAGCGATATAGGCCATACGCAATATTATCTGCAACGCTGGTATCAAATAAATAAGGTTGTTGATGTAAATAGATAATGTCTTTTTGGATGTATGGCTTAGCCTGTTTCCAATTAAGTGTTAGCCCCTGGTATTCAATATTAGCCGTAGCGGGTTTAAGCAGGCCGCTGATAATTTTAAAAAGAGTGGTTTTTCCTGAGCCGTTACGGCCGGTCAACATGATGCACTGGTGAGCTGGTACGGATAAATGATCGATGTCTAGCACTTGCTTGCCAGACATGGAGATCGTTACGTTTTTAAAATCGATAAGTGAGCTCATGACTGTAACTCACCTTTTCCTTGAAACATAGTCACCCCCACGTTGAGTGTTAAGGATAGCACGAGTAAGACCATTCCTAAGGCGATGCCTTGAGCAAAGTCACCTTTGCTTGTTTCCAAGGCAATTGCAGTTGGTATGTTACGGGTTGAATGAAGTATGTTGCCGCCGACCATCATCGAGCAGCCAATTTCAGCAATCACGCGGCCAAAACCGGCAACAATGACAGCAACTAAGCCAAAACGCACTTCGTACATCAGGGTGAAAAACGCGCGCCATGGCCGAGCACCAAGGGTAATGGCTGTTTCCCATGCACGTCGGTCAGCTGCTTGAAACGACGCGTGAGCCATGGCAACTAGTAGTGGAAAGCAAAGCATCACTTGGCCAATGATCATGGCTTGCTGGGTAAAGAGTAGTTTAAGGTCGCCAAATGGCCCGCTACGTGACAGTAATAGATAAAGCGTTAAGCCAATAATGACTGCAGGGATCGACATAAAAGTGTTAAATAAGGCGATAATAGCTCGACGCAGTCTAAATTGAAAAAATGCTAGAAAAAAAGCGATAATCAGTGCGGCTGGGGTAGCGATTAATATAGCCGAAAAAGATACGCCAAAAGATATCGATATGATTTCCCAGATATCGCTATTTCCGCTAATTAATAATTGGAAAGCATTATAACTGGCATCGCTTAAATTATTCACTGGTCATAAGTCTTAATAGTTTAGATAAAGTACGGCCCAAGTATGTAAGAAGAACACCATTAACATAAGACAAAATCTATCTGAATGTGCTTATTTAAATGGATGGTACATAAATAAAGCTAGCTAAATTAATGGTAACGTTGAGAGGGGCAATGGGCAAGTTAAAAGCCACTTTTTATGTGTACAATATTACGAACTAACAAGGAGAAAACACGGTGTCAGATAAATTTAATGCAATTGTTGCCAGTGAAATAGATGGTAAAACAAAAGGTCAGTTACAACAAATAACATTGGCAGATTTGCCTGAAGAGGACGTATTAATAGAGGTGTCATATTCATCCCTAAATTTTAAGGATGGCTTGGCAGTATCTGGCAAGGGGAATATTTGTAAACGATTGCCGATGGTGTGTGGGATTGACCTTTCTGGCAGGGTGTTAGAGTCTTCCTCAGACAAGTTTAAAGCTGGTGACTTGGTGCTTGTTAATGGCTATGGTTTAGGCGAAAAACATTGGGGTGGTTATAGCCAAAAAGCACGTATAAATTCTGATTTTATCGTCCACGTACCTGATACGTTTAGTTTACAAGATGTTATGGCTATTGGGACTGCTGGTTATACGGCGATGCTGTCGGTGATGATGCTAGAAAGGCAGGGTGTAAAACCAACTGATGGTGAGGTGCTGGTTACCGGCGCTGCGGGTGGCGTGGGTTCCGTAGCCATCGCATTGTTATCTGCATTAGGTTATCAAGTTGTGGCGTCCACTGGCCGCCCAGAGACGCATACCTATTTGTCTGAATTAGGCGCAACCAGTTTTGTTAACCGCTCAGAGCTGTCTGAAAAAGGCGCACCACTAGCAGCGGAAAAATGGGCCGGTGTTATTGATACCGTTGGCTCGTATACTTTGGCGAATGCGATCGCTCAAACTAAACGTGATGGTTGTGTTACAGCGTGTGGGTTAGCGGGTGGTATAGATTTACCGGCAACGGTTTTCCCTTTTATTTTACGCGGCGTTGTTTTAGCGGGCATTGACTCTGTAATGGCCAGTATGGCGTTACGAACTGAAGCATGGCGCCGACTCGCTAATGATTTGCCGAAAGACAAAATAAATGCAATTAGTCGTGTGGAGCCGATGTCGTCTTTGCCGGAGCTTGCGGAATTGATTGTGGGTGGAAAAATACGTGGACGAGTGGTTATTGATGTAAATACGTGATTTAATTAACAAAATGGTTGCTATTTAGATTGTATAATTCGAAATATGCGTGCATACGAAAGAAAGTATATTAGGATCGAGTACCGCAAAGACGTCCGTTTGCGTACGCGATCGGGTGTGGAATTGCTTGCGCATAGCGAAAATATTTCTGCTGGCGGTATTGAAATAGTGTGTGATCGAATAACTGCACAGACTATTATGCCGGTAGAGTACCAATTTGACCCTGACGAGCCGCTGGTTTTGTCGGTGGAACTTTCGTTAGATAATTTAGGGGATACACTGCATGCCTCTTGTTCAGTGCAAAACGTTCGCCGCTTGGCACAAGATTCGTTTGGTTTTAACTTGAAATTTAATACCTTTAAGCAACAAGGTGCACAGCTTTTAGAGGGTTTTGTAAAAGAGCAGTCTAACTATGCATGAGGCTCAATCCTAAATTTCAAATTATTTGGTCTGTTGTTAAAAGTATTCCTAAGGGGTGCATTGCTACGTATGGGGATGTGGCTCGTTTAGCCGGTTTTCCGCGAAATGCAAGATTTGTTGGCACAGCCCTAAAGGCGGCACCTTCTGAATTAAATATCCCTTGGCATCGCGTTATTAATTCTCAGGGTAAAATTTCTTTTCCATCAGGCAGCGATAAATTTCAATTACAAAAGCGGTTGCTTCAAGAAGAAGGTGTGAGCTTTGTGTCGGCTGTCGTTAATTTGAACGATTACAGGTGGAAAACTAGCCTAGATGAGGATTTATGGAGAATGTAAAAATGGGATCAAACAAAATTTAAAAATCTCTCCTATACTCTGTACTATAACTGTAAGTACGGAGATTTTAAAATGGTTGATGAGGCATTAAAAAAACAATTTTTTAAACACCTAAAAAAAATTATTGGAGATCGGTTTGATAAGAAAGAAGCGCCGATAATAAGCATTTTTATTCAAGAGTACTATCAGGATGTGGCTTGGGAAGATATTTCTGATAGAGACTTAGAAGACCTGTATGGCGCGGCAGTCGCGCACTGGAATTTAGCACAGTTAAGGGCTAATGAGAGTTCAAAGGTCAACGTCTATAATCCAAATTTTGAAACACACGGTTGGCAGTCTACGTACACGGTTATAGAAGTGGTTACGGCCGATGTGCCTTTCTTGGTTAATTCGCTAACAATGAACTTAAATGAAGCCGGCCTAACCTGCCACTTGGTTGTACATCCTGTTATACAGGTAAGTAGAGATAAAGCTGGGGGTTTAATAGCGCTCAATAGTAAAAATAAGTCTATTGATGAGTCGTTTGTTCGCTTAGAAGTCGATCGTCAACAAACCAATGCCCTTGAAAAGCTGCAAGATACGGTCACTAAAGTTCTTGCAAATAATATAGCAGCCGTAACAGATTGGGAACAATGCATTAAGAAATTACACACGGCTGTAGCCACACTAAAGAGTACCCCACCAACCGATAAAAAACAAAATGTTGAAGAAACCATAGCATTCTTAGGTTGGTTGGAAAAAGATAATTTTCTGTTCCTTGGTTGTCGCGAATATGAGTTAGTTAAAGCTAAAAAAACGGACGCGTTTAAAATTATAAAAGGCTCTGGTTTAGGTATTTTAAGAGATGATCTGGCGACGATACCTGATATTGGGTCGGTGCCTATTTCAAACGAAACGTGTGCATTTATGAGCGAGCCATGCCCGTTGATAGTAACCAAGGCGACAACAAAATCTATTATACATCGCCCTGCATATATGGATTATATCGGGGTCAAAAAATTTAATAGTAAAGGGCAGGTAATAGGTGAGTTTCGTTTTTTAGGTTTATACACGTCAACCGCATATCATACGCCTGTAGAACAGGTGCCAATGCTACGTAAAAAGGTACAAAAAGTTTTTTCCAATTCCACATTCAAAGTGAATAGCCATAGTGGGAAATCACTCATGAATGTATTGGCAGGTTTACCGAGAGATGAACTGTTTCATTCTAATGATGAGCAATTGTTGCACTTAGCCTTAGGTGTTTTACAGTTAAGAGAACGTCAGCGCATTAGGGTTTTTGCTAGATCAGATACTTATGGCCAGTTTGTTTCAATGCTGGTTTATGTGCCTAGAGATAGATATAACACCTCTGTCCGGAAGAAGATGGAACGTGTTTTATGCAAAAAACTTTATACGAATAACATTGATTTTAATGTTCAATTTAGTGAGTCAATTCTTGCTCGTATTCATTTTACAATTCATGTTTCCAGTAATTGGAGTGGGGAGCTTGATGTTGAGGAGATGGAGAATGAGATTATTGATATCCTGAGAAACTGGGATGATGATTTGCTCTCGGCCCTTGTTTTACGGTCTGGTGAGGTGGTTGGTAAGGGGCTATATAGCCGTTATTCAGGTGGTTTTACCGCAGCATACAAAGAGAAATATCCGGCAAGGTACGGTGTTTCTGACATATTAAAGATTGAAAGGCTAGTTAATGATTCGGTTAAAAGTATAGACGTGTCATTGTATCAACCGCTTGAGTCACACGGCAAAGGCTTACAATTTAAGCTGATTAATCAATGGGCTCCCGCGCCGTTATCACAAACACTACCTGTGCTTGAAAATATGGGAGTGACCGTATTTGATGAACACCCATTTGAAATTACTGATGCGAGCATAGACGCGTGTTACTGGGTGCATGATTTTGGTTTGATTTATGCTGCAGAACTGCCTGATATTGAAAAAATAAAGGAAAATTTTCAAGTTGTTTTTGAAAAAGTATGGGACGGAAAAGTTGAAAATGATGGTTTCAATCAATTGGTTATAAAAGCTGACTTGGATTGGAAAAAGATCATGTTATTGCGGGCGTATTATTTATATTTGCGTCAAACAGGTGCAACATTCAGCCAAGCTTATGTTGAACAAACACTGGCTAATAATGCAGTTATTGCGAGTGAGTTGGTACAGCTGTTCGAGTTAAAATTTGCGCCAAGTGTTGAGGGCCGAGCTAAAAAGCTAGAACAACAAGAAGCCACCATTGTCGCTGCTATAGAACAAGTTGTATCACTGGATGAAGATAGGATTCTGAGACGGTTTTTAAATTTAATTCAATCGACAATTCGCACTAGCTACTATCAACAAAGTTGTGATGCGAAAGGTGTGCCTTATGTGGCTTTTAAATTAGACCCTGAAAATATTACAGACTTACCATCACCTAAACCTAAATTCGAAATTTTTGTCTATTCTCCTCGAATAGAAGGGGTGCACTTAAGAGGTGGTCCTGTGGCTAGAGGCGGACTGCGTTGGTCAGACCGGAAAGAAGATTTTAGAACGGAAGTTTTAGGGCTAATGAAGGCTCAAATGTCCAAAAATGCGGTGATTGTACCTACGGGAGCGAAGGGCGGATTTATTGTAAAACGTTCACTTGACGGCCTTTCTCGTGATGAAATGATGGAAGAAGTGATTGAGTGCTACAGTATTTTCATTGGTGCTTTGCTAGATATAACTGACAATTTACAAGGGGAGACGGTTATTCCCCCACAAAATGTGATTCGATATGATGACGATGATCCCTATTTGGTTGTGGCAGCCGATAAGGGTACTGCGACGTTCTCAGACATCGCCAATGGTATTGCCATTGATTACGGTTTTTGGCTGGGTGATGCATTTGCTTCGGGTGGTTCAGTAGGTTATGACCATAAAAAAATGGGGATTACAGCAAAAGGTGCATGGGAGTCTGTAAAGCGCCACTTTAGAGAAATGGGTGTTGATACACAAGCGGTACCTTTTGATGTAATAGGTATTGGTGACATGGGTGGTGACGTGTTCGGTAATGGTATGTTGCTTTCTGAGAAAATTCGTCTGTTAGGTGCCTTTAATCATATGCATATCTTTCTTGACCCAGACCCAGATACCGCAAAGAGTTTTAAAGAGCGTAAACGGTTATTCAATTTGCCTCGTTCAACTTGGGATGATTATGAAAAGAAACTAATTTCAAAAGGTGGTGGCATGTATTCCAGAGCAGAAAAGTCAATTACGTTAACGCCGCAGGTACAAAAGATTTTGGCGGTGACGGTTAAAAAGCTAACACCTAATGAACTCATCCAAGCGATGTTAAAAGCACCTGTTGATTTGTTGTGGAATGGCGGTATTGGCACCTATGTTAAAGCGAGCACCGAAACGGATGCCCAAGTGGGTGACCGGGCAAATGATGCGTTAAGAATTAATGGCAGTGAGCTACGTTGTAAAGTAGTGGGTGAAGGCGGAAACTTGGGGTTTACCCAGTTAGGGCGAATTGAATACGCTGCCATTGGCCGTATTAATACAGATGCGATAGATAACGCAGCAGGTGTCGACTGTTCAGATCATGAAGTGAATATCAAAATTTTACTTAATAAGCTGGTTGAACAAGGCGACATGACGGGCAAGCAAAGAGATGTTTTGCTTGCGAAAATGACGGATGAAGTAGGTGCGATGGTTCTGCGCAATAATTATCTGCAGACACAGGCGATTAGCATGGTGGAAAAGCAAGCCCCGGTGATGCTTGAGGTGCACGCGCGATTAATCGAATTACTTGGTCATGAGGGGAACTTGGATAGGGAGGTTGAGTTTTTACCTAATCATGAAGAGATTGAAGATCGTAAGGCTCAAGGAATAGGTCTATACAGGCCAGAGTTAGCGGTTGTATTTGCCTACAGTAAATTGTT
This sequence comes from Piscirickettsiaceae bacterium, assembly GCA_002401365.1. GTDB lineage: Bacteria > Pseudomonadota > Gammaproteobacteria > Methylococcales > Cycloclasticaceae > Cycloclasticus. Next base: position 3,592 of record NVSW01000077.1, on the reverse strand, counting down.
ATTAAAAGACTTGCTAGCAACTGCCGATATTATGAAAGACGCGGGTTTTAAACAAGATGTATTGGATTATTTCCCATCTAATTTGAGCACTAAATTTATCGCACCTATTGATGAACATCGCTTACGAGATGAAATAATTGTTAACCAACTTGTTAATAGTATGGTTAATCGCTTAGGGCCATCATTTGCTTTTCGCATGAGGGACGAAACTGGGGCGACGGTCGGTGAGGTGCTGAAAGCGTATAAAATTTCAGCTGAAATATTTAATACAAACTCCATTTGGCAAGATATTGAAGCACTTGATAACCAAGTGTCGCCTGATGTGCAACTGCGCATGCTAATGGAAGTGCGCAAACTTATTGAGAGAACAATGTACTGGTTACAAAGCAACCGTTCGAATGTGGTATCTGTTGCTGAGATTGTCAATGAATTTTCTGGTGATATCGAAACAATTAGCAAAGGGCTATTGAAGCACATGTCTGTTGATGAAAAGGAGGGTATAGATGAAGCCGTTTCTGAGCTTCAATCTGCCGGTATTGGTAGTCAGTTAGCACTAAAAATAAGCTGTCTCGAGCTTGAATTTATTGCCCTAGATATTATTGCGGTTCAACGTACCGTCGAACATGCTAATGGTGACGTTGTATCAGTTTATTTTACGGTCAGTGATAAATTAAAATTAAATTGGCTGCATGCTTGTATTAGCTTATTACCAAGAAAAAACTATTGGCAATCATTGGCAAGGTCAGCCTTGCGTGATGACTTACACGCAGAAATGCGTGGCTTATTATCAGCCATACTGCAGTTATCCAATAAGAAGCTTTCGATGCAGAAAAGGTTGGATGAATGGTCCGTTGCAAATCAATCTGAAATAGACCGTTATTTACATTTGGTTTCGGTTATTCAGGCTGAAAATGAGATAGAAATCGAACAGTTATCCGTAATACTGAAGGAACTTCATGCGATTGTTGAAAAAAGCAAGATAAAGCAAGCACGAACTGCCGCTTAAGAATTGGCAGGCGGCGTGTTTGCTAACGTTAGCTAAGTGATTGTTTGTTCAACCAGTTTGCAATCTCACCGGCGCTCTCCTGCCAATGTGAGTCAAGCATCATAGTGTGGCTGGTTTTTTTCATGTTAATGTATTCAGCGTTATAAGCGTTGGCAGTTTTTTTAATTTGGCTGGGTTTAAAGAAGGTGTCTTCGTCAGCGCCTAATGACAACATAGGGATATTAAATGGATTTTGCTTGCTAGGTAAGCCTAACCACAAACTATCTAAAAGCGCTTTGGGAGAACTGGGCTGCATTTCAGTGCAGTAACGAATCACCACATCATCGCTTACATCACCAGAAAAAATGGACTTTCGAGTGACATCAAGCGGTGAGAACCAAGTACCAAAAAGTTGGCTTAGGTTTTGTTGCATAAATAAAGTTGGGTTAAGAGCAAGGTCAAAAATAGAAGGAATAAGCCCATCAACAGGAATAGAAGCCATCAGCACACATGCCGGCACGGTGTTGCTCTCAATATATTTTTGAATAATTAAGCCGCCTAGAGAATGGCCAATTAGTATAGGTGTTTCGTCAAGCTGGTCGATAACGCGCTCTATATCCTTTACATAGTCAGCGATACTGTTCATTGCTAGTTGTTCTTGGCCGCCACTTTTTCCATGCCCACGTAAATCAAGCGCATACGTTGGGTGGCCAAGGTCCGCGAAGTAAGGCATAAACTTCTCATTCCAACACCAAGCGGCCATGTTGGCGCCATGAATAAATAAAATAGGCGGCTGTGTTGTCTCAGCTGGATGGCATTTCACTACGTGCAAGCTAGGGTGTTCTTGGTGTTGTTTGATTTTCATGTACAGTTAAGATTAATGGATTAAAGAACTAAATGTTATTAAATGATAAAATTAGCATTGACAGATGTTGCAAAGCAATATACTATACTACCACATTGTTACTGCAAGTCTGGCTTCCAGATTTTGCGACTTCGTGATAATGTTCTCCTCCTCTTGACGACTCTTTATGGGTCGTCTTTTTTTGCCTGAGTTTTGTCAAGTATAAGGTAGTTCTCGGCAATAATTCGATAAACTTGTTTTTTGAATTATAATAACGACACATTTTATTGTGGAGCGCCGTCAACTTTATTTAATATTGTTTATGGCGGGTCAACAAAGACAAGGGTGGTTATAAAAATGATAAAGAAAATTACAAGTCTGCCGCTAACGTTATTTTGTGGTTTGGTCATTATGTATTCGGCACAATTACATGCTGTGCCTATTAGTGTAAAAATAGCATTGTTAACGGAGCAAATGCCCATACCTGCTGCGTTATCTAATTTAGACCCTGTATTAACAGATGAGGCCATACAAGGTGCAACTTTAGGTGTTAAGGATAACAATACTACCGGACAATTTACCGGCCATCGCTATAATTTGAAACACGTTGAAGTGCCGGTGGGTGGTGATGTTGTTGCAGCATTTGAGACATTAGTAGAGGGCGGGTTTCACTACATTATTACTCATGTGCAGGCAGCAACATTAAGCAAGCTGTCTAAGTCGCGTAATGCAAATAACGTTTTACTATTAAATGTGTCTGCTACTGACGATGTGTTAAGGAACCAGCGTTGTAGCGCGAATACGTTTCATATGATTCCTAGTGATGCAATGAAAGCAGATGCGCTGGCTCAGTTTATGCTAAAAAAACGTTGGAAAAAATGGCTTCTAGTCAAAGGTAATGATTCGGCTGATATTAATTTTGCAATCGCGATCAAACGTTCGGCAAAACGTTTTGGGGCCAAAATTGTGGCAGAAAAAACATGGACTTTTGATCATGATGCGCGCAGAACAGCGCAGGCAGAAATTCCTGTGTTTACCCAAGGTCCTGACTACGACGTAGTGGTCGTTACCGACGTGAAGGGCTTGTTTGGTGAATACTTATCAATGAACACTTGGCTTCCTCGCCCTGTTATTGGTACCCAGGGGCTGGTACCCAGGGCGTGGCATAGAACACACGAACGATGGGGTGCGGTGCAAATGCAAAATCGCTTTTACCAACAAGCCGGTCGTTGGATGAATGATGTTGATTATGCCGCTTGGTTGGCTGTCCGTGTAGTAGGGGAAGCTGTTACGCGTACTAAAAACGAGAGCTTAGCCGCCATAAAAGAATTTATCCTCAGTGAGGACTTTAGCTTAGCCGGTTTCAAGGGTGTGAAGTTAACGTTCAGAGGCTGGAACCAACAGTTGAGGCAGCCAGTTTTACTAGCAACAGCGCGTTCTATTGTATCCGTGATGCCGCATAAAGAATTTTTACATCCGCGTACTTATTTAGACACGCTAGGGTATGATAGCCCTGAATCTAATTGTCGCTTTTAACTCATGAATAAATTGTATTTAGCGTTATTTTTAATTGTTTGCTCACCGTTAATTGTGGCTGATACCTTATTCATTACCCTAGAAAAAGATAATGCCCTAGCCGTTGTCGATGGCGTAACAGGCAAATTACTAAAAACTGTGCCGCTTGGTCAGCGCCCTCGTGGCATTGCGTTCAGCAAAGACCAGAGCCTGTTGTACGTTGCCGCAAGTGATGACGATACGATTCA
>NVSW01000076.1 GCA_002401365.1 Piscirickettsiaceae bacterium | reverse complement strand
GGCAAAATCTTCACCCGTGAATTGTTCCAGTGCCGTTAAATCTGTTTGCCCCGTTGCAGCATCAAATGGCACATCAACCAATTCAATGTCCTGATTTTTTACAATCGCCTGTGTTACCGAACGGTAAACCGGGTTTATGCTCAACGGCATTAAAATTTTGCGAGATTTGGATTTTTTATTCGCCCGAACCGCCATTAATACTGCTTCAGCCAAGGCTGATGCGCCATCGTATAGCGACGCATTGGATATATCCATAGCCATCAAGCTTGCCATCATCGTTTGATATTCATACAACAACTGCAAAGTACCTTGCGACGCTTCTGCTTGGTACGGCGTATACGCGCTGTAAAATTCGCCACGGGTGGTTATTTCCCAAACAGCGGCGGGAATATGATGCTCATACGCACCCGCACCTAAAAAACACAGTGGCAAGCCGTCCTGCGCTGCGCGTTCGTGTAATAAGCGCGTCACCTCCATTTCATTCATGCCTGGTGGAATTTTATCCAGCTCACCACAACGCAAGTTGTCTGGAATTTCATCAAACAAATCATCAATGCTGTCTACGCCAATAGTGGCAAGCATTTTAGAAACATCGTGTTCCGAATGGGGTATAAAAGGCATATTTTTTCTACTCGTCTTCCGTCAGGTTTTGGTACCCTTGGGCGTCTAATAAATCATTTAATTCACTGCTATCCGTCGGCTTAATAAGAAATATCCAGCCGTCCTCATAGGCAGAATCGTTAATCGCCTCTGGTCCGTCTTCAAGCGCTTCGTTCACCGCAATAATTTCACCTGACACTGGGCTGTAAATGTCTGATGCCGCCTTAACAGATTCAACAACGCTGCATTCGTCGCCTTTATCAACGTTAGCGCCAACTTCTGGCAATTCAACAAACACTAAATCACCTAGTAGCTTTTGAGCGTGGTCAGAGATACCAACGCGTACATTGCCGTCGGCTTCTAATAAAGCCCACTCATGTGAGTCAGCGTACTTTCTATCATTAGGTGTATTTGACATGGTTTTTCCTTTTCTTAGAGTTCAATTTGTACTGCGCCTTGACGCACAAAACACGGCTTAACCACCCGTGCATGTTTTAATTTTCCACGAATGTCGATTTTACAGGTTTCGCCAATATTTGCAGGCACACGTGCCAGTGCAATGGAACGTTCCATTGTGGGTGAATAACCACCGCTGGTAATTTCACCCGTTGAACCGTCATTCAGCACCACCGTTTGATGGCCGCGCAACACGCCTTTGTCTTCCAGCAACAAGCCAACAAATTTTTGATTTGTTGTTTGTTGTTTAATTTTTTGTAACGATGACTTACCGATAAAATCACGCTCTGATGGCTCCCATGCAATCGTCCACGCCAAGCCAGACTCCAACGGATGCTTCGTTTCATCCATATCTTGGCCGTATAAGTTCATCCCTGCTTCTAGCCTTAACGTATCACGCGCACCCAAACCGCAAGGTTTAACGCCCACTTCAAGCAACTGCTTCCAAAAGCCGACCGCTTTGTCGTCTGGCAACATAATTTCAAAACCGTCTTCACCGGTATAACCCGTTCGCCCAACAAACCATTCGCCATACCAACACGCACTAAAGGGTTTAATTTCTGCCGCCGATAAACCCAAACGCTCTGGCAACAAAGGGCATACTTTTTGGCGTGCCTTTGGCCCTTGCACGGCAATCATCGCCAACGTTGGTTTTTCGTTAATCTCCACATCAAAACTTTCTGCCTGTTTTTCTAACCACGCTATATCTTTATCACGGGTTGAGGCATTCACCACCAAACGGTAATTCTTCTCATCCAAAAAATACACAATAAGGTCATCAATAATACCCGCTGCTTCATTCAGCATACAGCTGTATAAAGCCTTACCTTGGCGCGTTAGCTTGGCGACATCGTTTGCCAGTAAATATTGCAAGTACGCTTTTGCTTGCGCACCGTTCACATCCACCACTGTCATATGCGACACATCAAACATGCCGACACCGGTTCTCACGTCGTGGTGTTCATCAATCTGTGAGCCATAATTGACAGGCATATCCCAGCCACCAAAGTCCACCATGCGAGCGCCAAGTTCACGGTGAGCAACATTTAATATTGTTTTTTTGGTCATATAGCCATTCTCAAATAAAAAAAGGGGCGGCACGCGAAAACCACATGCCGCCCCTCTGTCCAAAACCTGAAAGTTTAAGGGTGTGACGCCCTCTTTCCTCTTCGGTGAGTTTAACTCAATAAAATTAAACCGCTCTCCAGAGCTAACTGGCGGTTCAACACAGCTGAACAGCCTCCCTTATGGTCCATTTGCCTGAGCGATTCCGGACGGATTGCGCCTTCGGCGTCGGTACAAAACCGAGCTCTCCCAAAAGGGTTAAATTAGTATGCCATTGTACGTGTAACACAATATTTTTTCTATTGTTTAGCTAGCCTCTATGGAGTCGGGTCGAATACTTAATGATATAAAATTGAACGTTAATCCACCAAATAATTTAATGATGCTAACGAATAAGAAAGGGGAAACCGAAAAAGCGCCTAACAAATAGCTCCAACGAAATTAAAAGGCCGCTACCCGTTAATTCAATTGGCGATTGCTCAACATTACCAAAATACTAGGTTGCAGCCCTTCTCCAGCAAATAATGATCAAGCAAATTGCACCAAGACATCTTTAACGTTATGCTAAGTTGACACAATATAGAGGTATTCGCATGAAGTTAAACCAAGAACTCTTTGAAGAATTGAACGTTCTTTTACAATTCGACTTATCCAATACTCAACAAGGTATAAAAATACATCAGGATGCCGGTGCGAATGTTAGCAGTGCAGCAGAGAGGCTGTTTAATAAAGGTTTAATTGATCAGCAGGACGGTGGCTATTTAACAGCTATTGGCAGAACCACTGCTGAGCACGCTCAAGCTCTTTCTAGCTTGCTTAAAGACTAACGTTAAATACCCATCGCGTATTTACAGATTTGGTTTTTTAGAAAAGTCGATTGGTTGATTAACCCCATGCCTGAACTACGCGCTAATTGAACCAGCGCTTCATCCGCGCCGAATAAGCGTTTAAAACCGTCCATCATACCCATCATCAACAGGTTGTCGCCTTTGCGCTGACGCTCATATCGGCGTAGCACTTGCTGACTTGCAATATCTCTATTCGCTTGATCCGCATTAAGCACAACGTCTGCCAAGGTGACGGCATCTTTTAACCCTAGATTCGCGCCTTGCCCCGCTAGCGGGTGAATGGTATGAATGGCATCACCTATCAACACCATACGGTCTTGACAATACTCTGATGAAAACTGGAGTTTTAGGGGAAATGCGCCTCGCTCTCCAATTAATTCAAAGCTGCCTAGTTGGTACTCCGACGCATCCGCCAAGGCGTTACAAAAATCACCCTCTGAGAGTTGTAAGTTAGCGTCCGTTGTTTCTGTATTTGATGTCCAAACAATAGATATCAAATCATCACGTAGTGGCAATAGCGCTAACGGCCCTTCAGGCAAAAAGCGCTGCCAAGCTGTATTTTGATGTGACTTCTCTGGTTTAACCGTCGCCACCAATGCTTTTTGCTGATATTCCCAACCATAATCATCAATACCGCTAAGGCGCCTTATTTTTGAATTAGAACCATCAGCACCAACAAGCAATGACGCACGTATTATCTCACCGCCAGACAATTCAATATTGACACCTTCTTCATCCGTGTTGAAGCCTTCTAGTTCGGATGCCGTAAACAGGTCACAACAATCTAGCGTTTCGAGCTTCTTCCATATAGCCGATACAGTAATACGGTTTTCAACTACGCTGCCCATTTTGGCCTCGCCCGCATCAGCCGAGTCTATATCCAACTCGCCACTACCAAAATGGTCCCAAACAAACATTTTTTGTACCGCTTGCTCACCCAACTGAACAATGTCAGACCATATACCGAGCGATTTAAATAGGTTAATAGACAGTAGGGTCAAAGCAGAAACCCGCAAATCATATGTGTCACTTGGCCAATCTGCCATTGGCTCTCCTGCATCAATTAACGCAACAGATACACCCTTTTCGGCTAATAAACACGCTGCTGTAGCACCGACCATGCCGCCACCAACTATTACCACTTGATACGTTTTAGCCATCCTTTAGTGCCCCAACCTTGCTAGGCGTGAACCAAGCCCCATTGATTGACGTGCAAATTGATTCTTTAACACCGGTACTTTATCTAACATTAACAAACCACTATTGCGCACAACGCTAAATAATGTATTGTCGGTTGAAAAAAGTTTTATGATGTTATCGGTAAACCCCGTAATCAACGACTGGTCTGTTTTGCGGCGTTGCGCATAGGTGTCGAGCACAGCGTTCGCGCCTACATCTTGCTGCTGCGACATGAACACATCTGCCAACATCGCTGCGTCGCGCAATCCAAGGTTAAAACCTTGCCCCGCCACTGGGTGCAGCTGGTGCGCAGCGTTACCAATTAGCACCACACGTTCAGCTATATTATCTGCTACATAAGACAAGCTTAGCGGGAAGGTTTGGCGACTACCCGACAACTCTAGCCCACCTAACCATTGACCAAAACGCAATTGCAGCCTATTCAAAAATTCGTCTTCTGATAAGCCCATCACTGTCTGCGCGAGCGCTGAAGGCATTGTCCACACAAGGGAGTACAAACCATCAAAATGCGGTAACATTGCGATGGGGCCTTCGGATGTAAAGCGCTCGTAGGCAACGTCTTGCACGTCTGATTCCACCTTAATTAAAGCGGTAATCGCTTGCTGATCATAGGCGTATTCTTTTAGCTCAAAGCTGCCCAACTGCCGGACCTTAGACAAACCACCATCGGAACCCACCAATACTTTGCAAGACAAGGTTTTAGCCTTGCCATTTAGCTCAATTGTCACGTCTACGCCATGTTGACTGGTGACGTAATCGGTTAACATTGCTGGGCACAACATGTCAATATCTGCTGACGCAATACAGTCAGTCACTACCATTTCTATTTGTGACGCTTCCACCACATATCCTAATGCATCCACCTGTTGGGCTTTTGCAGACAAGCGCGTTTTCCCAAAGTGACCCCTGTCTGACACGTGGATATGCCTTATCGGCATCGCTACATCGTTCAGTTGCTGCCAAACATTCAATTGCTCTAGCAAACAACGGCTGCCCCAAGAGAGAGCAATCGCCCGTTTGCCCGCACTATCTGATTTTTTTTCAGCAACGTGTTTTGCTTCTACAATAGCAACGCGAAGTGCCGACCGGCTTAAGGCTAAAGCCAGACTACCGCCAACCATGCCGCCACCGATAATGATGACGTCATAGTCATGCGACACGCGATTTCTCCATCAAGGCTTCGATATCTTTTACTTCTTTGGGTGCTGCTGATGTTAGTACTTCGTGGCCTTTTTTGGTCACCAACACATCATCTTCAATACGAATACCAATACCGCGCCATTTCTTATCTACCTCTTTAGCATTGGGTTGAATATACAAGCCCGGTTCTACGGTGAGCACCATGCCAGGTTCTAGCAAGCGCCACTGCTTGTCTATTTTATAATCGCCAACGTCGTGTACATCCATACCTAGCCAATGACCCGTTCGGTGCATGTAGTATGGTTTATACGCTTCATTTTTAATCAGTGTTGGCACACGTCCTTTTAACAAACCTAATTTAACTAGCCCTTTAGTCAGCACTTTAACCGCTGCATCATGCGGCTCATTCCAATGATTACCTGGCTGAACGTGTGCAATAGCCGCATATTGGGCATCCAAAACCAATTGATATAGCGCCTTTTGTTCTTTACTAAACACGCCATTAACGGGGAATGTACGGGTAATATCAGATGCATATTTCTGCCATTCACAACCCGCGTCTATCAATAGAAGATCGCCATCATTTAACTTGGCATTATTTTTTGTGTAATGCAGAACACAACCATTTACCCCGCCTCCAACAATTGCCGGATAAGCCTCTTGCTGTGCACCGTTATTTATAAAATGGTGTTTAATGGTTGCATCAACCTGGTACTCAAACATCCCCGGATGACATACTTGCATAGCCTTGGTGTGTGCAACAACTGAAATTTTAGCTGCTTTTTTCATTTGTTTAATTTCTTGTGCTGACTTTATTAAACGCATTTCATGCAACAAGTGATCCGTCGAAATAAACTCAGCTGGTGCACTAACGCCCGTTCTAGCACGGCTACGAACTTGTTGTGACCAGTCCATTAACTGTTGATCAAAACTAGGATTAAGACCCATCGGAAAATACAGTTTATTTTTATTTTCCATCAAGCCGGGCAAAATATCATCAATATCGTCGATAGGGAACGCATCGTCTGCACCATATACCGCTTTCGCATCATCAATACCCGCGTTCGCACCTACCCATAAGGCTGTTTTTTCATCCGACTCTTGGCAAAACAAAATATACTCGCCTTGTGGGCGCCCCGGAATAAAAACAGCAACTGAATCTGGCTCATCAAAACCGGTTAAATAGAAGAAATCACTGTCTTGACGAAATGAAAATTCCACATCCCTATTTCTAAGCAATACAGATGCCCCCGGTAAAACCGCAATATTTTCCTTACCCAACATGCGAATAAAGTGTTTACGCCTTTTTAGGAACTCTTTGATATTAAGCTGTTGTTGAGTCATATCAATACTAATGTAACGTCGGTTCGCCGTTAGCGTTTTGCTTTACCGTTTGCAATTCAGTCAGCATCATTTGCACCGCTGCCCTGACATACTCGTGAAGCTCCATATAAGATTTCTCATCCGTTTCCTCAGTACTGTCTGCATCAATTCTTGATAGCTCAAGAAAGTCTCTCAAGATTCCTTTACCTTCCTCACCCCAGTCTGTATCGTCATTAATCCCCATGTAGGCCACTCCATACATAAAACCTTGGCACCATTCACTTAATGCCGTGGCACGTGTCGACATAATTTCGTTACCGCCGGGCACAAACAAGTCAAAAATAAACTCATCACTTTTTAATAACTCAGCCGTGCCATCAAACAGCGCAATGAGGTCGTTCTTTTCGCTGTCCGTCAACGACTCAAGCTGTTCATCTGTTTCAAATATAGCCACAACCCAACGATCAAATTTTGCATCAAAGTTCACACACAGCATGCCAGCCGCCAAGCCATGTGTTTCAGCTGCGCCCATATACGCATCATGCGACTCTAAAATTAGAGTCATATTGTCATAATCACCTAAACGTTCCACCTTCACTCCGTAATAGTTACCTTAATTATGTGCATATGCTATCACTGCTTGCCCCCACACCAAAACAAAGCTCACAAAAACTCATTTTTAATCAAGTCTACTGTTGACCTGAAAGCAATTCGCACCTACCATTTACCACGTGAGCAATGAACATAATCCAGAATTAGCACTACAAAACCTTGAACAGCGAATTGATACGCTGGTACAGGTATGTCAGCGCTTACACGATGAAAACAAACAGCTTAAAAACCAACAGGCTGATCTTATGCAGCAACGCAGTACCTTGATGGATAAAACCGAAAAGGCTAAATCACGTGTTGAGGCCATGATCTCCCGCCTCAAGGTTATGGAGATTTAAATGGCAAGCTCAGACTCTGTCACTGTAACCATACTGGACAAAGAATATCGTGTAAGTTGCACTGAACAAGATCGGCCTATGCTAGAAAACTCAGCAAGGTATTTAGACCAGAAAATGGATGACATTAGACAGTCGGGGCGTATAGTTGGGCTGGATCGCATTGCTGTTATGGCGGGATTAAACATCACTCATGACTTGTTGAGCGAAGACAACAATAAAAACAGAGCAACGCTCGACATTAGCGAAAAAATAAATGCTTTACAGAACAAACTTGATTTCGCTATAAACGCTTTTAGTCAATAGTACTTTAGATCATCCGAATCTATATTTATTCCTACTTACTTTTAAAACTAGCTGACAGCTAATAATTTAAGGTCTACACTGTAAACGTTCCCTGCTGCGTTTGCAGCTAAGTGACAAAAACCTTGAGCCTATTTAAATATCAGGGAAAACAAGTTATATTGTAGGCGTGTATGCTCTTTCAGTAGAGAAACCCAACACAATATCTTAGTTCCCACTTGAACCGCTTGGTTCAAGGTAGGCACATTAACTACGGCGTTTGCGGGGAACACCTTTATCTGGCATCATAAATCTAATGCCTCCCAATACATTATCAAATCTCAGACGATCATTACGCCAATCTAGGTTACAACTACCTGAAACAACACGGCAACGACTCGACAGCCTAATTAATCAAAATATCATAAGGTCCGGGGTTTTATTACGACGGCCAAATATTGCGAGTTACATGGCTCATAATGGTGAGCCATGCGTTAATGCCTTTATTAATACCTGTTCACGACAAGGCGTTCGCCATTACCTACCGGTTCTAACGAAAAATCAGTCTCTTTATTTCTCACGCTACACGTGGGGTGATGGCATCAGGTATAACCAATTTAATATCGAAGAGCCCATTTCAAAAAACACGATAAGCTGTCGTTTTTTATCAGCAATACTTTTACCCTTGCTTGGTTTTGATCAGCAAGGCAACAGACTCGGCATGGGCGGCGGCTATTATGATCGAACATTGAGCTTTTCAGCGATCCCTTCATGCAAAAAAAGCCCCTTATTAATCGGCATAGCTTACAACATGCAAGAAGTTTCAAGCATTACTACTCAACCGTGGGACATCCCTTTAGATGCGGTTATCACTGAACATAAAATCAGCTGTTTTTCTAAGCGTGCGATAAATATGTTACGGCAGCCTTAGCATTTAGCCAAACGTCAAAATGATAACCTTGCAACCGTCCATACACTATGTGGATACGATAGAATGTTCTCTTACTTTAAATATACGCCCACCATTATGCAAAATAGTCTAAAAAGAAAAGCCGCGGCCGCAGCCATTGAATACGTACAAAACATCGACATTATTGGTGTCGGCACCGGCTCCACTGTAAATTACTTTATTGATTTGCTTGAACCCATAAAGCACCATTTTGAGGGCGCCGTCTCCAGTTCTGACGCGAGCACCGAAAAACTTAAGGCACTGGGCATACCCGTACTTGATTTAAACAGTGTTGGCTCGCTAGATGTTTATGTTGATGGTGCAGACGAGTTAAATTCTAACTTACAACTTATTAAAGGCGGAGGCGGCGCGCTAACGCGTGAAAAAATTATTGCCGCTGCGAGTAAACAGTTTGTTTGCATTGCCGATGAAAGTAAATTAGTTAGGTGCCTTGGCACTTTTCCTCTACCGATTGAAGTAATCCCAATGGCCCGCAGCTATGTTGCTCGGGAGATTATCAAGCTTGGCGGGCACCCCGAATGGCGTGAGGACTTTATTACCGATAACGGTAATATTATTTTAGACGTACACCGGCTTGATATTTTAGAGCCCATAAAGCTCGAACAGTCACTAAATAATCTTATTGGCGTAGTAACAGTTGGGCTATTTGCCGACCGTTCGGCCGACGTAGCATTACTTGCCAGTGAACGTGGCATCCGAAAAATTACGATCTAACATCACAGCGTATTAAACCCCATAACACCGCGCAATAGAATTTTGATACGCTAAAAATAAACAAAAAAAGGAGCCAATGGCCCCTTAAGTTTTTTATTATTTTTATTATTTTTTTGAAACGCAGTTTATTACCTCTGTAAAGACTGCAGCCCCCTCCTTCTTGTAGGTGCCATATTAACAATTTTTTGCATATATGCAACAGTTATTTACATAAACCACTGATTTATATGTTTTTTGTTGCTGCCATGCAACATTTTAAATAGCATAACCTCTAGCTAGCCATAGCTTTCAACCAAGCTTCTGAATTATTTGTTTATATATTTATTCTACTTTGATATATTAATAACTCTTACTATTTATGCCTATAATTAGCTTGCTTTACACTAACCACTCAAATCATTAAATGTTGATTCCTAGCTGGATAAAAAATTATAAAAAAACCGAGTTTTCCGGCGATCTGATGGCCGGCATTATTGTCGCTGTGGTTTTAGTACCTCAATCAATGGCTTATGGTTTATTAGCGGGGCTACCCCCACAAGTCGCCCTGTACTCGTCTGTTTTACCACTCATTCTTTATGCAATATTCGGCAGCAGTCGAACACTTGCCGTTGGCCCTGTTGGGCTTATGTCATTAATGACAGGAGCCACGCTCATCGAGCTCGAAATCAACAACGTGGACGCCATGATTAGCACCTCCCATACGCTTGCGCTAATGGTTGGCATTATTCTATTAGCGATGCGGTTAGCACGACTTGGCGCTATTATCAACTTCCTTAGCCACCCCGTCATATCAGGCTTTGTTAGTGCCTCCGCGATCATTATCGCATTAAGCCAATTAAAGCATATTTTTGGCCTAGATATACCTCGTGGCTTACCCCCTTACGAAACGTTATATTTATTTTTTTCACAACTATCCAATAGTAATCTCTATACGTCAGCGCTAGGACTGAGCAGTGTTATTGTCTTGTGGTGGTTTAAAGAACCTTTGGTTCGGCTATTAAAAAACTTAAATTCAAGCCCACATGTTATCCAGTTCATTACAAAAGCTGGCCCGCTAGCGGTCGTTAGCATCAGCACCGTTATCGTCTATAAATTTGGCTTAAGCTCACTTCATGGCGTATCGATTATCGGTGAAATCCCCCCTGGTTTACCAACATTTTTATTGCCCAACATTGAGTTGGATTTAATCAGATCTCTCGCCCCTAATGCTTTCTTAATCGCTCTTATTGGTTATTTTGAAAGTGTTTCAATTGCAAAATCAATGGCCAGTCAAAAACGCCAAAAAATAGACTCCAATAAAGAACTCGTTGGTATTGGCGCCGCTAATATTGCATCGGCCATCAGCGGTGGCTATCCAGTAGCGGGCGGGTTT
>NVSW01000075.1 GCA_002401365.1 Piscirickettsiaceae bacterium | reverse complement strand
TGTATAGTAATTTACTCATGGTTTCTCCCTGTTGTTAACCAAATTGATAGGCTGATACATTAACACCCATCACATTATCTGTGAATACGTTTGTACCGGTAATGGTAGTCGCTGCACCTCCCGCCACCATCAGCGGAATAAGGTGCTCTTCACGAGGATGACAAATGGATGCTGATGGTGCTACTCGCCAGTTTGACAACATTATTTTTCTTGTTGCGGGACTCGCAGTACAGGCCTGCGTCAGCCAGTTATTAAAGTGTATAGAGTGGTCGTCGGGGTCTTCTCCACGCATCAATATCTGCATATTATGGAAGCTGATGCCACTACCGAGAATAAGAATGTTGTCATCCCTTAACGATTGCAGAGCGGCCCCCATTTGTTGGTGAAATGCAGGGTTAAGGCTGGTGTGTAAAGATACTTGAACAACCGGAATATCAGCGTCAGGAAACATGACTTTTAAGGGTATAAACATGCCGTGATCAAAGCCGTGTTGTGGGTCTAGCTCACTGCTAATATTAGCGGTAGTAAACAAAGACTGGATTCTTTTAGCCAGTACGGGAGAGCCTGGAGCAGGGTAAGTGAGCTCGTAAGTGTGTTCAGGAAAGCCGTAATAGTCGAAGATCAAGCTTGGATTTGGATGGCTGTTGATTTGCACAACATCGGCCTCCCAATGGGCAGAAAAAATGACTATGGCATCAGGCTTTTGTGGCAACATTTTGGGTAGATTCTCTAACCATGCTGCAGTTTTATCCCAAGTATCGGCTGGGCCAATTGTCCAGTCCATAAAAAAACAAGGCCCAGCGCCGTGGGGGATATAAAATGTTGGAAATGGGCGCTTAGTCATGAGATTTAAATATCTTTATTTAGCTGAAAATATCATATATCATTTGCTGCTAATTTAGTAAACAGATAGAGGCTGACATGGGTGATACAAAAGAAAAACTGTCTTGTGTAACGGTGGCACTGCATTGGGTTGTTGCATTAACAATTATCGTGATGATCACCATTGGGGTGTATATGACGGACTATGAGGTTCATGAGCTTTACCCTATTCATAAATCAATCGGTATGTTGATTTTTGTCGTTATTGTATTGCGTGTGCTCTGGCGTGTTAAACAAGGTTGGCCTGAAGCGGCAAGTCAATATAAATCTTGGGAGCATACCTTATCTAAAGTTGTTCATTGGGCGCTGATTATCGCAACGGTTGTGTTGCCAATATCCGGCATGCTAATGTCTAGCTTGGGCGGTTATGGCTTGTCAATTTTTGGTTGGGAGCTATTAGCCGCCACACCGAATCCAGAGGAAGCCGGAAAAATGATTCCGATTAACGGACCTTTAGCTGGTACTGCACACGAAACGCATGAAATAGCAGGAAAAGTTATTTTTGTCGCTATATTGTTGCACCTTGCCGGCGCATTAAAACACCACTTTATGGATAAAGACGGTACATTAAAAAGAATGCTTGGGAGGCGCATTAATAATTAATGGTTATCCTTGCACGATGATATATTAACAATATGGATTGTTGTGAGAACGTTATGAGCGCTATTTAAAAGGAATACTATTATTTTCAGTCACCTTCGCCACGTCGTTTGCTATCGCAGGTAGTGGTGCTTTAAATATGGAGGTAGCTGCATCTGCATTGTATGAGAAGTAAAAACAATGTGTGATTGACAGCATGGCATCTGAAGGTGTTCCTGTAGAAATGAAGAACATGATGCTGTCATCTTTAAGCAGTTTATGTGAAACGTACGCACAAGTCTCAGGTGCAGCAGCAAACTGTACCTGATAAGCAGGCTGCTATGGCGAAATTGAGTTATGCTACGATTGAGATTGGTGCTGAAGTAAAAGCCTGTAAATATTTTGAAGGATTTTATGATAACAGCGCTTCTGTTTTCTAAAGGTGGGATAACGTAATACACGGACGAATAATGACAAAAGAACAAAAAAAACCTTTAAGCGAGAATGAATTTTCGAATGGCCAACAGTTTGCGGTACGGTTGTTACGCAACTTGATTGTGCCAACGTTTGTGTTAGATGCGGATGGCAAGGTGTTAATTTGGAACAAAGCCTGCGTGCAATTAACGGGCGTTAGTGCAAAAAAGTTGGTGGGTACGCGCGACCATTGGCAAGCTTTTTACTCTGAACCCAGAGACTGTTTGGCTGACTTGGTGCTTAAGGATAAGCTAGACGAAATCAAAGGGCTTTATGATGTTCGAATTGATAGCGAAGATCATGAGCAGCATGTCAGCGTAGAATCATGGTGTGAGGTGCCGGCCATTTCAGGGCAATTTTATTTATCAATTGATGCGGGGCCTATTTTTAACGAAAAAGGCAAGATGATTGCGGTCGTTGAAACGTTGCGTGATTTAACGGAACAAAGGCTGGCCCAAGATGAGCTAGAAAAGATGGCTCAAGTGGATGGTTTAACCGAACTGGCTAACCGTCGGGCTTTTGATGATAGGTTGAAAACGGATTGGGGTTTTGCGCAACGCCAACAAACGCCGCTGGCGCTGTTGTTTATAGACATTGATTTCTTTAAACCGTTTAATGACATCTATGGCCACCAGGCTGGTGACGATTGTCTTAAAAAAGTTGCTCGCACCATCTCGCAAGAGGTGAAGCGGCCGTCTGATTTGGTGGCACGCTATGGTGGAGAAGAATTTACAGTTATTTTGCCAGGTGAGAATATTGAGAGTGCCATAACCATTGCGGATCGTATTCGTTCTGCGGTATACGCGCTTAATTATGAACACGAAGGAAATAGCGAGACAGGTAGAGTCACCGTTAGTGTGGGTGCGGCAAGTATTGTGCCTGTGCAGCAACAAGCCAGCAATGAGTTGATAGAGTGGGCCGACACAGCGCTTTACGACGCGAAGAGTGGTGGGCGTAATAAAGTAGCCTCACATACGGGTTAATGTATAAGTAACCGAGTAGGCAATATGCCAACTCTTACCATTTTGTGGTTAAGGTTATTTGAACGTGACGGAAACCGTAACGTGGGACTGTGTATTTAAACCCGTATAAACTGCTGTTAGTCGTCCTTTTTTCACAGGGATGGGGACAGTCAAACTGCCAAGGGATAAAAATGTTCCCGCTTTTAGAGGGTAATTACGCTCTAAAAGCGTATCGCGTAACCAACGAATGACGTTTACAGGCTTGCCCATTAAGGCGCTGCACTGGCCGGTCGTTAAATGGCTATGGTCGTCGTAAACAATCCCAACTTGGCAAAGATTAAGATTTTTAACGTCTTCCATGGGAATAGGCCGCCCCATTACACCATATCGTGTGCCGGTATTAATGGCCGTTAGCATATCGGCAGTTAATGGTTTCTCGGTAGAAAATAGGCGGTCTGGTATTTCAATGAAGGGAATGACTTGGTCAATAGCGGCTAATAGTTCTTCATCTGTTTTAGCATCGTTTATCGATGAATCTTTAACGCGAACCAGCAGGTCAGCTTCTGCAAAAGGGTGTGTTGCTGATTTAATAGAGATAACCGCGCCGCTTTCTTTTAGCATTGTATTCAAAAAAATACCCAATAAGGGCTGTTTAATGCCTAATTTATGTTGGATGTCAGGGTTGGTAAGAGCCGCCTTGTAACCAGCGATGCCCCCCCAGTTTTCAGACAGCGCGTAGACCACACGTTTTTGTATTTCCACGGCTGCTTCAGGCGTTAAACCCGGAATGGCCTGTGCTTCGGTTGCGTCAATATAGTGGTGGTAAATATCTAACGCAGTTCTTGGCACAAAGTTCTCGCTGCGGGAAAAAAACAGAGCAATGGCAGCTGCCGCGAAAATAAGTAAAGTAAATTTAAATTTCATGGTTGTTTAGCTAAAGAATTGACTGAATACACGCGTCATATACCCGTGGTCTTGAACACCGGCACTTTCGCGAATACTGTGCATCGCCCACATCGGGCAACCTACATCAACGGTGTTTATGCCCAGTTGAGCTGATGTGATTGGGCCAATGGTGCTGCCGCAACCTAAGTCGGTTCTATGTGAATAGGTTTGATACGGCACATCGGCCTGTTTACATAGTTGAATAAACCTAGCTTGAGACGCGCTATTTGATGCATAACGAATATTGGCGTTAACTTTAACCACAGGGCCGTGATTAACCAGTACTTTGTGATCTGGCTCGTAAGCGCTTGGAAAATTAGGCTGATAAGCGTGAGCCATATCGGCGCTGATTAAAAAACTGTTAGATAGGGTGCGTTTATAGTCTTCGCTTGAAAGTTGCAATGTATCGGCAATACGTTCTAGAACATCGGGTAAAAAACTACCATCTGCACCTTTATGGCTGTTGCTACCAATTTCTTCGTGGTCGAAAAAGGCGCATACGTTGAAATTACTTGAATGCAGCGAGGCATCGGATACCAGAGCCATTAAGGCGGCGTGGCAAGACGCCAAATTGTCCAATTGACTGTTAGCGTAAAACTCATCGTTAAGCCCGTAAAGTGAGCCGCCTTGCGTATCGTATGCGTGTAATTCCCAGGCTGAAATATCGCTTTGTTTAATGCCTAATTCGTTGGCTATTAACTCAGCCATGTCGGGCTGTTTTTTAAGCTCATCGTTGGCCACACCAAGCAATAAGGGCAATTCGGTTTGTTTGTTCAGTTTTAAACCGTCTGTATTAACCTTGGGGTTCATGTGAATCGCAAGGTTGGGTAGACGCAAAAATGGGTTTTTAAATTTTATTAGTCTTGATGAAAGTTCACCGTTTTGTAGAACATGTACACGCCCCGCAAGGCTTAAGTCACGGTCTGTGAAGGTGGCTAAAATGGGCCCGCCGTATACTTCAACGCCAATGCGGCTAAATGCACCTTTCTGGTTGTCAGGCTTAGGTTTTACACGCAGTCCAGGTGAATCGGTGTGTGCGCCAATCAAGTTAAAACCGTGTTCCGCCAAGCTTTTTGAACCAGTAGTAAAAGCAATAATGGATGAATCATCACGTTTAACGTAATAATGCTTTCCTTGCTCTAACGCCCATGCATCACCCTCAAATAACTCTTCAAAACCGTAAGTGTTAAGTGTTGTAGCGGTTGACTGTACTGCATGCCAAGGGCTTGGGCTGGCATCGATGTAATCCAGTAAATCTTGTGCGTGCTGTATGGCCGATGGCATTAGTCCGTTTCCTCAAGGTTGAGCGAGGCTGAGTTAATGCAGTATCGCAATCCACTGGGTTGAGGTCCGTCTTCAAACACATGCCCTAAATGGCAATCACAGGAGGCGCAAACTACTTCAATGCGAACCATTCCATGGCTTCCGTCTCTGTTTTCTTTAATGACGTCGGGGCTGATGGGTTTCCAGAAACTTGGCCAGCCACTGCCAGAATCGTATTTCGTATCAGATTCAAACAAGGGCATTTCGCAGCACTTACAGCGGTAGATGCCAGACGTTTTACTGTCGGTATAGACACCAGAAAATGCAGGTTCAGTGCCCTTTTCACGGCAAACTCTATAGTCGTTGGCGCTTAGTTTGGTTTTCCAGTCGTTGTTGTGCATAGTCAAATTCTCATAAGGATATGCAAAATTATAACCAATCGCTTAGTTGAATACCAAAACCAATACTATTTGTATGGTTGTCGTAATCGAGCATACTTTCGCCGTATCCATTAAACCACTGTAGATAGCCACGAACTTTATTGCGAATGGGAAAGCTCCAGCCGAGCTCTATGGCGCCTCGGTTGCTGCTTGATTTAAAATTATTTCGAAACATAAAGTCAAAACTATGTTGTTGCTTCTTATATAGGCCCCTCAGCTCAAAATATCCCAAAAAGTCTTCTATATCATGATTGTCATCATCGTTTGAATTTTCAGGGATGCGAAGCCAAGGTTTAAATGATAGGTAAACATCGCCGCGCTCCAAGATAAAATCGGCATACACACGGTTCCAACTTCTAGATAGCGGGCCAGAGCGGCCATTTGATTGGTGGGTGAATCCGGTCCTAATGACAGAATTATGTAAGCCAACAACATTAAAATCGGTATTGAACGATAGCCAAGACTCTGCTTCATGGTTGGTTTCTCGAAATGGTGAGGAGTGAGTTTTGTTAAATTGCTGCCAAAAAGACCGGTTCGTGTAGCCAGCATAAAGGTCTCCATACCCTTTAAATACACCTTGAAAAAGAGGCACCTTCATGCTGAATTGAAATTTTGTCTCAAGGTGTTGCAAATCGGTGTTAGTAGTAGGAAAGGCTTCCTCGAATGGTTCTAGGTTAGGTTCGCTGATGTTATAACTTAAAATGATGTAATTCGGTTTATGCGGGAGCAGCGAAAAGGCATTCCAGCCAGCCTTTTTTTCGAATAGTTGCCGCTGTTTTAAGGCAGAGCGATGGGTAACGGGTTCACCATTATCTGCTTGGCATTGTTGTTTAAGTTCGCCAATCGTTAAGCTATCATCGGCGGTGCTTATAGCCTTTGTTAAACAAGCGTGCATATCATGTATGCTATTTGCGAAAAGGGGTGTGCATGTTAGAATTAATAGGCTGAATAGAATTTTCATAATAAGGTGCTAAAACTTAATCGTAAAACGGCTGAATAAATCAGCCGTTTTTTTGTTACCGTGGGTGTTGCTTGTTATTTCTTGGCTATGCTGTGATAAATGATTTTAATCCAATTTTCTTCGTTAACAAAGCCGCCGCCCCAAGCTGTCCATTCACTGGGTAAACCGCCGAGTTGAATGTCTTCCAGTAACTCGCCAGCAGCTACTTGGTTCTTCACGTAAGTAGTCGTGGCTTTTAACATTTGGTGATATTCCTTAAGACCTTTCATGTCAGATAAGCCCCCGTGCCCAGGGATGATGAGTGCATCATCAGGTAGCGTTTTAATGATCTCGCCGACATTACGGGTCAGGCTAAAGGCATTGCCGCCAGTATCGAGGTCAACAAAGGGAAATATGCCATTGAAGTAGTGGTCGCCAAGATGGGCTACGTTGCTGTTAGGAAAATACACCACGGCATCGCCATCAGTATGCCCATGAGCATAGTGAATAAGGGTAATATCTTCGTTATTGAAGTGAATATTAACGGCTTGATCAAAGGTAATCAGCGGCCATGCTTCTTTAGGCGATGCGAGTGACTTACCAAAGAAATTATTTTGCTCAGCCATCAAGCGTTTTCTAACATTGCTGTGCGAAATAATAGTTGCCTGCTCGGCAAAATGCGCATTGTTACCCGTGTGGTCACCATGCCAGTGGGTGTTTAGAATAAAGCGTAGTTTGCCAGTGTTGATTTTTGCAAGTGCTGCGCTGATTTTGTCTGACATTGGGCTGAGTTGATCGTCAACTAGCAAAATACCGTCATTACCGGCAGAAACGCCGATATTGCCGCCAGCAAAACCACCGACGCCTTCCAGCATATAAATATTGCCGCGTACGTGGGTAGTTTCTAATGAGATTTTGCTAAAGTCTTGATCTAAAAAACCTGCCAATGATGATGTGGCTAATAAAGTAGCTGATAAAAAAGCCAGTGTTTGAAGTGCTTTTTTCATGGAGTGTCTCCTGTTAAAGTTTAAGAACTGCTCGACAATACTAACGCGAAAGACATGACATAGGGTATAAAATTTGTGTTTCGACTCAGCCCAACGCTTTGTTAATCAATATTTTTTGTTGCGCTGAAAAGTTTATTTTTAGAGCCGCAACATGACCTGTGCCAGACATCTTTCTCCAGGTTTTTTGCACAATGTCGATGATCTTCTCATCGGCGTGTTTTACAGAAAATGCATCAAAATAATGACTTAAAAATACCAAACACGAAACATCTTCAAGTATTTGCGTCTCGGGGTCAGCTTTAATGTTCTTTTTTTGAATAATATTGGCTGCACGCGCTATATCACTGTCGGCATAGCCGCTTTGCGCCATCGCATCTCGTAAAATTACCGCGTGTAATTTTGCTAGGTCCGTACGCCATGTTAAATACCCCTTTAAACCCGCAGGGTAGTCTTTGCGAATTAATTTCCAACGACAAACATGTTGCGCGTAGCAAGCTAAGGTTAGAGAGTCAGAGGCGTTTGGTTCGAATGCTTCTAGCGTTTGCAACATGCGTTGTGAATAGAGTGCTTCTACGCCATCATTTGGGTCACTGGCGTTTGCATCATCAATGAGTTGCAGGGTTTTTTTAAGTAAATTAGACATGTTGATACCAATGATAAATAAGGAAAGTCCTACTTACTATACGGAAAATAGGCAGCGTTAACGTAAGCACGTGCCAAAAGTGTGGCGCTAAGCAATTAATTGTTTAGCGTGGTGGCGTATATGCTCCTCCATAAAGCTGGCGATGAAGTAATAACTGTGGTCATAGCCTTCTTGTAATCGATAGGTTACAGGGTAATTAGCGTCTTTAGCGGCGTTAACTAAATGTTCAGGCAATAGCTGGCCTTGCAAAAAGGGATCGTCACTGCCTTGGTCAATTAATAAGGGTAATTGTGTTGTCGTTGTGCGAATCAATAGGTGAGCATCATGTTTTGCCCAGCTGTCTGTGTCTTGACCTAAATATCCCATAAAGGCTTTTTTGCCCCATAAACATAAAGTGGGTGCGCAAATAGGTGAAAAGGCAGACAGTGATTGGTATTTATTAGGATATTTGAAGGCTAAGGTGATGGCGCCATGCCCGCCCATTGAGTGCCCGAAAATACCCGCTTTGTCTAAATTCGCAGGAAACTGTTCACCCACTAATTCAAATAATTCGTTAACAACGTAGTCTTCCATTCGGTAGTTCGTGTGCCAAGGGGGGTTGATGGCGTTGATATAAAACCCTGCGCCAGATCCGAAATCCCAGCTGTCATCTTCACCGGGCAAATTAAGGTCTCGCGGACTGGTATCCGGTGCAATGAGAATAATGCCTAATTCAGCCGCATACTGTTGTGCGCCCGCTTTCGCCATAAAGTTCTCTTCTGTACACGTAAGACCAGAAAGCCAAAACAATACAGGGAGTTTTTTATCAGGAGTCGATGCTACCTGAGGCGGCAGAAACACTGAAAACCGCATGTCGGTTTGACAGGCGCTGGAGA
This sequence comes from Piscirickettsiaceae bacterium, assembly GCA_002401365.1. GTDB lineage: Bacteria > Pseudomonadota > Gammaproteobacteria > Methylococcales > Cycloclasticaceae > Cycloclasticus. The sequence continues at coordinate 1,915 of NVSW01000075.1, read as the reverse complement.
AATGCTTATAAAATAAGACCGTACCGCCAAAACTCTGATTTTGGCTTATTAGTTCAAGTGTCGGCATATTATTTTAATAAATAATGACTGAGCGGATGCTTTTACCTTGGTGCATTAAATCAAATGCACGGTTGATATCGTTTAGCCCCATTGTGTAAGTGATCATTTCGTCGATTTTTATTTCACCGCGCATGTATTTTTCAACGTATTCTGGAAGTTCGCTGCGGCCTTTAACACCACCAAAAGCCGTGCCGCGCCATACACGACCCGTCACCAGTTGGAACGGCCGCGTAGATATTTCTTGTCCGGCACCTGCGACGCCGACAATAATTGATTCACCCCAGCCTTTATGGCAACACTCCAAGGCTGAACGCATGGTGTTAACGTTTCCAATGCATTCAAAAGAGTAGTCAACGCCGCCATCGGTCATATCAACCAACACGTCTTGAATCGGCGAATCGAAGTTTTTTGGGTTGATGCAATCTGTAGCGCCTAATTGCTTAGCAAATTCAAATTTATCCTCGTTGATATCAACAGCAATAATGCGTTCGGCTTTTGCAATAACAGCACCTTGAATGGCACTTAAACCAATGCCGCCGAGGCCAAAAATAGCAACCGTGCTTCCAGGTTCCACTTTTGCCGTGTTAAGTACCGCACCAATGCCGGTGGTTACGCCACAACCCAATAGGCAAACTTTATCCAACGGCGCCGCTTTATTGATTTTAGCCAGTGATATTTCAGGCAAAACGGTGTATTCAGCGAAAGAAGACGTGCCCATATAGTGATAAATAGGCTGGCCATTTTTTGAGAATCTTGAGGTGCCATCAGGCATAAGCCCTTTGCCCTGAGTGGCGCGTATTGCTTGGCATAAATTGGTTTTGCCCGACAAGCAAAATTTACACTGCCCACATTCAGGGGTATACAGCGGTATAACGTGATCGCCAACGGAAACCGACGTAACACCCGCGCCAATTTCTTCAACAATAGCGCCTGCCTCGTGCCCCAGTACAGCAGGGAAAATACCTTCAGGGTCATCGCCTGATAATGTAAATGCATCGGTATGGCAAACGCCCGTTGCAACGTTTCGAATTAAAACCTCACCTTGTTTAGGGCCGTCTAAATCGATTTCTTCTATGGACAGTGGTTCGCCAGCTTTCCAAGCAACGGCAGCTCTCGTTTTCATGTGTGTTCCTGATTAATTGGAGTAAAAAAATATTTAATGTGTGTCGCCAACCGGTGCGGCAAACCCATCAGCAATAAGTTCGTCCACGTTTGATCCCGTAAGGCTATTTAAAAAGTTAAGTAAATGATTTGTTTCAATAGACGTTAAGCCAAGTGGCTTAACCAGCGGATCTAAGTCTTCATTTTGTACGCCGCCTTGGTTATAAAACTGAATCACCTCTTCAAGTGTTTTAAACGCGCCATCATGCATATAGGGTGCGGTTAGCGCGATGTTTCTGAGAGTCGGTGTTTTATATTTCCAACGGTCAGCAGGGTCTTGGGTTATTTCGTATAAACCGACGTCATTTGGTTTTTTTTCTGAGACAGAATCAAATAAGTCCGAATCAATATCAATGTAATGACCGGGCGCAACCAGTAACTGTTGTTTCTTAGGGCGTATGTTAAATGACACGCTGAACCCGTGTCCAGTATTGTGCAATTGATGGTCTGTAAAAAGAGCGCTGTTTTTACCGACGCTATGACAGGCGATGCAATTGGCTTTTTCGCGAAACAATTGAAAACCTTTTATAGCGGATGGGCTCATAGCGCCTTCCTGTTTACCGTAATACCACTGGTCAAACGGGCTGTTAGCAGAATTCAAACTACGTTGATAAGTCGCTAACGCCATGCCTAATGTTTCCATGTTAACGGGTTTATGAAAGACGTTTTCAAACAGGCCTTTGTAATCATCCAA
>NVSW01000074.1 GCA_002401365.1 Piscirickettsiaceae bacterium | reverse complement strand
CATTGCGCTTTTTTTATGCCGCAAATTCACTCAGTACAAGCTTCAGCGCTGTTTTGCTAATACAACACTCTCTCCCATACAGCTGCTTTTATGGGACAATACCGTCAATAAATCAAACCCTTAAAATAAAACTTGAATAATCGTGAGCCATAGCTGCTCAACTATTCAAATTACTGCCATTAATTTATGTCAAACGAAATTAGAAAGATCCTTGTTACTAGCGCATTGCCGTACGCTAATGGTCCTATCCATATTGGCCACTTAGTTGAATATATCCAAACCGATATTTGGGTTCGTTTTCAGAAGCTACGCGGCCACACTTGCCACTATGTTTGCGCTGACGACGCACACGGCACGCCGATTATGCTTAGAGCACAACAAGAAGGCATTACGCCGGAGCAATTAATAGCTGATACTTGGGCTCAACATAACGCGGATTTCGAAGATTTTAATGTTGATTTTGACAACTTTTATACCACCCATTCTGACGAAACACGCAGTTTCTCTGAACTCATTTACAATCGATTAAACGAACAGGGTTATATTGAAAAAAGAACCATTACTCAGGCTTACGACCCTGTAAAAGAAATGTTTCTGCCTGATCGCTTTATTAAAGGCGAATGCCCTAAATGTGGTGCACTTGATCAATACGGCGATAATTGCGAAGCGTGTAGCGCCACCTATTCACCTACTGACCTGATTAACCCTGTTTCAGCTATCTCTGGCGAAAAGCCTATTGATAAAGATTCAGAACACCATTTCTTTAAACTTGGCGAATTTGAGGCTATGTTAAAAGAATGGACGCATTCAGGCCACCTGCAAGAACAAGTTGCCAATAAGCTCAACGAATGGTTTGAAATAGGCCTGCAAGACTGGGATATTTCACGCGATGCGCCGTACTTTGGCTTTGAAATCCCAAACGCGCCCGGTAAATTCTTTTACGTTTGGTTAGATGCACCCGTTGGTTACATGGGCAGTTTCAAAAACTTATGTGATAAAAAAGGCCTGGATTTTGACGAATATTGGGCAAAAGACAGCACCACCGAGCTGTATCACTTTATTGGTAAAGACATCGTTTATTTCCACGCGCTATTTTGGCCAGCCATGCTAACAGGCGCAGGGTTTAGAACGCCTACCGCGATTTTCTCACACGGTTTCTTAACCGTTAATGGTGAAAAGATGTCTAAATCGCGCGGCACCTTCATTAAAGCGCGCACCTATTTAGACCACCTAAACCCTGAATATTTACGCTATTACTTCGCCGCAAAGCTTACTAACCGCGTTGAAGATATTGATCTTAACTTTGAAGACTTCAGCCAACGCGTTAATACCGACCTCGTTAATAAGGTTGTTAATATTGCGAGCCGTTGTAGCGGCTTCATTAAAAAACGTTTTGATAGCAAGCTATCTGCTGAGTGCGCTGAGCCTGCATTATTTCAAACGTTTGTTGATGCGAATAAAGAAATTGCCGAGCTGTACGAGTCGCGTGAATATGGCAAAGCCATGCGTGCTATTTCTGCGTTAGCTGATAAGGCTAATCAGTATATTGATGAAAAAGAACCCTGGGTTGTTGCGAAGCAAGACGGTGGTGATGCCGAACTCCATGCTATTTGCAGCGTTGGTATCAATTTATTTTATGTTATCGCCGCTTATTTAAAACCGGTTGTGCCGAAAATGGTCGCTAAAGCTGAAACGTTCCTTAATGTAGAGCCCTTAAGTTGGCCAACTAATTTGCAGCCACTAACAAAACACACCATTAACAAATTCAAACCGTTGATGACACGTGTAGATGAAGGTAAGTTAGCCGCAATGCTTGAAGCATCTAAAGAAAATTTAGAAAAAGTCGCTCCAGCACAAACCACTAACTCTAAAAAGAAAGCCCCCACTGACCAGAGCGACATGATTGAATTTGACGATTTTGCCAAAATTGATTTACGTGTTGCACTCATTGAAAAAGCCGAACACGTTAAAGACGCCGATAAATTATTGCGATTAACGCTTAGTTTAGGTGATGAAACACGCCAAGTATTGGCTGGCATTAAATCAGCCTATAGCCCTGAACAGCTTGAAGGGAGACTCACCGTAATGGTGGCTAACCTTAAACCACGGAAAATGCGCTTTGGTGTATCCGAAGGAATGGTACTAGCCGCAGGACCAGGCGGTGAAGAAATCTGGATTTTGTCGCCCGACTCAGGCGCTCAACCCGGTATGCGCATTAAGTAGTTTTAGGATTGTTTTTGCAGCGGAACACTAAAAACATAGTCCAAGCTGAACACATTAGCAAACCACCTATTTCTCGAATAATTTCCGTTTGCGAAGACTTCATGCTGGTTGCACTAAACACCTCAACCCAGTCCACCGGATCTGGGTTTAAAAAATAATCACTAAACAACACCATTGCCCACATCATCGTCAGCATGGATAGGCTGAGCATAAACCCCCATGCATTGATTTGGGTGAATGCTAACACGCTACATACGGCACACAGCATATACAGGCAAAACCAAACCACAGGATCTGGATCATTAAGTTGCAAGAGCGCTGAAATGACAAACATCAGAGCTACTAACGCATTCGCTATTTTAAATATCATCCACTAGTGAAAAATTAGAACCAATTGTTATAATAAAATAATTTGTTATTCTTTTTAATTATATAAAGAAACGTATATAATTTGAAGCGTTGTAAAATGCACCTGAAGTGTTTATATGTTTGATTAACGACGTATAATCGCATCATACTTTATACTGATGAAGTATTCAGCTTGATACCAAACACACGGAAACTATGTCCGACTATTTACTCATTTTAGTTAGCACCATACTCGTTAACAACTTTGTATTGGTGAAATTTCTTGGCTTGTGCCCTTTTATGGGCGTTTCAAACAAGCTAGAAACAGCTATGGGCATGGGTTTAGCAACAACCTTTGTGCTAACGTTGGCTTCAGTTTGTAGCTATTTAGCTAACCAATACCTACTATTACCACTTGGTTTGGAGTATTTAAGAACCATTACCTTTATCGTTGTTATCGCCGTGGTTGTACAAATAACGGAGGCCGTCGTCCATAAAACCAGCCCTTTGCTGTATCAAGTGCTAGGTATTTATTTACCGCTTATTACCACCAACTGTGCCGTACTTGGCGTGGCATTGCTAAATGTGCAAGAAGACCATGGATTTATCGAGTCTGGCTTATATGGTTTTGGTGCCGCTATAGGGTTTTCTTTGGTGCTGGTTCTTTTTTCCACCATCCGTGAGCGGATAACTGTTTCTGACGTTCCCGAGCCCTTTAAAGGCAATGCAATTGCGTTGATAACAGCTGGCTTAATGTCGGTTGCTTTTATGGGCTTTTCTGGCCTGGTGAAGTTCTAAGCAATGTCTTTTTTAGTTTTAATTTTGCTCTTTGCTTGCTTGGGTATCCTGCTTGGGTATGCTGCTATTCGCTTCAAAATTGAGGGCGACCCTCTTGTCGACCAAATTGATGCTGTTTTACCGCAAACACAATGTGGCCAGTGTAACTTTCCGGGTTGCCGCCCTTATGCGCAAGCCATTGCCGATGGTGACGCAGACATTAATCAGTGCCCGCCAGGTGGCGAAGCAGGGATTGCTGCTCTAGCAGATTTATTAGGCGTTGAAGCCAAACCATTAAATTCAGAAAACGGTGTTGAGAAAGCGACCTTAGTCGCCGTTATTGATGAAGACGTTTGCATTGGTTGCAAACTGTGCATACAAGCTTGCCCAGTGGATGCCATTTTAGGCGCGCCAAAACATATGCACACCGTTATAGAAGCTGAATGTACTGGTTGTGATCTGTGCTTACCGCCTTGTCCTGTCGAGTGTATTACAATGGAGCCGCGCGCTAAAACGTTGACACTTTGGCAGTGGGAAAAACCAAAAACTGGCCAGCATAAGGTTGCATCATGAGGCTATGGCAATTTAACGGCGGTCTGCCCGCATTAGCCGAGCATAAAAATGAATCGGTTAATTTGCCGATTGAAGCAGCGCCTGTTCCCGCACAGCTGATTTACCCGTTACGACAGCATATTGGTAATGCTGCCAAACCGCTGGTTAAAATTGGCGATAAGGTTCTTCGCGGCCAAAAAATTGCCGACGCTCAAGGCATGATTAGCGCGCCCATTCACGCCGGTAGCTCTGGCACTGTTAGCCACATTGCCGATCATTTAATTCCACATCCATCTGGATTTTCTGCACCCTGCATTACTATTGATACCGATGGTTTAGATAAGACGTTAGACAGTACCCCGTATGCTGACTTTAGACAACTCTCAGCGTCAGAATTAGTGAGTATCGTACGAAATGCAGGGATCGTCGGTCTTGGGGGGGCAGCCTTCCCAACAGCTATTAAGTTAGACAACCAAAGCAAGTCTCGGCATATTGAAACACTCATTCTTAATGGTGCTGAGTGTGAGCCCTATATTTCGTGTGATGACCGCTTATTAAAAGAGCGCGCAGACCGCGTGATAGAAGGTGTGGAAATTTTGTTACATATATTAGGTGCAAATAAAGCCTTCATCGCCATTGAGGATAACGTAGCTGATACATTTAAGTCTATTCAAACGGCCATCGCTAACAACGGCAATTCTTTAATTAATGCCGTACAAATTCCCACCATTTACCCAACGGGTGGAGAAAAACAGCTAATCCAAACACTAACCGGAAAAGAAGTCCCAAGCGGGGATATTCCAGCAGATATTGGCATAGTGTCTATTAATGTTGGCACCGTCCATGCCATTCAACAGGCAGTCATTGCAGGCAAACCATTAACATCTCGAATAATCACCGTTACCGGCGAAGGGGTAACAACCCCACACAATTTAGATGTGCGCATTGGCACCCCCATTAATGCATTAATCGAATTATGTAACGGCTACACTAAATTGGCTGAGCGCCTCATTATGGGTGGGCCGATGATGGGCTTTGCGCTACTCAACGATGAAATACCCGTCGTAAAAGCAACTAACTGTATTCTAGTAGCCAGCAAACACGAAGTCATTACCGAGAAGCAAGCGATGCCTTGTATTCGTTGCGGTCTATGCGCTAGCGCCTGCCCCGTTTCATTACTGCCACAACAGTTGTATTGGTTTAGCAGATCGGAGCAGTTAGAAAAGGCTGAGAAACTTAATTTATTTGACTGCATTGAATGCGGCTGTTGTGATGTTGTGTGCCCAAGCCACATTCCATTAGTACAACATTTTCGCTATGCAAAAAGTGCTTTAAAAGTGAAAAATTACGAAAAGCATTCATCGGATATAGCTCGTGAACGATTTGAGGCCAGAGAAGAGCGGCTAGCACGCGACAAAGCAGAACGCGCTGAACGATCACGTAAAAAGAAAGCAGCGCTAAAAAATGAACCTGCCAAAAAAGAGGCTATTGATGCTGCAATCAGCCGTTCTAAAGCAAAAAAACAAGCATCTGTAGAGGATAAAAGCTAACCATGCACTTTCTAACATCAAATGCGCCTTTTATTGCTCCCCAAAACAGCATCCAAAAAATGATGCTATGGGTGATCGTTGCATTACTGCCAGGCATTATCACGATGATTTGGCAATTTGGCTACGGCGTGCTATCAAATATCATTATTTGCGTATCGACGGCTGTCGTAGCGGAAGCGGTCATGCTCTATCTACGCAAACGTCCTATCGTGCCATTTATTAGCGACCTTAGCGCCGTTGTCACCGGCTTGTTACTTGCCCTTGCATTGCCAACGCTAGCCCCTTGGTGGATTCCTTTTATCGGTGCCATCGTCGCCATCGTTATTGCTAAACATTTATACGGCGGCCTAGGGTATAACCCCTTTAACCCGGCGATGGTTGCCTTTGCTGTGTTAATAGTTTCGTATCCTAAAAGCATGACCGTATGGATGCTTCCACAAGCATTACTACCAAGTGGCACGAGTTTCACAGACATATTCACCATCATCTTTGCACAACCAAGCGCATCCGCCGTCGATGCCCTCACCTCTGCCACACCCCTTGATGAAATGAAAACCCAACTTGGGCTAAACCGCACCATTGACGAAATTATGTCCGCATCTATTTTCAGCAATATTGCAGGTAATGGCTGGCAATGGGTGTCTATCGCCTATTTATTAGGGGGCGTTACCTTACTCTTTAAGAAAATCATCAGCTGGCATATTCCTGTTGGCCTGCTTTTTGGCTTATCCCTGATTAACGTTATTTTTTACCTTATTGAACCAGGGGCAACACCGTCGCCAAGCTTTCACCTATTAAGTGGCGGCGTAATGTTGGGTGCTTTTTTTATAGCCACCGACCCAGTAACAGCAGCAACAACACCTAAAGGACGCTTTATTTATGGCATGCTGATTGGCTTACTCACCTACATTATCCGTAGTTGGGGTGGTTATCCTGAAGGCATTGCCTTTGCCGTTATTTTAACCAATATGGCCGTGCCGCTGATTGACTATTACACGCCACCACGCGTCTACGGGCATAAATAATATGGCCAGCAATAATAAAAAAATGTTTTCCGCCGGCTTAGTGCTTGGTTTGTTTTCATTGGTTGGTATCGGTTTAGTGTCATTTACGCACTCAATAACCCATGAGAAAATTGCCGAAAACGAGCGCTTGTTTATGTTAAAAAACTTACGTGAATTGGTGCCGGAAAATCTTTATGATAATGACCTATTGGCAGACAGCATTGAAATTTTAAACCCAGAAACATTTGGCAGCGAACAAGCCATCACTATCTATAGAGCCACAAAAAACCAACAACCTATCGCTATCATCGCCTCTCCAGTTGCACCAGATGGTTATAATGGCTCAATCAAGTTGCTAGTTGCGATAAAAGAAAATGGTGAACTAATGGGCGTCAGAGCAGTCTCACACCATGAAACACCTGGCCTAGGTGATGCAATTGATACCAATAAAAGCGACTGGGTTTATTCTTTTAATGGGCGTTCAATCACTAACCCTGACGTTAAGTTTTGGCGTGTTAAACGCGATGGTGGACATTTTGACCAATTCACCGGCGCCACAATTACCCCACGTGCGGTGGTAAAGGCCGTATTAAAAACATTACGATATTATCAAACAAACAAAGAAAGACTTACTCACGTGAATAGAGAAAATGGATAGCTATACAAAAATTCTGAAAAATGGTCTTTGGGAGAACAACCAAGCATTTGTGGCGCTGCTTGGTCTATGCCCATTACTTGCCGTTAGCAATACCGTTATTAACGGTTTGGGACTAGGTATTGCGACAATGTTAACGCTCATTCTGTCTAATGCAATTGTTTCATTAATACGCCACCAAGTTGGTAGCGAAATCAGGTTGCCGGTATTTGTGTTGATAATTGCATCGATCGTGACGGCAATTGAGCTTATCATGAATGCATTTTTCTATGAGCTGTATTTAATACTTGGGATTTTCATTCCCCTAATCGTAACGAACTGTTCTATTATTGGCCGTGCCGAAGCATTTGCCTCAAAAAACCCGATGGCCGCTTCTATTGTGGATGGCTTTGCAATGGGACTAGGCTTTACCGCAGCACTGGTTATTTTAGGAGCAATCCGCGAAGTTTTAGGCTCAGGAACATTATTTGCAAATGCCCAGCTAATGTTTGGCGAAGGCGCTAAAGACATGGTTATTTATGTTTTTAATGATTACGGAGGCTTTCTTTTAGCTATTTTACCGCCGGGTGCCTTTATCGGGCTCGGATTTATTATTGCGCTAAAAAATGTCATCGATAAAAAACTGAGCAAACCTGCCTTTCAACAAGTTAGCGTGCAAATCACCACTACAAAATTCTAGTTGTTAGATGGAAGGCTTGCTTAGTAATCATTCCACGCCGATAAGTATTTCACGCTCCGTTATTATTTTTTTTCTGTGTTCAATTGCTATTCACGTTGGCTCTATCGCACTTGTATACCTTACAGGTGCCTTTTCGAGCGACGATATCGATAGCATCCCAGCGCATACTATCAGCGTACGTATCGTGGTACCGAAACCAGTGATTGCCCCGCCTATTGTTCCTACCAAACAACCTTTACCAAAAAAGAAGGTTAAGAAAAAAATGGTTACTAAAGCGCCAGCAAAAAGAACCGTTGTCCAAAAACCGAAAAAAATAGTTAGCAAAGCCGCACCAAAACAAGCCATACCACAAAAACAGACCATAGCAGCATCGCCCATACCTTCACCGGTAGCAAAACCCGCTATTTTTTCTGTACCACAACCGTCTTATCAACCGAAACCAAGGTACCCCACCATCGCCAGACGAAGAGGAACTGAAGGCATCGTCATTTTAGACATACACCTTACCAACGACGGTCATGTTAGCAGAGCAATCATTATTCAAAGTTCAGGCTCATCTGCACTAGACAAATCAGCTCTAAAAACGATTAAAACTTGGCGCTTCCCTGCTGGAAAATTCAATAGTTTATCGAGCTTTAAACAAAAAATAGAATTCCGCTTAAACCGCTACTAAATAAGCTGCATTTAATTAAAGCCACGTAGCCCAAACAGGCTCACATTGTTTAGGCAACGCGGACATTCGTCCTATTTCGCTCCATTGACTGGGTTGATGAAAATCTGATCCGCAAGAAGCCAGCAAGTTTTTTTCTTTACATAATGCGCCCATTTGACCAGTCACATCATTCGTCTGAACACCCGAAACAACCTCCATTGCCTGACCGCCTACTGCACTAAACTCATCCAACAAGGCGGACAGTTTTGTTCTGGTCATTTTGTATTTTAGAGGGTGTGCAAGCACGGCAGTTCCGCCACTCGCCGTTATCCAGCCCACAATATCTGGTAGTGCCGCCCAACACTGTTTAACGTCTCCCGCTTTGCCATTACCTAAATATTTTTTAAAGGCCATCGCAAAGTCTTTTACCGCACCTATTTCAACCAAATGCTGAGCAAAATGAGGCCTACCAATGTTTACACCCCCCGCTATCGCCTTTACGCGTACCAAATCGACACTCAGCCCCAATTTTATTAGTCGTTTCGCAATCAGTTCAGCTCGTTCAGCTCGGGATACTGCCTGACGCTTAACACCCGCCTGAATTACCTCATTGTCTAAATCAATGTTCAAGCCTACAATGTGCACGCCTATACCGCGCCACTGAGTAGAAAGCTCTATGCCGGGAATAAGCTTGATGGAATATGCGTTTAAATCACCCAGCTCTACATAAGCACCGGTCGAATCATGGTCTGTAATCGACAGAATATCCACATCATTTTCAATAGCTCTCGCAACAAGCTCTTTGGGTGATAAATGCCCATCTGATACGAGCGTATGCGAATGTAAATCTACTTTCATAAGAACTATTATATATTCAGCTCATATTCACTGAAAACTGTTATTTTTCTGCTAAACTTTAGTAATAAAATAACCCTCGATTTCTTTGACCAACATCGTACTTAAAAACCTCATCCTTTTATTCTGCATAGCCAGTGTATCTGCCTATGCAACCATAATGGATGACAATACCCATCAGCAAGCATTATCAAGTGCAAAAGCGGGGGACTATACACGCGCTATATTACTGATAAAACCGTTAGCTGAAAAGCACCCTAAGCCCAGTCGATTTTTTTACGATTACTTATCCATCTTAGGCTGGTCTGGGCAACACCAACAAGTCATTACTCAATCTAAAATCATTTCTTTATCGACAGCGCCTCAATACGTATTAAAAACCGTCGCTATTGCCCAGCGTGATCAACAGTTATTTTTCCACGCAAAAAGAACATACCAACTGATGATTAAACGCTTTCCCAAAAGCTTGGATTCAAAAATTGGGCTCAGCCTAATTTTAATTGACCAAAAGAACTATTCCTCAGCCAAAAGCTGGCTCAGCACACTGTTGCGGCAATACCCGCGAAATATAAGCGTTTTATATGCATTAGCGTACTTGCACGAATCACAACATCACTATCTCCAGGCTTTACCGGTATACGAGAAAATTCTTGCCATAAAGCCGACAGACCGTTTTAGCCAAAAAAACAAAATCTTGGCCTTAAACAAATTAGGCGCATCTCATTTAGCACTTAGTCTGATTAAAAATAACACTTTATTTACTGCGAAAGAATTGGCCAGTATTCGCGTCAACATGGCTGCCCATAGAATTCGCTGGGGTGAAATCCCCGTTTTGGATGAAACTAAACGTTATGTGGAAACGGATATTGCGATCAATGACATTCAACAAAACATCCTCTCCAATACCCGACTGTTCGGGGCAACAGACCCCCTTACCTTAAACGAACGGTTCGATTTATTAGTGGCTTTAAGAAGCCGCCAGCTGATGCCTGAGGTGGTTCAACACTACAAACAACTTATTGCAGATAAGGTTAGTGTGCCAAATTATTCGAAAAATGCATACTGCGATGCATTACTGACTTTACGGCAGCCCCTTAACGCACAGCATTGCTATCGAGACATTTTAGCTACTGGGCGCCAGAATGTTAATACCAAAATAGCCCTATTCTATGCCTTACTAGAAAACGAAAATATACCCGAGTCACAGCAGTGGATTGAAAAAATTGTAGCTGAACAACCCACCGTTATTAAAGGCGCTGACAAACGAAAGATACTTAAAGGCGACCCTCAAAAAACCCAAGCAGAAACCGTCAACGCACTTAGCATTGCCTTTGCTGGTAATTTAGAAATTGCTTTCCAGCGATTTTCAACACTGCACGGCGCTGCGCCCTACAATATAAATTTAACGGAAGAACTCGCTAATGTTTATTACTGGCGAGGCTGGCCAAGAAAGGCCCAAGAAGAATACTTAATTGGCCTGCACCAAGAGCCCAAATACATAGGCTTAAGGCGTGGCCAAGCAAGGAATTGGCAAGCTCTAAAAGAATATCCGCTTGCAGAAAAATCCATTAACAGGTTATATGGTATTTTTCCAGAAAATGTCCACGTGGCGAAGCAAAAAAAGTTATGGGATATACATAATTTTCGCGAATTTAAAACCGATATTAGTAGCGGCAAGAGCAACGGCGGTACAAATGGTAGCCGAGATTTTACCATTGACAGCTACTTATACTCCTCACCATTTGACTACAATTACCGTGCATTTATTCACCAGCGCCATAGCCAAGCTGACTTTACCGAAGGGGATGGCTTGCTAAATCACGCAGGCATCGGCCTTGAATACACCGCTCCTAACATTCTTTTAAGCGGCGAACTTCATCATAACCGGTTTGACA
>NVSW01000073.1 GCA_002401365.1 Piscirickettsiaceae bacterium | reverse complement strand
CTGCAATTTTCACCTAAAAGGCCGCTTTTCAACCGTGCACTACGTGGGCAATACCCCCCAGGCTCAACGCTCAAACCTTTTATGGCGCTCGCTGGTCTAGCGTTAAAGACCGTTACCAATAATCAAAAAATTATGTGCCCCGGTTACTACCAACTACCCAAACACTCGCATAAATATCGAGATTGGAAAAGGTATGGTCACGGAATGATGAATTTACATGACTCTATCGTGCAGTCGTGTGATGTTTATTTTTATATCCTTGCGCACCAATTAAAAATTGATCGCATCCATGATTTTCTAAGCTTATTTGGTTTTGGTAAAAAAACGGGGATTGACATTTTAGGGGAAAAAGCTGGGTTACTTCCCTCAACTGAGTGGAAAAAACGGGTTAAAAATCAGGTCTGGTTCCCAGGTGAAACACTTATATCGGGCATTGGTCAGGGGTTTAACCTCACAACGCCACTGCAACTGGCACACGCAACGTCTATAATTGCGAACAAAGGCACTGCATTTAAGCCCAGCTTGGTTGTAAAATTGGGCAACAAAACCATTAAACCAAAGCAAGCAGAAAGCACCCAAATAACGTTAAAAAATACCCGCTATTGGAATGATATTATTAGCGCGATGCGCGACGTCATACATGGTGCAAGAGGCACTGCCAAAAGAATTAAAACGCCAGCGTTTAGCATTGCTGGAAAAACAGGAACAGCTCAAGTATTTAGTATTAAACAAGATGAGAAGTATGATGAAAAAAACGTTGCCCATCACCTAAAGGACCACGCTTTGTTTATTGCTTTTGCACCCGTTGAAGACCCGCAATTAGCGATTGCAGTCATTGTTGAAAATGGTGGCCACGGAGGTTCCGTTGCTGCGCCCATTGCCCGTGCAATATTCGACCATTACATTCAGCCCACATCAGTGACAGAATGAGCTGGGACATACAACAAACGCCTCGCGTATCCAACTATCAACGACAAAAAGGTAGTTTATTTGAGCGGTTCCATATCGATGGCTCTTTATTATTCTTATTATTAACATTATCAGCCATTGGCATTATAGTTCTGATTAGCGCAGGACACGGCGATACAGCACTTATGTATCGTCAGGCTATTCGCTTATGTGTGGCTTTTTCGGCGATGATATTTATTTCCCAAATTCCTCCGCATATATTGAAAATGCTTTCCCCCGCCCTTTTTGTTTTAGGTGTTCTTTTGTTATTGGGTGTTTTATTTTTTGGGGAGGTCGGCAAGGGTGCTCAACGTTGGTTAAATCTCGGCTTCGTCCGTTTTCAGCCTTCGGAGCTATTAAAACTTGCAACCCCTATGATGCTAGCCTGGTATTTATCAGAAAGACGATTGCCACCAGCATTCAAACACATTTTCTTTGCCACAGTATTTATTGCTATTCCAACCTTATTAATCGCCAAACAACCTGACTTGGGCACTGCCATTTTAATTGCCACATCAGGTATCGCTGTGCTGTTTCTAGCCGGTATATCTTGGAAATTAATATTCGGCATAGCGGTTAGCATAGGCGCTTCTGCTCCCATTTTATGGAGTTTTATGAAGGAGTATCAACAGCGGCGTGTGTTGACACTTTTTGACCCCGAAAGCGACCCACTGGGAGCAGGCTACCATATTATCCAATCTAAAATAGCGATAGGTTCTGGTGGAATGTACGGCAAAGGCTGGATGAATAGTACTCAGGCGCGGCTAGAGTTTTTGCCCGAAAGTTCTACCGACTTTATATTTTCCGTGTTCTCTGAGGAATTTGGTCTAGTTGGCTGCGTGGGTTTATTAACACTTTACCTATTGATATTCTTACGCTCCATCTATATTGCCATTCAGGCTCAAGACACATACTCTAGACTACTAGCCGGCAGCCTAGCATTTACATTTTTTGTGTATTTATTCGTCAATGTTGGTATGGTTACAGGAGTTTTACCTGTAGTCGGTGTGCCGCTTCCTCTCATCAGTTACGGTGGCACATCTATGGTAACCTTATTGATTGGTTTTGGCATACTTATGTCAATACAAACCCACCGTAAACTATTATCTTCTTAGGAGAGCAAACATGAACCGCCTTGTATTTAAAAAATTCCTTTTAGGACTATTTTTAACCACCATGCTCACCTCAATAAACGCGTGTGCGGCAGCAAGCAGCACTCAACCAACTGACCCAAAGGTATACGCAAAATTTATCGATATGATGGTTGAAAAACATCAATTCGATCGACAAGAACTCGGTCTACTCTTGAGCAAAGCTAAGGTTCAACCTCGAATATTAAAAGCCATGTCTTCACCTGCTGAAAAGCGCCTTGAATGGCACAGTTATCGAAAAATATTTGTTAAACCAAGCCGTATAAATGGCGGTGTTAAATTTTGGCACGACAATCATGCCCTGTTACAAGCCGCTGCAGATAAATATGGTGTTCCTGCGGAAATTATTGTCGCTATCATTGGTGTTGAAACTCGCTATGGTGGCAACACAGGACACTTTAAAGTACTAGACGCATTAAGCACACTCGGCTTCCACTTTCCTAAAAGATCCAAGTTTTTTACTAGCGAACTAAAACACTTTCTTCTGCTTTGTCGTGAAGAGGGCTTTGACCCACTAAAACCGGTAGGTTCATATGCTGGCGCTATGGGCCAATCTCAATTTATCCCCAGTAGCTATCGCGCATACGCTGTTGACGGCGATGGTGATAACAAACGCGACCTTTGGGAAAGCCAAGCCGATATCATTTTTAGTGTCGCAAATTATTTTGCCAAACATGGTTGGACAAAAAACCAACCCATTACGCAACCAGTAACGGTGCAAGGCACCTCTTACAAAGAACTGGTTAACAACAAACTAAAACCCAAACATACACTGCAAGACTTAAGCAAACATCAAGTCCCTATTCCAAAAAACATGTCTTTAGCAACCCCAGTTAAGTTATTAAAACTAAAACAAGCCACTGGCGATGAATACTGGTTAGCCTTCCATAATTTTTACGTCATTACACGTTATAATCACAGCGCGCTCTATGCGATGGCGGCGTATCAATTAAGCCAAGAAATTAAAAAGAGTATGAGCAACTAAAAAACATTAATGATGAGAAAACACCTGTACATCTATGCACCTTTGGTAATAGTACTGCTGCTCTCCGCTTGCTCAACTACTGGGCCAATAGTAGCTGATGCCGCACCTACTTCGCCACCTACAGACTTAACTAACATACCGGATGCAGTACCAAAGATTGAGCCTAAAAGCCGCGGCGGCAATCCCGCGTCATACCAAGTGTTTGGAAAAACATATCACGTCAAACCGAATAGTTTAGGCTTTACGCAACGTGGGACAGCGTCTTGGTATGGCACAAAGTTTCATGGTAGAAAAACATCCAATGGCGAAACATACAATATGTATGCTATGTCGGCAGCTCATAAAACATTACCAATCCCTACTTATTTAACTGTAACCAACCTAGCTAACAACAAACAAGTCGTCGTTAGAGTTAACGACCGTGGCCCTTTTCACGGTAATCGCATTATAGATTTATCCTACGCTGCAGCTACAAAACTCGATATTCTAGGCCACGGCACAGCTCACGTTGAAATTCGGGCTATCAACCCTAAACAGCCTGTCAAAACTTCTAAGACCATCATCCCTATCATTACAGAAAATACAGCCACCGCAATAATACACAAAACAACCACACAAGAACCTAGCAATGTAACCAAGTTGTACTTACAGGTAGGCGCATTCAGTGATGAAAAAAATGCCGAAAAACTCAAATTAAAGCTATTAAATAATAATGTTTTAATCGCCAAAATCAACATACAACACAAGGTTGAATCCGCACTTTATCGTGTACATATAGGACCATATTCATCACTCAATCAAGCCGATACGATGCGCATTAAGCTACAACAAGTTGGCATATCAAATGCACACTATATGCAATACTAAAAACAAAGATCACATAATTCTCAACGAACTATTTATAATATCGTCCTTTCCAAAAAACGCTTAACCACATTACTCATGAAAATTTTTATCAGCTCGTTGTTACTTTTATTTGTTATTCAAACTCACGCAGCCATTGTTCCAAGCTCACCAAAACTCGATGCAAGAAGTTACTACTTGGTAGATTTTCATAGCGGCAAAGTTCTCGTAAGCAAAAACAGTCATTTAAAATTGGCCCCGGCAAGCCTGACAAAAATCATGGCATCACTGATTATTTTCCGTGAAATCAACCAAGGCAACCTTCAACTTGATGACAAGGTAAGGGTTAGTGAGAAAGCATGGCGCACCCCGGGTTCAAGAATGTTCATTGAAGTGAATAAATTCATTTCCATCGATGAGTTGCTGCATGGCATGCTAGTCCAGTCTGGAAACGATGCGACGGTCGCTCTCGCTGAGCACGTCGCTGGGGATGAGGCCACATTTGCTCAACTCATGAACCAAGCTGCAAAAGAGCTAGGCATGAGTAATAGTCATTTTAAGAACAGCACCGGGTTACCTGATAAAGACCACTATACAACGGCGCATGACTTAGCAATTTTATCTCGCGCCCTCATTAAGGAAGCACCTGAGTTATATAAATTAAACGCCATTAAAGAATACACCTTCAACGGTATCAAACAACAAAACCGTAACAAACTTTTATGGCGAGACGACTCAGTAGATGGTATTAAAACCGGCCATACTGAAGATGCCGGCTATTGCCTTGTATCATCCGCTGTAAGAGATAATATGCGACTTATTTCCGTTGTTATGGGCGCCGATAGTGTAGAAGAACGTACCAATGACAATCAAACACTACTCAACTTTGGTTACCGGTTTTATAAAACTCACCTACTCTACAAAGCACAACAAAAACTGACAGATGCGCGTATTTGGCAAGGCACACAAAAAATGCTTCCAGTAGGCTTGGGGCATGACCTGTACTTAACTATCCCACGCAATCAATATAAAGAATTAGATGCTAGCTTAGAAATCCAACCTCAATTAATGGCGCCAATGCAGCAAGATAGTGTAGTGGGTACTGCGCACATTAAACTAAAAGGGAAAACCATCAGCAAACAACCGTTGATTGCGTTACAAAGTGTGCCGGAGGGTTCTATGTTTCAAATATTAAAAGATAAAGCACTATTAATGCTTGAATAAGGATCGCGCGTGAACATTCAAAGCCAACAAGTTTATTTAAACGGTCAATTTATCGATATTTCTGAGGCTCGAGTATCTGTGTTAGACCGTGGTTTTCTATTTGCGGACGGCATTTATGAAGTAATCCCTGCTTATGCCGGTAATGCATTTCGTCTACCGCAACATCTTGAAAGGCTGAATAATAGCTTGGCTGCAATCCGCATGAAACCCGTAATGGACGACCAACAATGGGCTAACATCATTGAACAATTATTGAGTAACCACACGAGTGCAGATCAATCCATCTACATTCAAGTAACTCGTGGTGCCAGCAAGGCTAGGGATCATCAATTACCTGAACAATATGAACCAACTGTTTTTGTTATGTGCCAAGCTATTGTGCCAGAAAGTTTAAATATCATTGCCAAGGGCATCAATGCCATTACATTGGATGATATTCGCTGGGACTGGTGCCATATTAAATCGGTCGCTCTACTAGGTAACATTTTATTAAAACAACAAGCAAGTGATCAATCCTGTGCTGAAGCAATCCTATTACGCGAAGGATTTGCTACCGAGGGCTCAGCTAGCAATTTATTTATTGTCAAAGACAATCAATTAATTACCCCACCAAAAAGCCACCATTTATTACCTGGCATTACTCGTGATCTAGTGCTTGAGCTAGCTCAAAAAGAAGGCATCACTTGCCTAGAGCAAGAAATATCTGAGTTACAACTGACTCAAGCAGATGAGATTTGGCTAACCAGTTCCACAAAAGAAATTATGCCCGTCATTGAACTTAACCGCCAAGCTGTAGGCGATGGCAAGCCAGGAAAACTATGGGTAAAAATGGCTAACAGTTACAGCAACTACAAAAACCAATTAAGAACTGTCATATGAGTAACGACAGCGAAAGCTTGGAAACCATAATGAAGTTTCCATGTGAATTTGCGATAAAAACCATGGGCTTTGCAAATATAAATTTTGCTTCAATTGCCGTTGAAATTGTTCGCCGTCATGCCGATAATATTAGCAATGATGCCGTAACAACAAAACTCAGCAAAACAGGCAAATATATATCTGTCAGTATCACTATTACAGCCCAAAGTCGGCAACAAATGGATGCCATTTATCAAGATTTAACGGCCTGCGAACACGTATTGATGTCTTTGTGAAAACAGCCTCGAATACTGAAAAAAGAACTCTTGTTATCCGTCGGCTAGGCCAACAAGATTATCATACCACCTGGTTAGCAATGAAGAATTTTTGCAGCAGCCGCAACGATAATACAAGCGACGAAGTTTGGTTTGTTGAGCACCCCCCTGTCTTCACCCAAGGTGTTAGCGGCAAACCCGAACACATTCATAACGCCAACGGCATCCCTATTGTACAAAGCGACCGAGGCGGACAAGTCACCTACCATGGCCCAGGGCAACTCATTATGTACGTATTATTTGACCTTCAACGACTGGGAATAGGCGTGCGTACGCTAGTTGACACGCTGGAATTAGCAACCATTAATGTGCTAAAGCAATATGGCTTAACCGGTATCGCCAAAAAAGAGGCCCCTGGCGTTTATATAGATGACAAAAAGATTGCTTCCTTGGGCCTTCGAGTTAAAAAGGGTTATAGCTATCATGGTTTAAGCCTAAATGTAGACATGGACTTAACACCCTTTTCATTTATTAACCCTTGTGGTTATGAAGGCTTAGACGTCACTCAGCTAGCAAACTTAAACGTAAAATGTCTCCTACTTGACCTTGTACCCTCACTAATTGACGAATTAAAAAATCAACTAGGCTACAATGAGCTGGTCGCAGCAAACAACCTTTTAGAAACCTAAACCATGTCAGAAGATACATTTAAAGCACCGTCTCGACACACGCCAGAAACACACCAGCGCAATGGCGCTAAGCTCGCGCGTATCCCAATTAAGGTTGAACAAAAAAGTAGCCTGTTAAGAAAACCAGACTGGATACGGGCAAAAGTTCCCAGTGGCCAACGTGTAACAGCCATTAAAAAAGCCCTGCGTCAACACGGTCTATTCTCTGTTTGCGAGGAGGCCGCTTGTCCAAATTTAGGCGAATGCTTCAACAACGGCACCGCAACTTTTATGATTATGGGTGATATTTGTACTCGGCGCTGTCCTTTTTGTGACGTATCCCACGGACGACCCAGACCACTCGACACCGCAGAGCCAGAAAAGCTAGCCGTTACCATTAAGGATATGGCATTACGCTACGTGGTTATAACCTCAGTTGATCGAGATGACTTGCGCGATGGTGGTGCGGACCATTTTGCCCAATGTATTGAAGCTGTTCGTAAGCACAACCCAGACATTCAAATTGAAGTATTAGTACCCGATTTTAGGGGACGCATGGATATTGCGGTTCGTATTTTACAGGCCACCCCTCCAGATGTTTTCAACCACAATCTTGAAACCGTGCCACGTTTATATAAGCAAGTTAGACCGGGCTCAGATTACGCTTGGTCATTATCTTTATTACAAAAATTTAAAGAAGCACACCCTAGCGTAGCCACCAAATCCGGCCTTATGCTAGGCCTTGGGGAAACATTAGACGAGGTAAAGACGGTGATGCAAGACCTCCGAGAACATGGTTGCAATATGCTGACCCTAGGCCAGTACCTGCAGCCCAGCAAAGAACACCTTGCAGTAGAAAGATACGTTACCCCAGCCGAGTTTGATGAGCTAGCCATTATTGGTAACAAAATGGGGTTTTCCCACGTTGCAAGCGGCCCGATGGTGCGTTCTTCATATCACGCAGATCAACAAGCCTCTGGTGTTATTAATTAGCGATAAGATACCTCTCAACATCTTGCAAACGCTCTGGCGTACCTACATCAACCCATTTTTTTTCATATAGTTCACCCGTTACCTGCTCTTGATCAATAGCCGCACGAATAAGAGGTGCTAATGGAAATCGCCCCTGACGTTGCCCCACGAATAACTTAGGGTGATATACCCCAATACCACTGTAAGTATAGTTTTCATTAGCATTTCCCAATAATTGTCCATTCGATATCGTAAAGTCACCTTGCGCATGGTGGGATGGATTGGGAACCAGAACCAAATGAGCCATCTTATCAACTTTATCGCGTAATACCCCAAAAGGGTAATCAGTCCAAATATCCGCATTAACGACTAAAAAATGATTTTCTCCTAATAGTGGCAACGCCTTAAATAATCCACCGCCAGTTTCTAAAGCGTTATTCCCCTCATCGGAATACACAATGTTTACACCCCATTGTTCACCTGACCTTAATAGCTCCATAATTTGTTGTCCACGATAAGCCACATTAATAACAAATTCTTTAAAGCCCTGTGCTTTAAGCCCGAGAATATGATGCTCAATTAAACTTTTTCCTGCCACCTGTAGCAAAGGCTTGGGGCATAAATCTGTCAATTCACCCATACGCTCACCTCTGCCGGCAGCCAACAACATTACTTTCATTGAATCAAAGACGCCAATAATTCGTCAACACGTTCTTTAACGCTATGCTTCACTATCAATTCTTTTAGTGGCATTAATTCTGGATAACGGTCACACACATTTATCACATAATTTAAGGTCCGTGGAATATCACCAAGGTAACCCGCCTTGTCATCCCTTAAAAATAGTCGTGAAAAAATACCTATCGCTTTCATATGTCGCTGCACCCCCATCCAGTCAAACCATTGATAAAACTGCTGAGTCTTAAAGCTATCTTTAATGCCTGAGTCCGCTCTAGCCGATAAAAAAGCATCCAACCAAGTGTATATTTTTGCATCAGGCCAAACTATATAGCAATCGCGGTATAAAGAAACCAAGTCATACGTAATCGGTCCTACCACGGCATCCTGAAAGTCAATAACACCCGGGTTATCTACTTTAGTCACCATCAAATTACGTGAATGATAGTCTCGATGCACAAAAACCTGTGGTTGCTGCAAAGCAGAGTCTGCAAGTTTTGATTGCACATCTGCCAGCACCAACTGGTCACTCTCATTAAGCTGACGTTTTAGCAAACCTTGCAAGAACCATTCGCTAAATAAATCCATTTCTTGATATAACAAATCTTCGGTATAGGACGACAAATTAAGAGTAGCGGTAGGAATATCATGCAAATGATGCAGTACATTTGTAGCATCTTTATATAGTGTTTCTACGGTTAGCTCTGTCAAT
The DNA here is from genome assembly GCA_002401365.1 of Piscirickettsiaceae bacterium. Taxonomy (GTDB): domain Bacteria; phylum Pseudomonadota; class Gammaproteobacteria; order Methylococcales; family Cycloclasticaceae; genus Cycloclasticus. The sequence goes on along the minus strand of NVSW01000073.1, from coordinate 2,285 downwards.
GCATCTAAATAGCTTTGCGAACCAAGATCACCCAACAACATAAAACCCTGCTGCAATGTTTTATGATGGATCTTTGGCGCTTGAACACCATGGTCACGCAATAGCTGTGCAACATTAACAAATGGCACACAATCTTCTTTATCAGGGGGAGCATCCATCACTACAAATGATTCTTCATTATGCAGCACACGAAAATAACGCCTAAAACTTGCATCACTAGAAGCGGGTTCATAACTAAAATTATTGCTGCAAAAAATAGCCTCTAGCCAAATTTCTAGCTCTTGTTGTCGTTCATCAACATGCATAGGAAATACTCTTGTTAATCGATTGTCGCTTCACTATAAGTGGCATGCTAATATAGCGCGCGAACGGTATAATACTTTATTGGATTTAATTTATTTTAAGCGATTTCATCAACCTCCAAAAAAATAATTATTACACCTGAACTTTATTGTAAAAAAGGCTCCGTTATTAAGCACCTACAACAACTACTATTTTTACTAATATTATTAGTGATTGCACCTAGCGTGTCATTTGCGGCCGGCAATTCTGCGTGGGACTGTAAACTCGCGGATGATGGCGAAACTTGGGATTGTTCAACATCGACAAAAAGCATAAAAAAAGAACAACCGACGCCCAACGTTATTAGTAAACAAAAAAAGAACACAACGGTCGTTATTAGCACAAAAAAACCCGTTACTGGCGCTGCAACTTCACCTGCCAGACGGGTTCGTTTGACAACAAAACAGCCCTTAAAGCAGCTGGCCAAAACCTCTACAACGAGTGCCAGCATTAAGGACCCCGGAAACTGGAACTGTGCAGCCAACGCAAATGGAGCATGGGACTGCTCACAAACCCAAGTAACTATTTTAGCGAAATCTGAGCCTAAAAAATCTGCCAAATGGGACTGTACAACAAATAATCTGGGCAGTTGGGATTGCAACCAAAGTAGTGAGCCAAGCTCCAACCAAGTTATAACGTCATCAGTAAACGAACCAACCGTTATCAACAACCATGAAATTAGTGACATGTTATTGACACAAATGGTTGCTCAATTATCTACCGACCCTTGGAGCACCTGTGGGGCACCGCAAATCAGACAACAAACTGTTAGCACGTCCGCTAAACAAGTACGAAACAATGCAAGCACCGACATTCAGGCAGACTACGCTGAATTGCTCGATCAGAATATTGCCTTTTTTAGCGGTGATGTCACCATTTCCCGAGCAGATCAACAATTAACTGCTGATCAAGTCACTTATAAGAATGCCGATGGCTTTGTTGACGCTTCTGGCGATGTGTTTTACCAAGAAAAAGGATTTGCTCTACACAGTAGACAGGCACAACTTCAACTAAACGAAAATACCGGACAGTTTAATTCCAACCACTTTATTTTAGAAGACAGCCATGCGCGTGGCACCACACAAACAACTCATATTGTTAATAAGGATATTACAAGATCAACTCGAGCTACCTATTCAACTTGCAAACCGGGTGAAACTGACTGGCAATTAAAAGCCAAGACATTAGAGCTCAACAACATCACTGGTCGTGGAACCGCACGCGATGTTTGGGTTGAATTCTTCGATATTCCGTTCTTATACACTCCTTACATCTCCTTTCCAATTGATGACAGGCGGCAAAGTGGCTGGTTGGCACCAACATTTGGTAGTTCAGATACTACCGGCGCCGACTTTTCCATCCCCTATTATTGGAATATTGCAGAAAATTACGATGCCACATTTACGCCACGTATTATGTCTAACAGGGGTTTCATGTTGGGTAGTGAGTTCCGTTATTTATCTAAGATATCAACAGGGCAAATAAGCGCTGAAATTATAGAAGATACTGATTTAAGTAAAACCAGAGGGTCATTTTCTTTTCAAGACTCAACGCGCTTTAGCAAACGGCTGACGTCATTAGTCGATTTAAATTATTTATCAGACGATGACTATATAGATGATTTTGGTAACTCTTTAAGCGCCGCCAGCAGTCGGTATATTAAAAGCGAGGCCGAGTTAAATTATCGTGCAGATAATTGGAACCTACTCACTAAAATAGATAACTACGACTCTATCGATAGAAATATTTCAAGCTCAACACGCCCGCACCGTAGGTTGCCACAGGTACTATTTAACCTACGCCCAACCGATATATTTGGGTATGGAAAACTTGATATGCGAAATGAATTTACTTACTTTGACCATAGTTCCAGAACTAAAGGTAAGCGCCTAGACGTACATCCCGGCATTAGTTTTCCTTTTCATACTCCAGGAAGCTTTATC
>NVSW01000072.1 GCA_002401365.1 Piscirickettsiaceae bacterium | reverse complement strand
ATATTGTAGCCCCTGCTAACGCCATCGACAGTGTAATAAGGGTTTGTATACCCTAAGCTATATATCGTGTTAACCGCACTGTTATTAAAACTTGCACTAACGCGTTTGCCGGTACCGAGGAAATTATTTTGACTAATACTGGCATTTAAAACAACACCCTGAGATTGTGAAAATCCCGCGCCAGCAAGAATGTTTCCTGAGGATTTTTCTGTTACTGTGTATTTAACATCAACCTGATCTGTCGTACCCGGTACCGCTGGCGTTTCAACGTCTACTGACTCAAAATGCCCTAATCGGGACAGCCGGCTTTTTGAATGTTCTACATTTAAGGTCGAAATAGGAGCCGCTTCCATTTGTCTAATTTCACGCCTGAGCACTTCATCACGGGTCTTAGTATTACCTTGCATAATGATGCGACGAACATACACGCGCTTACCAGGATCAACGAAAAACGTTACTTTAACCGTTGATGTGGCATCGTCTATCTCAGGTATCATATTTACATTCGCAAATGAATAGCCTTCGTGCCCAAGAATTGTGGTTATATTTTCAGATGTTTGTGTTGCCTTTTTTCTGGAAAAAACATCACTCGGCTGCACTATAACAAATGGAATCAGCTTGTCTGGATTAACAATCAGCTCCCCGGCTAGCTTCACCTCACTGATAGTATGGACATTTCCTTCATCAACATTAATCGTTACAAAAATACCATTCTTATCAGGGCTAATCGTCACTTGTGTCGACTCAACTTTAAAATTAATGTAGCCACGGTCTTGATAGAAGGAATTAAGACGCTCTAAATCAGCTGATAATTTTTGTTTTGAATATTGATCGCTGTTTGTATAAAACGAAAATAATGTAGGCCCCGTTAATTCAAAATCTTTAAGCACCTCCTCATCTGAAAACGCTTTATTACCTACTATATTAATTTTTTTAATACTAGCTGCTGAGCCTTCAACAACTTCAATTAATATTGCAACACGGTTTCTTTCCAAGTCTGTGACATTGCTTTCAACGGTTGCCGAATACTTACCATTATTATAGTACTGCGTTAACAGCTCATTTTTAACCTTATCTAATACTAACGGATTAAAAACCTGCCCTACTGCTAAACCAATATCTTTAAATGCTTCTATCAGTTTTTCAGTTTCAATATCATCATTGCCTTCAATATCAATACTCGTGATAGCAGGTCGTTCAACCACATTAATAATCAGTATTTGGCCATTCTGACTGACAGCCACGTCATTAAAAAATCCCATTTGAAAAAGTTCCCGAATAACATTTTCAGATTTTTCATCGGTAAATTGCTCACCTACTTTTACCGTCAACGCATTAAAAACAGCGCCCGCGGTTATCCGTTGAAGACCATTAATTTTTACATCTTTTACAATAAATGGTTGTATTGCAAATACGCCAGTTGAAATCAACACAGCAGCGAATAAAAGGAGTACTTTGGCTTTATTTATCACAGTAAAAATATTTGATAGCTATAAACTAAAATTCGATGTTGAAGTATAAGTAATTCATTGCCTGTACTCAATCTCTAATATGGTTTTATACAAAAACTCGGTTTAAATCGACAAACAAAGCTAGCAACATAACAGACATTAATATCATCATACCTAAACGCATAGATAGCTGCATAACACGATCAGAAACGGCCTTACCTCGAATAGCTTCGATAGCATAAAAAAACAAGTGGCCACCGTCTAGCATCGGGATTGGTAACAAGTTCAATACACCCAAACTAATGCTTACGAAGGCTAAAAACTTCAAAAAAGAAACTAGCCCTATCGACGCCGTCTTACCGGCATATTGTGCAAGACTTATCGGCCCGCTTAAATTATCGACTGATGCTGAACCCACTAGCATGCGGCCAATCATTTTCAGTGTTAGCCACGAGTAATGCACCGTTAAACGCGCGCTTTCAGAAATAGCTGAAATAGGATCTAATGAATAGTCAGTGTTAAACTGTTCTCTTATCGATTCATCAATAAAAACGGTGGCGCCAATACGGCCAATCGTTTCAGCACCCTCAATAATTGCTTTGGGTGTAAGTCTAATGATGTTAATACTGCCCGCTCTTTCTATTTCAAGTATCAGTAATTTACCAGGGCTTGCCCGTGTTAATTTAACCCATTCACCCCACGTTGAAATTTTCTTTTGGTTAGCTGATATTATCAAATCCCCAGCTCTTAAACCGGCAGTTTCAGCAGCTTCACCCTTAATAACCTCATCTAACATAGGTTTTACAAATGGCAACACAGGCACTATGCCTACCTTTTGCGCAAGCAGGCTTGGCTCCGGCATTACATCACCTACAAGTTGTAGTTGGACGTTATTAACACGACCATCGGGTTTAATAACGGTTACTCCAACCTTCCCTTCGTCTAACAAACCGCTCATTATATGGCCAGAGGCAATACGCCAGATAGTTGCAGGGTGATTATTGACAGCTGTTATTTTGTCACCAATTTCCAACCCTGACTCTATAGCAATACCCGTCTTGGAAAGCTCGCCAATAACCGGCCTCAACCCCACCTCACCGATAATTAGAACGAGCCAAAAAATAACAAAAGCAAACATTAAATTAAAAGCAGGCCCCGCTAAAACGATCAACACCTTACTGAACAATGGCTTGTTATTAAACGCCAGGTGCTTTTCACTGTCCTCAACTTGGGATTCCGACTCGTCTAGCATTTTGACGTAGCCACCCAACGGAATTCCCGCTACCACATATTCAGTGGGGTCATTTTTTCGATAAAACGTAAATAAGGGCTTACCAAACCCCACCGAAAAGCGCAGCACTTTCACGCCGCATTTCCTAGCAACCCAGAAATGACCAAACTCATGCACTGTAACCAATATACCTAAGGCTAAAATGAATGACAAAATAGAAACTATAAAATCCATTTACACAACCCCCAATTGGCTAATTGAAACTTCGCGAGCGTGTTGATCAACGTCTAACACATCGGCAATAGAATCAGCTGGCGATACAGTCATTAGCCCCAAAACGTTCTCTATTACTTTCGCAATGCTGGTAAATTTAATGTGTCCTTGAAGAAAAGCATCAACAGCTACTTCGTTAGCTGCATTTAAGATTGCAGGTGCAGTGCCGCCAGTTTTTAAAGCATCAAAAGCCAATTGCAAACATGGGAAACGCACCGTATCTGGCTCACTAAACGTTAGTTGCCCATATTTAACAAAATCTAATGGAGGCACACCACTATTGATACGCTCAGGCCAAGCTAGTGCATGTGCAATAGGTGTTTTCATATCTGGGTTACCTAGCTGTGCTAATACTGAGCTGTCCTGATAATCTACCAATGAGTGAATAACACTTTGAGGGTGGATAACCACGTCAATATGCTCAGCAGGCATTGCAAACAAATAGCTGGCCTCAATCACCTCCAACCCTTTATTGAGCATTGTTGCAGAATCAACTGATATTTTCTTTCCCATCGACCAGTTCGGGTGCGCACAAGCTTGTTGCGGTGTTACATTTACTAATTCATTTACATCCATATGCAAAAAAGGACCTCCTGAGGCAGTTAAGATGATTTTTCGAACACCTTCAGGTCTAACGCCAGTTTGATAGCCTGCCGGCATACATTGAAAAAGCGCATTATGTTCGCTATCCAAGGGGAGCAATTCGCCACCACTTTGTTTAACAGCATCCATAAATAAGTCGCCAGAAACAACTAATGCCTCTTTGTTTGCAAGCAAGATTCTTTTACCCGCTTCAGCAGCACTTAAACAGGGCAACAGTCCAGCCGCACCTACTATGGCGGCAACGACAATATCTACATCACCAAGCTTGGCCACCTCACATAACGAAGCCTCACCGGATAAAACCGTTGTACCGTCAGCAGTTGATTGCCGCAATTTTTCAGCCAATTGTTCTGCTAGTAATTCATCACTAACAACCGCGTATTGTGGGTTAAATTCAAGACACTGTTGAAATAATCGCTCAATATTCTGATGCGCCGTCAACGCTAACACATTGAAATCTTTATGATTAAGACGAAGCACGTCTAGTGTACTCACTCCTATTGAGCCGGTAGAACCAAGAATGCAAATTCCTTTCATAAGAGCCGCTCAAACAAAAATAAACAAGCTACAAAAAATGGAGCTGCAGCTAAAAGACTGTCTATCCTGTCCAAAATGCCGCCATGCCCTGGCAGAATCGAGCCGCTGTCTTTAACCCCTGCCCGCCTTTTTAACAAGCTCTCAAATAAATCACCAAATACTGATAAGAAAGCGACCGTTAACGACAGCAACATTAACGATAGTGATGCTGAGTAACCTATATACCCAGCCGCAAAATAGATAAAAATAGAACATGCTACTAGGCCACCAACAACGCCCTCTATAGATTTCCCAGGACTAATGATCGGCGATAATTTATGTTTTCCGAAGGCTCTGCCAACAAAATATGCCCCACTGTCTGCAATCCAAATTAATAACAATAAGTACATTAAAAGCTTTTCACCGCCATTGAAATTTATTCGTAATTGATAAAGTGCAAGCCATGTAGTGCTAATAACTAAAACCCCTAAAACGAGCATTACTAACGTAGGCACTTTAATTGCCATCACCTGATTTGGTTTGAATAAAAGCAACAAGACCACAAGCGTCCAAAAAGCAAGCATAAAGAACATGATTTTAGGCAGCAAGTCAGCACTCAGAAAAAGACCTGAAGCGCCTACGGCAATACAAAGGATAGCAAATAATGTTTTAGATATAGGGTGCTGAATATTTGAAAGCGCGGCCCACTCAACACCGGCAATAACAATAATAATGCTCATCACCCCAATAAATGCGGTATTTGGTGCGAACAGCACTAGCCAAACAACGACAGGGATAAGTATTGACGCAGTTAATAACCTTTTTACTAAAGTGCTCATTTCAGACCATTACATGTGTAGAAAAATATATTGTACTAGCCAATAAGCTATTATGCCGATTTATCAGAAAGGCTAACTTGCTCACCTGTTTTGCCAAACCGGCGCTGCCTATTCGAAAAATCATCCAGTGCTAAAGCAAATTCTTTTTCATCAAAATCAGGCCATAACGTATCGCTAAAAAATAATTCACAATACGCCAACTGCCAAAGTAAAAAATTACTTATACGGTGATCGCCACCGGTACGTATAAACAAGTCTGGCTCGGGAATGCCGGTGGTACTTAGAAAGTCACTGATGTTTAAATCTGCATACTGCTCTGGCGCAAGCTGTTGCTGGTGACAAATATTCAACATCGCCTTTGACGCCTGCTCAATATCCCATTGCCCACCGTAATTAGCAGCGATAATTAATTTTAAACCGGTATTGTCTTTGGTAATACCTTCTGCTTTGCTAATTTTTTTTTGCAATGATGCAGAAAAGCCTTTTTTATCGCCGATAATTTTTAAGCAAATATTATTTCTATCTAGCTTTTTAACTTGTGAATCTAAGGTAGATGAAAACAACGCCATCAAAATATCCACCTCTTTACGCGGCCGCTGCCAATTCTCACTACTAAAGGCAAATACTGTTAATACTTCGACTTTATTCGATATGCACAACTCGATGGTTTTCTTTAGCGCCTCAACGCCCGCTTTATGCCCATAGGTGCGTGATTTTTTCCTCTGCGCAGCCCATCTGCCATTACCATCCATGATAATTGCAATATGTTGAGGAACATTAACTTTATTAAAACTCTCTGACAACACAATCCCTTTTTTTAATCAAAGCGAACTAACTACTAAGCACTACATATATGCTTTACTTGCACAACAGTTACATCAAATTACATTGACATTAAATCTTTTTCTTTCACGTCCAGATTGTTATCAATACTTTTAACTTGCGTATCAGTAATATTTTGCACTTTTTCTTCGCCAGAGCGCAGTTCATCCTCAGTAATCATCTTTTCTTTTAACGCTTCTTTGAATTCTGAATTTGCATCGCGTCTAATGTTTCTGACAGCAATTTTTGCATTCTCCGCTTCATTACGTACAACTTTTACTAAGTCTTTACGTCTTTCTTCGGTTAACGGTGGCATCGGCACTCTAATAACATTGCCCGCAGTAACGGGATTAAGACCAAGGTCTGCTTTCATAATTGCTTTTTCAACAGGGCCAATCATCGTTGCTTCCCAAGGCATAATGGATAATGTTCTCGCGTCCTCAATATTAACCGTAGCAACTTGATTTAACGGCGTATCGACGTCGTAATATGAAACAACAATATGTTCTAACAAACTTGGATGTGCACGACCTGTACGTATTTTAGCGAGTGCTTTTTGGAAAGATTCTACCGATTTCCCCATTCGCACATTTGCGTCTTTTACAATATCATCAATCATATATAACCTCTTACACTACTCGACTAATGTACCCACGTCTTCACCATTAACAACGCGTTTTATAGCCCCTTTATGAAAAATATTAACTACTCTAAGTTTTAGCTTATGGTCTCTACATAATACTAAAGCAGTAGCATCCATTACATTTAAACGTTTGTCGATGACATCATCAAAGCTAATTCGAGAATAAAATTCTGCATCGGGATTCGTCTTTGGATCAGCAGAATAAATACCATCAACCTTTGTAGCTTTAATAAGTAAATCCACTTCCACTTCAATCCCCCTTAGGCTTGCGGCAGAATCTGTTGTAAAAAACGGATTGCCAGTACCCGCGGCAAAAATAACCACCCTGCCTTTTTCCAAATGGCGAATGGCTCGACGTTGCTTAAAATCCTCACAAACCTGATTTATTTTAAGCGCCGACATAACACGTACTGACTGACCTAGTGACTCTAATGCGTCTTGCATTGCTAATGCATTAATAACGGTTGCAAGCATCCCCATATGGTCACTGGTAACCCGGCCAAGAATTTCTGATGCGGCCTCTGAGCCTCGCAAAATATTACCACCACCAATGACAAGTCCTACTTGTACACCAGCCTCACATAACTCTTTTACTTCTTCAGCCAACCTAAGTACAGTTGTACCATCAATGCCACCTGCGGTGTCACCCATCATGGCTTCGCCGCTAAGTTTGAGAAGTATCCGTTTATATGCAAGTTTTGTCATTAAATTAACCGCCTTTAACTTGAGCCATCACTTCAGCAGCAAAATCCTCTTCTTTCTTCTCAATGCCATCACCTACTTCAAAGCGTACAAATGAGCGCACTACAGCATCGTTTGATTTTAGCAACTGCTCAACAGTCATATCACCGTCTTTAACGAAGGGCTGGCCAAGTAAGGTAATACCTTTTAAGAATTTCTTAACTTTACCAACAATCATCTTTTCAATAATGTCGGCTGGTTTACCACTTTCTGCTGCTTGACTTTTAAATATCTCTTTCTCTTTCTCAACTTCAGCAGCTGGTACGTCAGCTTCTGATATACACATTGGGTTGATAGCAGCAATGTGCATTGCAATATCTTTTGCTAATTCAACACTTCCACCTTCAAGCTCAACCAACACCCCGATTCTAATGCCATGCATGTATGAGCCAACAATAGTTTCATCAGTTTTAATGGTTTGAAAACGTCTAACATTGATATTTTCACCAACTTTAGCGATCAATTCGCGTCTTTTTTCATCGACAGTAATTGACTCGCCTGTTATTTGAGTCGCATTCAATGCATCAACGTCAGCGATGCTATTATTGACGACTGTATTAGCAACGGCACTTGTAAAATTGAGAAAATCATCACCTTTAGAAACAAAGTCCGTCTCACTATTAATTTCTACAATTGATGTAGCCGAACCATCACCAGACGTGGCGACTGCAATAATACCTTCCGCCGCGATTCGGCCCGCTTTTTTATCTGCTTTAGCCATACCTGATTTACGCATGTTTTTAATTGCAAGTTCCAAATCACCACTTGTTTCGACTAATGCCCTCTTACACTCCATCATGCCAGAACCCGTTCTTTGACGTAATTCTTTCACCATTGCAGCCGTTATACTCATTTCGATACCTCAATTATTAATTAATTATACCCAAATAGCGTAAGCCTCATTAAATCGATAGTTAGAAGCCTATCACTTAATTCGGCCTTATACCCTAAAAGAGCATACGTTTCATTGAACGGCAAAAAAATCACTCCCCGTTAATTCAGCTTTATACCCAAGGGGCATAAGTTTCATTGAACGGCAAAAAAATCACTCCCCGTTAATTCAGCTTTATAAAAACGCCCCCAATAGGAGGCGTTTTTACGTCTTTGTAAATACTTTATTAACCTTCTTTGCTAGCTACTTCAGTATCAGCCTTTTTAGATGTTACTTTAACTGCTGGCTTAGCTGCTTTTTTTGTCACTGCTTTTGCAACTTCTTTGTCTGTTAACAATTCTTTAATCACACTGGCTTTACCTTCAAGAATTGCTGCTGCAACACTTTGACAATATAACGTTAACGCACGAATTGAATCATCGTTACCAGGAATGACGTAATCAATTTCATCGGGTTTGTTATTTGAATCAACTATTCCGATGACTGGAATACCTAATTTCGCCGCTTCTTTAATAGCAATTTTCTCGTAGCCTACATCCAATACAAAAACTGCATCTGGCGGGCCTTTTAAGTCTTTAATACCACCAACACTGCGTTCTAACTTTTCCAGTTGACGCATAAACTTCAAGCCTTCTTTTTTGCTAAAACGATTCAAACTACCGTCTTCGCGCATCGCTTCAAGTTCTTTTAAGCGATCAATTGATTTTTTAATGGTACCAAAATTAGTCAACATTCCACCTAACCAACGGTGATCAACATAAGGCATATTGCAACGTTTTGCTTCAGTTGCAACCGTTTTACGTGCTGCTTTTTTTGTACCGACAAATAAAATAGTGCCTTTATTTGCTGCCAATTTATTAATGAACGTTAATGCATCATTGAATAAAGGCAATGTTTTTTCTAAGTTAATGATATGAATTTTGCCGCGCTCACCAAAGATGTAAGGGGCCATTCTGGGGTTCCAGTATCTCGTTTGGTGCCCAAAGTGCACACCAGCTTCGAGCATTTCACGCATTGTGATATTCGACATATATATTTCCTATTTTAATAGCCTGCCAGTCCTACTGGCTTGACTCGGGTTGATAACTACCACGCATCCCAAACGGTAACCTGATTTATTCAAGCACCCTACCGGATGTGTTGATGCATGTGATCGTTGTGCCAAAAGCGGCGAAGCTTTATACCATAATTGGCTGAAAACGACAATTTAAACCGGTATAATTATCATTTTCTCTTTCCAAATTTTAAACTATATCTATGGCTGTTAATATAAAAACAAACGATGAAATACTAAAAATGCGCACGGCTGGGAAACTAGCAGCTGATGTTCTAGATATGATTAAAGACTACGTAGTGCCCGGCGTAACGACTGAGGAGCTTAACCAGCGTTGCCATGACTATATGGTTAATCAACAAAAAACCATCCCTGCTCCATTAGATTATCATGGGTTTCCAAAATCAATTTGCACATCTGTTAATCATCAAGTCTGCCATGGAATTCCAAGCCATAAAAAACTTAAAAACGGCGACATTATCAATATTGACATCACTGTCATTAAAGATGAATTTCATGGTGACACCAGTAAAATGTTCGTTGTAGGCCAACCAAGCATCCTCGCAAAGCGTCTTATTGAAACTACTCAAAAAGCGATGTACTTAGGTATCAGTTTAGTTAAGCCGGGTGCTAAGTTAGGTGATATTGGCCATGTCATACAGCAATATGTCGAAAAAAACCGTTTTTCAGTTGTTCGCGAATATTGCGGCCACGGTATCGGTCGAGTGTTTCATGAAGAACCGCAAGTTTTACATTACGGCAAAGCTGATACCGGGCTTATTTTAGAACAAGGCATGACCTTTACCATTGAACCCATGGTTAACGCGGGCAAACGTCATGTAAAGGTATTGCCCGATGATTGGACGGTGGTCACTAAAGATAGAAGTCTCTCAGCACAGTTTGAGCACACCCTTGGCGTTACCTCTACGGGTTTTGAAATATTCAGCTTGCGAAATGAAGAAAGCATCGAAGCAGACTTTATTCCTGCTGGCATTCTCACCACATGAGATCATTGAAAAATAATAATACAAAAACGCTACCCTCAATTAGTGACATTAAAGCAGAGTCATTAGCCTTCCAAACGACATTAAAACAGCGGTTTGAATCAGGTGAAGCGATAGAAGAATTGCTTGAGGCAAGAAGTGATTTCATTGATCACTTGCTGACTGACTGTTGGCTCAACATTATGAATGAGAGCAACGAATATTTTTCACTCGTTGCGACCGGAGGCTATGGCCGCGCTGAGCTACACCCTTATTCAGACATAGATTTATTAATTATTTTTGAGGAGTCTCAGCTAGAAGCACACAAAGAAAACCTTGAGTTATTTTCCACTTTTTTATGGGATATTGGTCTAAAACCTGGCTTAAGTGTACGTACAATTCAAGACTGTGTCGATCAAGCAGCAGATGATATTACGGTAATAACCAACCTAATGGAGTCCCGCCTTATTATTGGTTCCGTATCGTTGTTTAACGACATGATAGACAGAACGTCTGCTGAACACATATGGCCTGCTGCTGATTTTTTTCATGCGAAAGTAGACGAACAATACAGTCGGCATTTAAAGTTTGGTGACACTGCGTACAACCTTGAACCCGATGTTAAAGAAGGCCCTGGTGGATTTCGAGACATCCAAACCATTCAGTGGATCACCCAACGCTATTTTGGTTCAAACTCTTTGGGCGAGTTGGTTAACCATGCCTTTCTTACCAAGAACGAATATCGATCACTCATAAAAGGGCAAAAATTTCTTTGGCGAGTTCGATTTGCTCTGCATTGTTTAGCTAAAAAAGCAGAAAACCGCCTTTTATTTGATTACCAAAAAGACCTTGCTCTTGCTTTTGGTTTTGAAGATGCCGCTAACAACTTAGCGGTAGAAAGCTTCATGCAACAGTATTACCAAACAGTAATGGACCTAGAGCGCATCAATGAGCTCATATTGCAGGTGTTTAATGAAGCAATGGAAAATAAAACATTCGATATTACACCTATCAACGAATCTTTTCGGGTCGTTAACAAAGGCATTGAAATCACCCATCCCGATAATTTCAAAAACAACCCAACTGACTTACTAGACATTTTCTTTAAAATACAGAAACACCCAAATATTGAAGGCGTGAGATCTGGCACTATCCGTCAAATACGCGAAGACTTACACCTTATTGATGACACTTTTCGAGCAGACAGACACGCACAAAAGATATTTTTAGATATCATTCGTCACCCACACGGTATTACTCACCAATTTAGACGGATGAATCGCTACGGGGTTTTAGGCGCCTATATTCCAGCCTTCAACGACATTATTGGCCGTATGCAGTATGATTTATTTCATGCTTATACAGTTGACCAACATACTCTATTTTTAGTAAGAAATTTACGTCGCTTCGCATTAGATAAACACCGAGACGAGCTACCGCATTGCAACGAAGTATTTAAAAATATCGAAAAACCTGAGCTACTGTACTTAGCCGGTCTTTTCCATGATATTGCCAAAGGACGCGGTGGCAATCATGCTAAGCTCGGCAAAGTAGATGCCATAGAGTTTTGCCAAAACCACCACTACAACCAGCATGATTGTAAATTGGTGGGGTGGATAGTTGAAAACCACTTACTCATGTCCATGACCGCGCAAAAGAAGGACATTAATGATCCCAGTATTATTCATAAATTCGCCAGCAGGATTGGCAGTTTAGA
>NVSW01000071.1 GCA_002401365.1 Piscirickettsiaceae bacterium | reverse complement strand
TTTGTTACCACTGCGACGGTTAAAATACCCATTTCTTTTGCTATTTCTGCAACAATTGGAGCTGCTCCAGTACCCGTACCACCGCCCATGCCTGCGGTAATAAATACCATATCAGAGCCTGCAATAACTTCTTGAATCCGCTCTCTATCTTCAAGCGCTGATTGACGACCCACTTCAGGATCCGCCCCTGCGCCTAAACCTTTGGTATTGTTAGTACCCAATTGCAACACTGTCCTTGCTGGTGTGTTTTTTAAAGCCTGCGCATCCGTATTGGCACAAATAAACTCAACACCATCAATTTCACTGTTAACCATATGGTTTACCGCATTACCGCCACCACCGCCAACTCCAATTACTTTTATTACTGCATTTTCTGTATGTGCATCCATTAATTCAAACATGTTATTCCCCTTTCTCTAGTTAAATTTATAAAACGTTTACTTAAAAATTACCTTGAAACCAACTCTTCATTTTTTCCCACATTGCTTTGAAACCACCGCTTAACTCTCCATTATTCATAACTCTATTTTGTTGCCCAAATATTAATAACCCAACGCCCGTTGCATAAATCGGATTCTTCACCACCTCATTCAAACCTGAAACGTATTGTGGACAACCTAAACGCACAGGCATATGAAATACTTCTTCTGCTAGTTCTACCAACCCTTCAACCTTTGAACTACCGCCTGTTAACACAACCCCAGCGGCAACAATATTTTCAAAGCCACTGCGACGTAGTTCTGCCTGTACGAGCATCATTAATTCCTCATACCTTGGTTCAATTATTTCTGCCAAGTTGCTACGTGAAATCTTTCGAGTTGGTCTGTCGCCAATACTTGGCACGTCAATAACTTCATCTTCCTGAACCAACTTAGTTAAGGCACATGCATATTTGAGCTTAATATCATCCGCATGCTGGGTCGGTGTTCTTAACGCAACAGCTATATCATTTGTGACTTGATCGCCTGCTATCGGTATTACCGCTGTATGACGAATAAACCCATCACAAAAAACGGCAATATCGGTTGTGCCGCCACCAATATCAACCAAGCAAACACCCAATTCTTTTTCATCATCTGTTAATACGGAACTGCTCGACGCCAGTTGCTCCAAGATAATATCGTCAACTTCTAATCCACAGCGCCGCACACATTTGATAATGTTCTGTGCCGCGCTAACCGCACCGGTAACAATATGTACTTTTGCTTCTAAACGAATACCGGCCATGCCTACAGGTTCTTTAATGCCCTCTTGCCCATCAATAATAAATTCCTGCGGCATGATGTGTAAAATCTTCTGGTCCGATGGAATGGCCACTGCTCTTGCCGAATCAATCACGCGGTCAATATCCGACGCCACCACCTCGTTATCTCGTATAGCCACTACCCCATTCGAATTTAGGCTGCTGATATGGCTGCCCGCTATACCCACATATACGGAGCTTATTTGACACCCAGCCATCAATTCTGCTTCTTCGATTGCTCGTTGAATAGAGTGCACGGTAGATTCTAAATTAACCACCACACCCTTTTTCAGCCCTCTCGACCTATTTGAGCCAATGCCAATAATGTCTATGCCGCCATCTGGCGTTACTTCGCCAACTATTGCCGCAACTTTCGATGTGCCTATATCCAAGCCAACTATTAAATTTTTATCTATATTCTTTTTCATACATTCAACTTTTTATTAGTGGGCTTTAAAGGACTTCCTGTTAACTCATAACCCATCAGCTCCTTACCTTCTTTCCATACTACTGCCATCCCGTTTGGGTATCTCATATCAACTGATGTTATTCGATTTAATGCATCAATATTTAACACGCTCAATAATCTAAAACTCTTGTTTATAGTTTGCACTGGTTCATTGTTACCAATCTTTATAACCACACCTGAGCTGCTAGTAGCCATCCAACTTCCATGAACCGTCATTGATAATGCTTTTATCGCAAACCCTATTTTTTTTAACAAAACATTACTTTTATTCAACGATTCAAGTACTAACACACTCTTTGCATCATCACCTTCCAACCTCGGCAAAGACGAAAATATATCTATATTTTTCGGCCTGAATATGTGACCCTCTTGGTTCAATAAAAAGGTTTTATTCCATACTGCTGCCGGTTGTTGCTCCGTTAATTGCAGTGATATTGCGTCAGGCCAAACTCGGCTGATACGTACTGTTTTCACCCATTCTATCTTTTCAATTTCTGTAATAATTTGTTGTGTTTTAACAGCGAAAAATCCACTTTTCACTAGGTCAGATATTGCCGTAGAAACATCTACTTTATTGATATGCTTTAGTTCACCTTCAATTCGAACAAATTTAATTGGCAATGTTTTTGGGTTATTCATCCAAGATGTCGCAGCCCATAACCCAGTTGCGAAGACAACGAGCAAAGCCAGCCATTTTAAAAGCTGTTGCACGTTATTTGACAACATCCTATTCATCACCGCCCCCGTTCAAAGGAAGACTTGTTTCTAATATCTTCCACACCAAGTGATTAAAATTAATACCTAGTTGTTTTGCTGCCATTGGCACTAAGCTATGCCCAGTCATACCCGGTACAGTATTTATTTCTAAAAACCATGGTTGATCGGCCTCATCTAACATCAAATCCACGCGCCCCCAACCTGTTCCACCTAACGTTTTAAAAGCATTTAATGCCAATGCTTGTAGTTGTTTTTCTGTTTCAGATGGCAGGCCACATGGGCAATCATATTGGGTGGTATTTGCTTCGTATTTAGCGTCGTAATCATAAAACTCATTCGGCGTTTGTAAGCGAATCATCGGCAATGCATCGTCTCCCAAGATGGCCACTGTATATTCTTTTCCCGTGACCCACTGTTCCGCTATCACGTCACAATCAAAACGAGCAGCATTGATAAATGCTAGTTCCAATTCTTCTAGATCATTTGCCTTTGCCATACCAATGCTTGACCCTTCTAATGAAGGTTTAACAATCACTGGAAAGCCAAGTTTTTTAGCGCAAATAGCGACATCTTTTTCTGTATCCAATAGCTGCCAAGCTGGTGTTGGGATGTCACTACCTAACCAACACAGTTTAGTTCGCAACTTATCCATCCCCAACGCTGAACCAAGAACGCCGCTGCCCGTGTATGGAATAGCCATCATGTCCAATGCCCCCTGTAACTGGCCATCTTCCCCACCTCGGCCATGGATAATATTAAAAACACGGTCTATAGCCATTGTTTTTAGATCAGCTAGGGTTGCCTTTTGCGTATCAAATTCAACAGCATTCACGCCGCTAGCTATTAATGCGTTTAATACTGCTTTACCACTAATAAGCGAGATGCCACGCTCGGCCGCAATACCCCCCATTGCCACCGCAACTTTGCCAAATTTTGCAGGGTTTAGCAGCGTGTTCATATAGTCGCCTCCTCACCTATGATCCGAACTTCAGTCTCCAGCAAAATTCCTTTCTGAGCCGACACTTCTCGCTGCACATATAAAATCAACTGTTCTATTTCAGCAGCGCTTGCACCGCCAGTATTAACAATAAAGTTCGCATGTTTTTCCGACACTTGTGCCGCACCTATTTGGTACCCTTTTAGCTCTGATGCCTCAATTAGACGCGCAGCATAATCACCTTCTGGGTTCTTAAACACTGAACCACCGCTGGGCAAATTAGTCGGTTGAGTTTGCGCTCGCTTCGCTAATAGTTGACGGATTTTGTCACGGCCTTGCTTGTCCTTTCCCACGGGGATTTTAAGAGTTGCTGCGACGAACCATTCGTCTTCATTTAGCATTACAGAACGGTAACCAATCTTAAAGTCGGCCGCTTTACGTTCCAGTAAATCGCCTTGTCTATTAATCAACAATACGCTGTCAACCAAATTCCATGTTTCCCCACCAAAGGCGCCTGCATTCATGGCTAATGCACCGCCCATGGTTCCAGGTATGCCAGCAAGAAATTCTGCGCCTGTTAAACCTCTTTCTACCGACTGTTTCGCAACGTGTGCACAGGGAACGCCAGCCTCCACGTACAACTCGCCTGCTGCTGCAAATTCCATCTGGTTTAAACAACCTCGGGTATAAATAACTGATCCATCAATACCACCATCTCGGACCAATACATTGCTACCTAAACCAAGCCAAACAACTTTTTCATTTTTCGCTATGTTGGCCAAATAAACTTGGAGATCTTCTACCCCTGCTGGTTTGTAGAAATGCTTAGCTTGGCCACCTACACGCCATGACGTATAACGGGCTAAGGGTTCATTGTGCAATAATTCGCCTGCCAACTGTGTCGTGTTCTCAATCATTGCCAGCATCATCCCTTTTTACCTTCGCCGGCGACTTTTAGTAGCGCGTCTATCTCGCCTTTTAAAATAGCCGAAGCAGCGCCGATATTGCCAGCACCCATGGTTAAGATAATGTCGCCCCCTGTTACCACACCCACCATCGTTTCAGCTAATTGTTTAATATCCTTAACAAAAATAGGCACTAGTTTTCCACGTTGGCGAATAGCCTGACTAAGTGCTGGTCCATCTGACCCCACGATTGGTTTTTCACCTGCGGCAAATACGTCTAACAGCACCAATACATCCGTTTCATTCAACACCTGCACAAAATCTTCAAATAGGTCACGTGTTCTTGAATACCGGTGTGGTTGAAACACCAATACGATCCGCCTCTCGGGCCAACCTTCACGCACTGCATCTAAGGTCGCTTTAACTTCTCGTGGATGGTGGCCATAATCGTCTACTAATAAGGCTGAACCACTTTGAAGTTCAAGTTCACCGTTTACTTGAAAACGGCGACCAACACCTTTGAAGTGTTCCAAGCCTTGTTTGATTGCACTATCTGAGACCCCTAGTTCACTCGCCACTGCGATGGCTGCCAACGCATTTAGCACATTGTGTTTACCGGGCATATTCAAAGTAATCGATAACGGTGCATTGTTATTCGGCCTCTTCAGCTTGAAGTGCGTATAAAAACCCTCTTGCTGGATGTCAAACGCTTGAAAGTCAGCCTCATTTTCTATGCCATAACTTAAAATAGGCCGTCCTATTAAAGACGCTATTTCACGAATATTCTCATCGTCAATACACAGCACAGCCAAGCCGTAAAAAGGCAGTTGGTGAAGGAATGATTTAAAAGCATCTTTTACTTGCTGAAAGTCTCCACCATAGGTTTCCATATGATCTTGATCGATATTGGTTACCACCGCGATCATGGGTTGCAAATGTAAAAACGAGGCATCACTTTCATCTGCCTCAGCTACCAAGTAGTGACTTTCGCCTAATTTGGCATTGCTACCTGCACTGTTAAGCAGACCGCCGATAACAAAGGTTGGGTCGAGCTCGCCTTCGGTCATCAACATCGCTAACAAACTGGTGGTGGTTGTTTTACCGTGGGTTCCCGCAACTGCAATACCAAATCGGAAACGCATCAACTCTGCCAACATTTCTGCCCGTGGAATAACGGGGATTTTTTGCTCTAATGCTGTCACTACTTCCACATTCGATGCGTCAACAGCCGTTGACGTTACTACCACATCACAACCGCGAATATTCTCTTCTGCGTGGCCAATTTTAATGTCTGCACCTAATTGGCTTAGGTGCGTGGTCATCTTACTATCACGAATATCCGAGCCAGACACCTCATAACCAAGATTGATAAGTACCTCTGCAATACCGCTCATGCCGGCACCGCCAATCCCTACAAAATGCACTTTTTTTAGCTTGCCAAAACCTAAATGTGCGGAATAATGCTTGTGTGAATTTGGCATCATAAGGCTGCCTCCAAGCACTGTTCTAGTACCTGAGATGTTGCTTTTGGTGTTGCTAATTGAGTCGCTTTTTTTGCCATCTGCGATAAAGCTTTGGGGTTTTCAACTAACTCAATAAGCTGTTTTGCTAACGCTGTAGCCAGCAATTCTTTTTGTGGTATTAAAACAGCAGCACCTTGAGTAGATAAATACTGAGCATTTTTTGTTTGGTGATCATCAATCGCGCCAGGTAGCGGCACTAAGATTGCTGGTAAACCCATTACAGAAACCTCACTAACCGTCATCGCACCCGCTCTACAAATCACGATATCAGCCCATGAGTAAACCTTTTGCATATCATCAATAAACGCACAAACATCAGCTTCCACAGTCATTTTTTTATACTGTCGTTTCGCCGCATCCAATGTTTTACTTCCAGCTTGATGAATGACATTAATTTGTTTTCTTTTTTGTACAATCTGTAACGCTTCTGGCACCACCTCGTTAAGTACCGATGCGCCTAAGCTGCCACCCAATACAAGAATATTACACGCTACGGATTCAGCTTTAGTCAACTTGGGCTTTAAGCTTGCTCGCAATGGGTTACCCGTACAAATGGCATGCACATCGGCAGAAAAGCTACCTGGAAATGCTTCTAATACGCTTGTTGCCAACCCTTTTAGCAATCTATTAGTAGTGCCTGGCACCCTGTTTTGTTCATGAATCACTAACGGCCGTCTATGTAGCCAACTCATTAATCCACCAGGGCCCGAGGCAAAACCTCCAAAACCCAATACAACATCTGGTTGACGCTTACGGATAATGGCAGATGCCTGCCAACACGCTTTAATTAGCATTAATGGCGCTAGCAGAACACTCATCAGCCCTTTGCCCCTTAGGCCAGACACACTAAGCCAATCAATTGCAATACCTGCTTCAGGTACTAAGCGAGCTTCTATGCCCTTTCTAGTGCCCAACCAGCTTACGGTATGCCCAGCACTAACTAGCTGCTCAGCCACTGCCAAACCTGGGAACACATGCCCTCCTGTACCACCAGCCATGATCATCACGCGTATTGCCATGGACCGCTCCTTTTGATCTGACTGTCACGATCTAAATTTGTTTCATAATTTATGCGGCACAACAAACCCACAACCATACACATAACAATCATGCTACTGCCACCGTAACTCATCAGCGGCAAGGTAAGACCCTTGGTTGGCAAAGCGCCCATATTGACAGCGATATTTACAAATGCTTGTAAGCCAACCCAAACTCCCAAACCATACGCTAATAAAGAATAGAACCTTAAATTTAGCCGTTCAGCCGCCTTACCCATTTGAAAAGCTCGCCAAACAAATAAGCCAAACAATAAAATCACCGAGCTTGAGCCTAAGAAACCTAACTCTTCACCCAATACCGCAAAAATAAAGTCTGTATGCGCTTCTGGTAAATAAAACAATTTTTGAATACTGCTACCTAAACCCACACCAAACCATTCGCCTCGCCCCATCGCAATAAGTGACTGTACTAACTGGAAACCCGAATCTAAGGGATCCGCCCATGGGTCCATAAAGGCTGTTACTCGTTGCATGCGGTAAGCTGACGATACAATTGCGACAACCCCAAGTACTAAACCTATTACCACCAAGGCAAGAAATTCTATTAACCTTGCACCGCCCAAAAACATCATGCAAATGACACTAAAGCCGATAACAAACGTCGCACCAAAATCTGGTTCTGCCATCAATAAGCCAAACACCAACCCCAACGGTAAAATGGGTTTGATAACGCCTTTTATTGATTTACGAACCATGTCCACGTGACGGGTTAAAAATCCCGCCATGTAGACAATAGAAATAAATTTCACTAATTCAGATACTTGCAACCTGGCAACACCCAAATCAACCCAACGGTAACTGCCGTTAACCTTAACGCCAATACCTGGAATAAAAACTAACACCAATAAACCAACTGCGATCAAAATTAAACTGGGGCCGCTTTGCTCCCATACTCTCAACGGTGTTTTAGCCAACACAAAAGCCATGCAGATACCAATGACAATGTGGATAAACTGTCTTAGCGGGTAATGCGTTATGTCGGCATAAACTTTTTCACCCAAATGTAACGAAGCCGATACCACCATCACATAGCCCAACGCTAACAAGCTGATTGCAGAGAACAGCAACCAGCCATCAATATAATAATGTTGGTGACGAGCAGTAAACGACGCCTCATGGTGACTATTCATCGCAATACTCATTCAATTAAACTCTCAACAGCGGCAATAAAACGATTCCCACGTTCCTGATAGTTGGCAAATTGATCGAGCGATGCGCACGCGGGTGATAACAAAACCGTATCACCTTCTGTAGCAATTTTATTCGCCAGTTCAACTGCCTGTTCTATAGTGTCGGCAAACTGACAGCTTACGTGCCCTGCTGCCTCTTCTTTAAACCGCTGCGCATCTTTTCCTAATAGCACCAGCTGCACAACATGCGTCTTAATTGCCTCACACATCGTGGAAAAACTTGCACCTTTGCCATCACCACCAGCGATCAACACAATAGGCCCTAATAACCCCTCAATAGCGGCTAAGCTAGCACCGGGGTTTGTCGCTTTAGAATCATTAATCCATGTTATTTTATTAATTTCAGCGATCCACTGAGTTCTATGAGCAAGGCCAGAAAAAGTACGTAACGCCTTCTTTTGAGCTTGTTTCGGTATCGAAAACGCATCCGCCAGTGCCATGGCTGCGAGTGCATTCTCAATATTATGCAAACCTTTTATTTTTAGCTTGATGACGGGTAGTAATAATTCGTCTCCTTTTGCTAAATAGTCTATTTGCTGCACTGTTAGCACGCCGTATTCGCCATCATCTGGCATATCCAAGCCGAATGTTGTACATTGTCTAGCGATGTCTGCCAACGCCATTACTAGCTCATCCGCACGGTTTAACACCATCAGACCATTACCGTTATAGATAACTGCTTTTGCTCTAACATAAGCATCCATATTGGTGTAGCGATCCATATGATCCGCTGTCACGTTTAACACTGTCGCTGCCGCCGCATTTAATTGCGACGTCCTTTCTAGTTGAAAACTAGATAATTCCAGCACATATAAATCAGGCTTTACACCCGACAATAAATCTAAGGCTGCCGTACCTAAATTACCCCCCACTCGAACATCTAAACCCGCTTCACGGGCCATATTGCCGAGCAGCGTCGTCACCGTACTTTTTCCATTCGACCCAGTAATGCAGGCAATAGGCGCATCAGCGCACACAGCAAAAATATCGATATCGCCAAGAATCCTTACTCCGCGGCTTGCAGAATGTTGCACATCAGCTTGCTGCAAGCTGATACCAGGGCTAACAACAAGGTGAGTTGCAACGGCAAAGGCATCTGCTACAAACTCCCCGGTAAATACCGCAATATCTTGATAATCCTTTTCTAATTCCAACAACCCTGGAGGCACATCACGGCTATCAACTACCGCCACTTGGACCTTATTCTGATACAGAAAACGCGCTACCGACAACCCAGTCACACCTAGGCCTACAACCAATACACGTGCATCAACATCATCAAGGCCTAATTTAGCCAATCCTTGATGTTGGTGAAACGTCGAATTGTTCATAGCTGCTTCCATCTCTTACCTAATTTTTAACGTTGATAGTCCAATCAAGACTAAAATCACAGTGATAATCCAAAACCGGACAATGATTCTTGGCTCCGGCCAACCTTTCAATTCAAAATGATGGTGAATCGGTGCCATTCTAAAAATTCTTTTCCCAGTCAACTTAAAAGATGCAACCTGCATGATCACTGATACTGTTTCCATAACAAACACACCGCCCATAATCATCAAAACCAGTTCCTGCCTAACTAACACAGCCAACAAGCCCAAAGCAGCACCCAGCGCCAATGCACCTACGTCGCCCATAAAAACCATTGCCGGATAAGCGTTGAACCATAAGAAACCCATGCCCGCGCCAACAATTGCGCCGCAAAATACCACTAATTCACCCGCCTCTCTTAAATGAGGGATAGATAGGTACTCTGCAAATTTAACGTTGCCCGATAAATAAGCAAAAATAGCCAATGCAGCCGCGACCAGTACCGTCGGCATAATAGCTAGGCCATCGAGGCCATCGGTTAAATTTACGGCGTTACTGGTGCCCACCACCACAAAGTAAGTTAATGGCACAAATAACCAGCCCAATTGAAAGCTAACATCCTTAAAGAACGGCACGTATAACGTTGTTTCTAACGGTGAGGTCGCTGTGTAATATAAAAACAAAGCAACACCCAAACCAACAACGGACTGAGCTAAATACTTTTTACCTGCTGAAAGTCCCTTAGGGTTTTGTAGCGCTACTTTTTTATAGTCATCGATAAAACCAATAACACCAAACAGCATTGTTACGATAAGCACCGCCCACACGTATCGATTGGTTAAATCTGCCCACAGCAACGTACTCAAAGCGATGGCAACTAAAATAAGCGTACCCCCCATGGTTGGGGTTCCTGCTTTTGAAAAATGCGATTTAGGTCCATCATCCCTTATAGCCTGCCCTACTTTATGATATGTCAGGCGGCGGATCATCGTAGGCCCTACCATAAAGGCGATAAACAACGCCGTTAAGGTACCCAGTATTGAACGGAGAGTAAGGTACTGAAATACCCGAAAGCCGCTGTCATATTGCATTAACCACTCCGACAACATTAACAACATGGCACACCCTCCTTTTCAACTAGTCGCTCAACAACCTCTTCTAAGCCTTGCGAGCGCGAACCCTTTACCAACACAACCACGTCGCTTGTTAATACTTCAAGTAACTTATTGGACATTTCGCCTTTAGACGAAAAATGTAGCGCCTGTATTTTGCTACCCGCACTAGACGCGTTTATCGCCGCAACCGCCCGTTTCATTTCCTCACCCACTGCAAATACTCTTAGCACCTCAGTATCGGCAATTAGCTCACCCAACGTACGATGAATGTCTGCCGAACTATCACCCAATTCTGCAAAATCGCCTAACACCAGCCACACTGGCTTTTTTAAGCCAAGCACACATTTCAATGCTTCTTTAAACGAATTTGGGCTAGCGTTATAACAATCGTTGACTATCAACGAGCCACACAAACCTTTAAGCGGCTCCATGCGACCGTGTACTGGTTTAACAGCCGCCAAACCTGTTGATATTTCCGCCAATGACAGCCCGAGTGCAATCGCAACGCTGGCAGCAGCCATGCTGTTTAGAACATTGTGCTCTCCTAGCAAACTACAATGGATATCAATAGATTCTTGTAAGCAATGAAGTCTGAATACGGTTTCAAATTGTCCGTCCAATAAGCTACTTGTAACGTCTTCTTGCTGCACCCAAACTGTTGCCCGATCCGACCAACCAAAACTAACCACCCTTCTCTCAGCAACCAATTCCATCCAGCTATCAAACCAAGCATCTTCACGGTTTAAAATGGCAACCCCTGAGGCAGGTAAACCACTTATAATTTCAGCCTTGGCTCGAGCTATGCCTTCTACACTGCCAAAACCTTCTAAGTGCGCATCACCTACATTATTGATCACTGCAAAACCTGGCTTAGCGAGCTGGCATAAATATGCGATTTCACCCGCGTGGCTAGCGCCCATTTCAATCATCGCGATTTGGTGTTTTGCATGCAAGCCAAGTAGAGTCAACGGCACACCAATATGATTATTTAAATTTCCTTGTGTTGCCAACACAGAGTATGACTGAGCTAAAATAGCAACCAACATCTCCTTAACACTTGTCTTGCCGTTGCTACCCGTTATCGCAACAACAGGGATATCAACCTTCAAACGTTCTGCCGCAGCCAACGTAGCTAATGCTTTTGTTGTATCCGGCACCAACACGCTGGGCAAATCATCAACCATCTGACTAACTACCGCCGCTACCGCACCATTACTTTTTGCCTGACTAACAAACGTGTTGGCATCAAAATTTTCACCCTTCAAGGCAAAGAATAAATCACCCTTCTGGACGGAGCGCGTATCTGTACTTACCC
>NVSW01000070.1 GCA_002401365.1 Piscirickettsiaceae bacterium | reverse complement strand
GCCATCATCAAGGCCAGCTACTAAACCTTGTCCCATATTTTGTTGGTACTGAGCAGAAATAGCTAATTCGAGACCTGGGATGCCGGTGTATTTTAAACGCCCTGTGGCAGCAAGGTCATTTGCTTTGGCTTTGCTTACTTTTTGACGACCACTGCGGATTTTAAAGCTGCTTGGAACAGCCAGGCCAGAGTGAACATAAGCATCATAACTAAACCCAGCACCTAACTGACCGTGTGCACCGGCACCAGCTGCCCACCAAGTAGCGGGGACAATGTTCTTTTCTATAGGGTTACGTTCTGTACCGTAAAAAGTGGGTGGTTCGTGCGTTTCATTGATAATGCCTACAGGCAATAAGAATAAACCTGCGCGCGCAGTGTGGTTCTCATTTAGGTCGAAATCTATGAAGGCTTGTTCTAATTCAACTTCGCCATTTTTTCCGTCGCCAGAAATGCTGTGTTCTAGTTCTAGCTCTGAGAAAAAACGAATGTTGTCGTTAAATTCATGGCCAAAAAACAATACAAAACGGTGAAAATCAACTTCATCTTTATCGCTAGCGCCACCTTTGCCAGATAGGTTGTTGTAATGGAGCTCTCCGTAACCGCCTAGCGCTGTTTTATCTGCCCAGTTGGCGAGTTTTTTAATACCACTTGCGCTGTCTGCAATCGCTTCAGAGGCTGCAACAGCGGCGTCTGATTTTTGATTTGATATTGCTATAGATTGCCTTAAACTGGCATTCTCTTTTAGTAGTTGCTGGTTTTGCGTTTCAAGTGCGTCAAGTCTTTTTGCGATATCTTCTAAGGTAAGCGCTGACACCTGTGGGGCGATAAATGCGCTGAGGAGAATAGCTAAGCTAGCCGGCTTAGTAAAAATGGCTGGTTTCATGTCTGTTTTTCCTATAGTGTTGTTAATGCCGGAGCTAATAATAATGCGAATCATTCTCATTAGCAATAAGAAATTAAATAATTTGTGCTAATAAAGGCTATTTTTTTGGTTTGCTCGTATAATATAAGCTGTAAGTAATTTTTTGGAGAACACCATGGGTACAGCACAATCATTTAATACTGCACTATCAACGTCGGATATCAACATCAGCGAAGCGGCGGCTGAAAAGCTTAAAGAGCTATTCGAAGATGTGGGTGACGAAATGGATGCCATCCGTATTTTTGTATCAGGCGGCGGCTGTGGCGGTATGTCATACGGGATGACGTTTTCTGATGAAGTAACGCCCTATGACAGCGTGTTGGACTCGGGTGATTACAAAGTTTATGTGGATACAGTGGCGTTAAATTATATGCGCGGTGTTGAAATTGATTTTGTAGACAAAGGCATGGGTGAGGCGAGTTTTGTTTTCAATAATGTATTTGCGGCAACCGGCGGTTCAGGTGGTTGTGGTACTTGCGGCTCATCAAGCGGTGGTTGCGGTTCCTAACTAATTTTTATGCGTAGCGTTTTACTGGTAGCGCCGCATAATAGTTACAGAATTCACGCCTATGTAGAGGCGGCAAACCATTTAGGTATTAACCTTGTTATTGCTTCTCAAAGTCAATATTCATTGGTTAGTGCTGTTTCAGACGGCATTCAAGTAGATTTTTCCGATGATGAATTGAGCCTAGTAGTTGCACTAGAGGCTAATAAACAACATCAATTCCAAGCAGTTATTTCGACAGATGACGGGGGTGTGCGATTAGCGTCCGTTATTGCTCAGGCACTAGGGTTGTCGTCCAACGCACCGGACTCGGCTGAATTAACACGCAGGAAAGATTTGGCCAGGCAGCGTCTACAATCAAAAAATATTGTTACCCCTGCTTTTCGAGTAGTGGATGTCACGCAATCAATTCCTTCACAAATAATAGACCTAGCATATCCTGTGGTCGTCAAACCACTTTCAATGTCCGGCAGTAAGGGCGTTATTCGGGTGAATAACGATCAAGAACTGTTGGATGCGGTGGATCGGGTTAAAACAATCGTGGCGCATATATCAACCCCGTTTGAGCGCGAGCACGTTTTACTTGAAGAGTATATTTCAGGTAACGAAGTGGCGTTTGAAGGGCTACTGCACAAAGGAAAGCTAAGGCAGTTAACGATTTTTGATAAGCCCGATCCAATGGAGGGCCCGTACTTTGAGGAGACCTATTATGTAACGCCGACAAGGTTGCCTGAAATGGAGCAATTACTGGTTCATCACCGAGTGGAAGAGGCTTGCGAAGCTTATGGTTTGAGAGAAGGGCCTATTCATGCCGAGTTACGGCTGCGGGATAACGAGGTATACATTATAGAAATAGCGTCGCGAACCATTGGTGGCGATTGTGCCGATATGTTGAAGTTTGGTTTGAATATAGGTCTTGAAGAATTGGTGCTCCTGCAATCGTTAGGTAAACCGCTAGATATTCCGACAATGGAAAATAGTGTGGGTGTGTTAATGATCCCTATTCCATCACAAGGGATCTTGCGCCGAGTTGAAGGCATTAGTCAGGCAAAAAAAGTGCCGCATATTACAGAAATTGGAATAAGCGTACGAGATGGGTATGATTTGTTTCCGTTGCCTGAAGGGTCAAGTTACCTAGGTTTTATTTTTGCTAAGGCGCCGACAGCGGATTTAGTAGAAGAAGCGCTTAGAACAGCGCATACCTGCTTGAAAATAGTGATTATGCCGACGATAAAAGTGTTTAGTCGTTAGCGTGCGGTGCTATTTACCTTTAGACGGTGCTGCAGAAGCGTCATGAAAGCCTGCCGGAACTTGCCCCATTTCACCTTCGCCAAAGAAAAAGCCTTTCATATGCATTTCAATAACTTGAATGCTTTCAACGTCCGCAGTACTTAGGCTGTTTTCGTTAATGATCATGGATAGGCGCTCTAGCCATTTAGCCCAACCCTCTTTAGACACATTAGCTAGAATTCGCTCACCTAATTCGCCTGGATGCGGTGCGCTTTCTAGGGCTTCGGATTCTGTTTTAAGTACAACGCATTGGACGGTAGTAGTCATGATTCTCTTAAGGATTGAAAATGTAAAATTGTATTATACAAGTTTGTTGCTAGAAAGGTTTAACCGTTGCCAAAATAATAATTAATACTAGAAAAAGCACCGGCACTTCATTCATCCAGCGAAAATACACGTGGCTATGGGTGTTTCTATCATGCTTGAAGTCCATCAGCCATTTGCCGCAGTAAACGTGGTAGATGCACAATAAGGCAATCAATAATAATTTTGCATGTAACCAGCCAGACTGACCAAATGCAGCCCATGCGTAGTCTGTTAACATCCATATTCCGAAGCCAACGGTAAAAATCAAGCCAGGTGTCATAATGCCAAAATAGAGTTTTCGTTCCATCACTTTGAATCGTTCCTGGCTAGTTTTATCATCGCTCATTGCATGATATACAAATAAACGTGGCAAATAAAACAAGCCGGCAAACCAGGTGACCATAAAAATTAAATGTAGTGCTTTAAGCCACATTAGCCGTTGTTTAGTAAAGCATCAAGGCGTTGGCGCATCTTTGCCTCGTCAAATTCACCGAGTTTTTGCATGGCAATGCTACCATCTGGTGCGATCAGGAAGCTGGTTGGTGTTAATCGAACATTGCCAAATGCTTTTGATGCGCCTGCCATTGGGTCAAGGGCGACCTTATAGGGAAGCTGTTTTTCTTTTGTCATGGCGATGACGTTATCGGGTCGGTCGTAGTACATTGCCACCGCAATAATGTTAACACCTTGATCCTTGTAATCACGATGCAGTGCTTTTAGATGAGGTATTTCCTTAATGCAACCAGGGCAATCAGTAGCCCAAAAAGTAACTAATGTTGGCTTGCCGCGGAGGGTTTTTAGGGATATTTTTTCACCTGTAATGGTGCTGAATGTTATGTCTGGTGCATGATTAACGATGCCACCACCGAAAAACACCCATGCACCACTTGCCATAAATAACAAAAATACAATGAGGATAGGTTTTTTATTTTTTAGCATCGTTATTAATTGTAAGGTAAGTTTCAGTTAAGCCCGCGTATAATGATTGCGGACATATAAGCTTTGAGGTGCCATTTGCTATAAATGCCGTTGCCATCATCGGCAATAATAACTCATGAGAGTTGGTCATTTCCATGATTATAACAAAAGCGGTTAATGGTGCTTGTAACATGCCTGCAAAGTAACCCGTCATGCCCAATAAGATGACTACTGATAGTGGTGCTATAGGTACCCACTCAGCTAAATTGGCACCCAAGCCAGCACCAATAGATAGTGACGGAACAAAAATCCCAGCGGGTATGCCAACAAAGAATGTCGCAATGGTTGAGAGCATCCGCATAAAGGGGTATTCGGCGGGCATGGCTTCAGCATTAAGCAGGTATGTTTTGGTCTCTAAATAACCTGTTCCTGCGCTTGCGCCGTCGGTAAAATAATTGACAATGGCGATGATAAAGCCGCAAATAAAAGCAATTTTAAGAGGCGATGAATGGGGGATTGAGCTTAAAACGCTACCACCCTTTAACAATATTAGGCTGAATAAGCCGCCCATGAACCCAGTAACAACGCCACAAATAGGAATAATTAGCCATGCTTTCCCCCAAGGGAAAGACAAAGCATGATTAGTGAAATAAACGTATTGGCCCAAAATGATTAGTGCAGTTGCACCGGCAAATATAACAGCCGTTAAAATTAATCCACTGGTCTTTTCTTCCAAAGAGCGTCCCATCTCCTCAATAGCAAATACGATACCCGCCAGAGGTGCACTGAAAATAGCAGCAAACCCGGCGGAGCTACCCGCAAGAATGAGGCCTTTTTCTAAATATAATGGGGCAAAGTTTGCAAAACGGCCAAAATAGCTCATTAATGCCGCGCCAATATGAATAGCGGGCCCGCCTAAGCCGACAGATGCACCTGAGAAGATGCCTGCAATGCTTAAAAACAACTTACCGACAATGATGCGAAAGCTAAGCAGTGGGTTATTTGTGCTGGTTTGTGATAACTGCATTGCGGCTTTTACTTGTGGTACACCGCTGCGTTCAGAACCTGGAAAAAAGGTAAGGGTTAGCCAAGCCAAGAAGGTGAGACAAACGGGAGTAAAAATAAAGCTATAGAGCAAAAACTGCTGATGTAGCGTCCGGTATAAATCGCTCACGTATTCGCTGCCCAGTGTCAAGGCAACAGAAGCAAGACCAACAAAAATAGCGCCTAACCAAAATACAAGGTGTGTTTTCCAAGTGGTAAGGTTGAAGAACGATGATGGTTTATTTGATGTCGGCATTCGTTGCAGTATATCAGACGGTGCTAGTGTAAAATGCAGAAGATATTTAGGTTTTAAAAAGGGGTTGAGTGGTGATTAAGGTAGGAATTGTTGGTGGAACGGGGTACACCGGTGTTGAATTGCTTAGGTTGCTTGCTTTGCACCCAAGTGTTGATGTGCAGGTTGTTACGTCGCGCGCCGAAAAGGGGTTACGTGTAGATTCAGTATATCCAAACTTACGTGGCTTTAATGACTTGTGTTTTGTTGAGCCGACGATGGGCAATTTGCAAGCATGTGATGTAGTATTTTTTGCCACCCCCAATGCAACGGCCATGCATATGGCAAAAGGGTTAATGAGTGCGGGTATTAAAATGATAGATTTGTCGGCTGACTTTCGCTTGAAAGATGTAGAGGTTTGGGAGCACTGGTATGGTGCAAAACATGTGTGTCCTGAGTTGCTAGAGCAAGCTGTTTATGGTTTACCAGAAACCAATCGTGAGTCGATAAAGCAGGCTCAATTGGTGGCTAACCCGGGCTGTTATCCAACCGCTACTCAACTAGGTTTTCTACCGTTAATCAATAATAATATTATTGATACATCTATGCTAATTGCAGATGCAAAGTCAGGTGTTAGTGGTGCTGGGCGCTCGGCTAGTGTGGTTGGCTTGATGAGTGAAAGCGGTGAAAGCTTCAAGGCTTATGGTGTGGCCGGCCATCGCCATTTGCCAGAAATATCGGAGCAGTTACAGACAGTATCAAGTTCGCCAATATCGCTAACGTTTACGCCGCATTTAGTGCCAATGATTAGGGGAATACATGCAACGCTATATGCTCCTTTACAAGATACAACGGTAGATCTACAGCAATTATTTGAAAACTTTTATGCAGAGGAGCCTTTTGTTGACGTGTTACCAACGGGCGCTCACCCAGACACAGGGGATGTCCGCGGTACTAATCGGTGCCAAATAGCGGTTCATCGTCCACAAGGCGGCAATATGGTGACAGTGCTGTCAGTGATTGATAACTTGGTTAAAGGCGCGTCGGGTCAAGCCATTCATAATATGAATATAATGTTTGGTTTAGATGAGTGCACAGGGCTAAATCAAGTCGCTTTGTACCCCTAGCTACTTATGTTTAGACACCAATGCCCACACCCATACCATAAAAGAAAACAGCGTATTCTGGTAGAGAAGGTGCTGCCTTTAGCTATTATTATTGGCTTAATAGTGACGTTTTTTATGGGTCGGTTTTCGGTTCGAAGTATTGCAGAACTCGAGGTGGAAACAGGGCTGCTTAAAGCTGAGGTTCAGCAACTAACAAACAAGAAATCCGAGCTTGCAAAGCAAGTTGATTTTTTAGAAGGCGCCCAAAAAATTGATCAACTGGCTAAGAATGATGCAAGGCATGCGTTAACGGATTTGCATGAACAACTGAGTGATGCAAAAGAGCGGATTGCATTTTATCAACAGGTCGTGTCGCCTGAATCTATAGTTAAAGGTGTGTATATTCACAGCCTTGAAATTATTAAAGATAGTGAGGATAATGGTTTTCGTTATCAGTTAGTGCTGGCGAAAGGGGCGAACAATAAAACAGCGGTTAAAGGCAACGTTACGGTACAGATTAAAGGTGAACAAGCTGGAAAGGGTTTAACGTTATCGTTAAAAGAATTTGCGCCAGACCAAGAAAGCACCTCGCTGTCGTATTCTTTTCGTTATTATCAGATCTTGTCGTCGGTTATAGAGTTACCAGATGGTTTTTTGCCTGAGCAGGTGGTTGTTACCTTAAAACCATCATCTTCGAAGGCAAAAAATGTTGAAAAACAGTGGCTGTGGCATAATATCGTTAAAAATGAACCTACTTAGGCTAGGATTGGTCATTATTTCAACTACAATTAACATTCTACAGTAATGATAATCAAGTAAAGGATTCACAAGATGTTCTCTTCAGATAGTAAAAAATTAAAAGAAATTAGTACCACGAATGTTTCAACAATTATTGGTGAAGGTACCGTAATACGCGGTGATGTTGAGTTTACGGGTGGCCTGCACATTGACGGTAAAGTCGTCGGAAACGTTAACGCATCTCCAGATTCACAAACAACGCTTACATTAAGTAATATGGGCGTTATTAACGGCAATGTTGACGTGCCTGTGGTGGTGATTGATGGTGAAGTGGAAGGTGATGTGAGTGCCTCTGAGCGAGTGCAGTTGCTCGAGAATTCTAAAGTCACAGGTAATGTAGTGTATAATCTGATTGAAATGTCAGTTGGTGCGGAAGTTAACGGCCAACTACTAAAGCAACAGTCTGGCACAGTAAGGGCAGAGAAGAGCAGTCCCAAAAAAGTGATTTCGCAAGAACTTAGTGCAGAAAATACGGACTAAGTTAGATAAACATAAGTAATAGATGAGAGAACTGATATGACACAATTTGCTGCTGAAGCTGATATTAATTTTACTGATAATGCTGCAAAAAAAGTTGCATCATTGATTGAAGAAGAAGGGAATGCGAACTTAAAATTACGCGTATATATTTCGGGCGGTGGCTGTTCTGGCTTCCAGTACGGTTTTACCTTTGATGAGACGGTTGCTGAGGATGACTTTGGTATTGAGAAAGATGGTGTGGCCGTTATTATCGACCCAATGAGTTACCAATATTTAGAAAAGGCAGAAATTGACTTTAAAGAGAGTCTGCAAGGTTCACAGTTTGTTATCAGGAATCCAAATGCAACGACTACGTGTGGCTGTGGGTCATCATTTGCAGCATAACTGAGTAGGTTCTGTTAATGGGGGTAGCCGCTGTGTGGGTAAATTGCTCCTAAAATAACGCTTTTATTTGCACCAGTAACAGACGGGATATTGCTGGTTCTTCCTTCCAAAGTCTGTTTTGCTAGCCAAGCAAAGGCGATGGCTTCAACCCAGTCTGGGTCAATGCCAATAATTTGCGTAGTTTCAACTGGGCAATCTATATGGTGTCGAAGTTTTTCCATTAAGTATGGGTTGTGAGTGCCGCCGCCACAAATAAACACTTTATCGCTGCTGGGTAATAGGCCTAGGCTGTTTTTAATACTCACGGCGGTTAACTCACATAACGTCGCTAGCATATCAGTTGGGTTGGTTGGGTGTTTCGTTAAATGTTCCTGTAACCATTCCAAAGAGAAATACTCTGGCCCCGTGCTTTTGGGGTAGCCGAGAGCAAAATACTTATCCCCGAGCATACTGTTTAGCAACGTTTTATTGATGTTACCTGCGCGTGATAATTCGGCATCCGTATCGAAATGTTGCTCGAAGTGTTGTTGGCAATATTGATCCATTAGAGTGTTACCGGGGCCGCTATCGAACCCTACAACAGCATCTTTCTTGTCCATTGGTAAATAGGTGATATTAGCGATGCCACCTATATTAATAATGACGCGATTTTCTTCTGAGTGAGAAAAGTATGCTTGGTGAAAGGCGGGCACTAAAGGGGCACCTTGCCCACCTGCCGCCATGTCTCTACGCCTGAAGTCAGCGACAACGGTAATGCCTGCAATTTCAACAATACGGTGTGCATCGCCAATCTGAAGGGTGTACGGGGTGCTGCCAAAGGGCTGATGCTGTATGGTTTGGCCGTGCGATCCGATGGCATTGATATCATCAGGCTGAATGTTATTAGTAGATGCAAAACGCACTATGGCATCTGCAAAGAAGTCGCCAAGTTTTGCATCTAGCACACCCAATTTGTCGAAGCTGGTGTTCTGCCGGCGACAAAGTTCCTTAATTGAAGCGAGAAGTTGTTCAGGGTAAGGCTCAAGATGTTTTGCTAATAAAACAGGCTGTTTGGTTGCTAGGTTAACCAACACGATGTCAACACCATCTAAGCTCGTTCCTGACATTAGACCTATATATAAGGAGCTATGCATCTATTCGCTGGCAAAATAATAGGGTTCAAAAGTTAAGAATATTAATTAAGCGCTAATTGTGTTTGTTTGGTTCGTTCGAGTTGGCTTAATAAAGGGCTGGTTTGTTGCTTAAAGTTTGCTAGCTGGTTTCTTGCTACAGGTCTAGCAGCAGGAAACCTGACAGTTAGTGGATTGCGGTGAACGCCGTTTACACGAAATTCATAATGCAAATGGGGGCCAGTGGCGAGGCCAGATTTACCGACATAGCCGATGGTTTGCCCCTGTTTTACAGTACTGCCGTTTCGGTAACGGCCATATTTAGACATATGAGCGTACAAAGTGCTGTATTTTTGGCCGTGTTTAAGGATGACAACACGTCCGTAACCGCCTTTTCTGCCGCGGAATACAACTTTGCCATCCCCCGTTGCTTTAATAGCAGTGCCAGAAACAGCAGCGTAGTCCACGCCCTTATGCGCTCTAATGCGGTTAAGAACAGGGTGCTTTCTACGTAAATTAAAATGTGAACTAACACGGGCAAAATCAATTGGGGTGCGTAGAAAAGTTTTACGCATACTTTTGCCGTCTGGCGAGAAGTACTCGGCGTTTCCTTTGTTGTTTACGAACCGTACGGTTTGATACTTGGTGCCGCGGTTGATAAACTCAGCGGCTAAAATGTGGCCATTTTCGATACGTTCTCCATCAATAAACTTAGTTTCGTAGAGTAATGTAAACGAGTCGCCTTGACGAATGTTGAGCGCAAAATCGATATCCCAGCCAAATATATTGGCTAACTCCATAATGGTTTTATCTGAGATCCCCGCTTGCTTGCCATCATAGTAAAGAGAGTTATTGATTTTAACGGAAGCGGTATCGGTTGCTGTTTCAACGGGCTTTTCAATTAAACTGGCTTTGAACCCGGTTGTTGTTGTTGAAACATTTAACGTTTTAATGCGGTCAATTTGGTATTTAAGTGAAGAGAATTCACCAGCGTCGTTGTTAGAAAAATTAAGCTGTTGGCCGGGTTTGATGTTTTTTAAAACATTAACAGCCTTTCCTAGCTGCATTATTTTATACAGAGTGGATGGAGAGAAATTTTGCAGCTGAAAAATTTTGGATAAACTTTCACCAGGTTTTACAGTGTGAGTTGATGTGTTCAAGGTTGCTACAGTACTACTTTGTATTTTGGTTGCCACGGTAGCAATAGGCTTGTCTAAATTTTGCTTACTGATCGTTGGTTCAGGTATTTCAGGAATTTTGATGGTGATTAAACGGTGCTCACTGGGCTTACTTGCTGGCTCTGCTGGGGTGTAAAATTTAAAAGAAATGATAGCAACAAGCAACGCAAACGTACTGATGATTAAAACAGGCGAGAGTTTTGATTTAGCCATGCGAGTGCTAATTAGCGGGTCTTTGTAGTCACGATGTATTTGGCTAGTTCTATGTATCATTGCTTTATTTTGACTGTTCTAAATTGGCTTTGGCGTAAGCAAGAGCTTTCGCATTGTATAATAAGTATAGTAAAAAATAACAAAAATTCAATGATTGGCTTTTTTCATCGAGTGTATATGAACGTTAGGGCTTGATTTAAATTCCATATCAAGTATCTTTCGCAGCAAATTACCCTAACTAAAAGGAAGTTAAGCACGTGAGTGAGTCCATAAAGAATGAACATGAGCAGTTAAAGCGAGGCGTCGACGAAGTATTGGTTGAGGCGGAATTTGACACGTTAATTGCTAGTGGAAAAAAACTTAGGATAAAAGCAGGGTTTGACCCAACGGCGCCTGACCTACATTTGGGACATACGGTGCTGATTAATAAGCTGAAGCAATTTCAAGATGCAGGGCACCATGTCTTATTTTTGATAGGTGATTTTACCGGCATGATAGGCGACCCAACGGGAAAATCAACAACTCGTCCCCCGTTGACAAAAGAAGACGTTATCAAAAATGCAAAAAGTTATCAGTCTCAAATATTTAAAATTCTTGATCCAGATAAAACTGAGATTGTGTTTAACTCTACATGGATGTCGGCATTCAATGCATCTGACCTAATACAGTTGGCGGCAAAACATACGGTTGCGCGGATGTTGGAGCGTGATGATTTTAATAAAAGATACTCTAATGGTAAGCCAATAGCTATTCATGAGTTTTTATACCCTCTAATACAAGGTTACGACTCAGTTGCGTTGAAAGCAGATGTAGAATTAGGGGGTACAGACCAGAAATTTAACTTATTAGTTGGTCGGCAACTGCAGGAGCAGTATGGTCAAAAGCCGCAAGTTGTTATAACAATGCCCATTTTGGAAGGCTTGGACGGCGTACAGAAAATGTCGAAGTCACTCGGTAACTATATAGGCATTAACGAAGCGCCAAATGAAATGTTTGGCAAAATCATGTCAATTTCAGACGAATTAATGTGGCGATACTTTGAATTACTAAGCTTCACTGAGCTAAAGGTAATAGATGCTTGGCGTAGACAGTGCGAAGCCGGCGAAGAAAACCCGAAGAACATAAAAATTAAATTGGCATTAGAGATTGTAGAGCGATTTAACGATAAGGCTGTTGCGGAAAAAGCGCACATTGAATTTGACTCTAGATTCAAACATGGCCAAGTGCCGGAAGATGTTAAAAGCATAGAAATAAAGGATACAGAGAGCTTGCCTATAGCCAATGTATTAAAAGCAGCGGGTTTAACCGTTAGTACATCAGAGTCTTATAGAATGATTAAACAAGGCGCGGTGAAAATTAATGGTGAGAAAATAACAGATAAACAATTGGTACTGGATAAAGGTATAGAGTATTTAGCGCAAGTGGGTAAAAGGAAATTTGCTAAGATAACAATGACTTAGCAAATAATTGTAGAAATTATATAAATAACGGTTGACCACTATAATATTGACCCTATAATACGCATCTCTTCTGGCCAACCAGTCTTAAAAAGCTGGAATTAAAAGCCAGAAGGAAAGGCCAAAAAGAAACTATTACGAAGCAAAAAAGCTAAATAATAGTTTGCAATTTAAAAGCTAATGATTATAATAGCTGGCTCGATTCGAAGGAAATTTCGAATCTGCTCTTTAAAAATTTATCAAGTAATTTGTGTGGACACTTGTGTTGATTGTTTAAGTTATTTAAAAAATAATCAATGTAGGTTAAACACTTAAGTTTTAATTTAAGTAATACGTTTAATTCTATATTGAGCAAGATCTAGACCTCCTTTTAAGAGGTCGAAAAATATAAACTGAAG
>NVSW01000069.1 GCA_002401365.1 Piscirickettsiaceae bacterium | reverse complement strand
AGCGGGTGTATTATTGCTGGGTGCTCGTAAAGGAAAATACGGCCCGAACGGTGAAATTCATCCAATTACGGGTGCAAACTTACCGTTGGCAACATTAGGTACATTTATTTTATGGATGGGTTGGTTTGGTTTTAACGGCGGTTCAGTACTTAAACTGGGCGACATAGCTAGTGCAAACTCTGTGGCGATGGTTTTCTTAAACACAAATGCTGCAGCGGCCGGTGGCGCAATGGGCGCATTAATTCTTGCCCGTATGATGTTTGGTAAGGCTGACTTAACCATGCTATTAAATGGTGCATTGGCTGGTCTAGTGGCGATTACTGCTGAACCTTCAACCCCTACAGCATTGCAAGCAACATTATTTGGTGCAGCTGGCGGCGTATTGGTTGTGCTATCGATCATTACCTTAGATAAGTTAAGAATTGATGACCCGGTTGGTGCTATTTCAGTACACGGTGTGTGTGGTTTATTAGGTCTTTTGTTAGTACCTTTGACGAATGATGGTGTTAGCTTCTCAGGTCAATTAATCGGCGCTGCAACTATCTTCGGTTGGGTGTTTGTAACAAGTTTAATTGTTTGGGGAGCTCTGAAAGCTGTTATGGGTATCCGTGTATCGGCTGAAGAAGAATATGAAGGTGTTGACCTTAGTGAGTGCGGTATGGAAGCGTATCCAGAATTTACTAATAAATAAGAATCACTATTGGTTGTATAAAAAAGGGCGCTTAGGCGCCCTTTTTTACGTTTAAAAAAAACTTTATTCAGACAGTAGAGCTTGAACTTCTCGATATTTTGCTGCTGTTTTCTCTGTAATGTCTGCTGGTAACGTTGGGCCAGGGTTTGTTTTATCCCAATCAAGCGTTTCTAAAT
The DNA here is from genome assembly GCA_002401365.1 of Piscirickettsiaceae bacterium. GTDB lineage: Bacteria > Pseudomonadota > Gammaproteobacteria > Methylococcales > Cycloclasticaceae > Cycloclasticus. The sequence continues at coordinate 11,726 of NVSW01000069.1, read as the reverse complement.
AATCGCGAACGATTTGCTTATCGAAACTTGCTGGGCTAGTACCCACTTTATATTCTTTAGCATCCCAAAAACGTGAAGAGTCTGGTGTTAGTACTTCGTCAATAAGGTGTAATACACCGTCATCATCAAGGCCAAACTCAAATTTAGTATCAGCAATAATAATGTTGCGCTTTAGCGCATACTTAGCGGCTGTGGTGTATAGCGTTAAGCTGATGTCACGTACTTGTTTGGCTAAGTTTTCACCGAGTAAGTCGATGGTTTGTTCGTAAGAGATGTTCTCGTCGTGTTCGCCGACTGCCGCTTTTGTTGACGGGGTAAAAATAGCGTCTGGCAGTTGAGAGGCTTGTTGTAAATCAGCGGGTAATTCTATTCCACAAACCTTGCCTGATTTTTGATAGTCCTTCCATCCAGAGCCAATTAAGTAACCGCGCACAATAGCTTCAATCGGTAATGGTTTAAGCTTTTTAACGACAATGCCGCGTTTAGCAAGACGTTGGCAGTCTTCCGCGTTATCTAATACGTCCTCAAGCGTTAAATCAGATAGCTGGTTAGGAATTAAGCCGGATAGTTTCTCAAACCAAAAGTTAGAGACGTCATTTAGCACAATGCCCTTACCTGGAATAGGATCGGGTAGAATAACGTCAAAAGCAGATAATCGATCAGTGGTGACAATGAGCATGTGTTTGTCATCAATGTCATAAATATCACGTACTTTTCCTTTATGAAGGAGCGGGAGGCTGTTTAGATTAGCGTCGAGTAATGAAGCTGGAATAGTCATGTAATTTATTTTACTTATAAAAAGCAGCTAATGATCTAATTTTATTAATAATTTTGCAAGTAAAAGGTGTGAAACAATGAGGTGGACAGGGAAATTATTGGGAGGCGTGTTTGGTTATATGACCTTTGGCACAATTGGTGTGTTGTTAGGCGTATATATAGGCCACAAGTTTGATACAGGGATGGCACGAAACCCATTTGACCCTGAGCGCCAACAGCGCATTAAGAAAACTTTTTTCAAGTCTACATTTGCGATCATGGGGCACATTGCGAAAGCGGATGGACAGGTATCGCAAGAAGAAATCCAGATGGCGCAGCAGGTAATGGCGCAAATGGAGTTGTCGCCCGAGATGAAGAAGGAGGCGATTGCACAGTTTAATCGCGGCAAATTAAAAGATTTTGATTTAGACCTAGAATTGGATGAGTTTAAACAAGTGTGCCAGCGGCAAACAAACCTTGTACGGATGTTTATTGAGGTGCAGTTACAGGCGGCCTTTGCAGATGGTGTTTTGGACGCTGCGGAAGATAAGGTTTTATTACATATTTGTGGCCGTTTAGGTATTCCGCAATTTGCATATGAACAACTTAAACGTATGCTCGGCGCAAGTCAGCGGAGGGGAACCCATCAGCAAAGCAGGTCTACACCTGAAGAAGCTTATGCGATTCTAGGTGTTGATCAATTAGCGACTAATGCAGAGGTAAAAAAAGCGTATCGTCGGTTAATTAGTCAGCATCACCCAGATAAACTGGTATCAAAAGGGTTGCCGGATGAGATGATGAAAATAGCGAAAGAAAAAACACAGCAAATTACCGAGGCCTACGATACGATTCAGTCTCTTAGAAAGAAATAGCAAAGCAGTTTAGCTTGTAAACGATTGAACCTAGTCGATAGAATAATTAAATTACAATTAATATTGAGGAATAACAATGCCATCATTTGATGTTGTTTCAGAAGTGGATATGCATGAGTTGACGAATGCGGTTGACCAAGCAAATAAAGAGGTGGGTACGCGCTATGACTTTAAAGGCACAGGGGCAAACTTTGAGTTGGGGGGGAATGACGTGACCTTGATAGGCGAATCCAATTTTCAATTGGGGCAAATGATGGATATTTTTCGCATTAAGTTATCTCGTCGCGGGGTGGATGTGGATTGTATGGATGTGCAAAAGGCAGAGCAGTCTGGTGTTAACGTCAAGCAAAAAGTTATTATTAAAGAAGGTTTAGATAGTGAATCAGCAAAAAAAATCATCAAACTCATAAAAGAAAAGAAGCTTAAAGTACAAGCGCAAATTCAAAAAGAACAGGTACGTGTTACGGGTAAAAAACGGGACGATTTACAGGCTGTTTTGGCAACTCTTAAACAAGCAGGTCTTGGTATGCCGCTACAATTCAAAAATTTTAGAGACTGATTAGCCTGCGGCCATTTTCCGGCAAGATATTGCCAAAATCGCTACTTTGAGAGTACTAACTAGCCGGTATAACACAGGGGCTCCATTATAACATATTGATTTTTAAGACGTTTATAAAATAGGCACGCCAATTGCTTTTGATTTTCAATGTATTCAAAAGTAAAAGGTGTGTTATGCGGTTTTTTTCTCTATTTAATGTCGTGTTATTGATGTTGTTGTGTTCGGTTGTTATTTTGATTTCACCGAGTCACTTGTTAGCCTTAGTTAATATTCCGGGCTTGGTTGTTGTGTTGGGTGGGACATTATGTGCTGTTATGTTGAGCAAGTCTCAGCATAAGACGGTGCAGCTTTTAAAAGATATTCCTTCTATCGTTAAAACCGAACAAACACTGTACGTTCATTTCGACTTTAAACAGCTGTTACGGTTTGCATATCTATTTCGTGCTGGGCAAATTAAATTACTAGAGCAAGAACTTAAAGCGGCAAAGCAACCAATATTAAAGAAAGGAACGCAGTTGGTTATGGATCGTTATGAGATTGAAGACGTGCAACAAATTCTTAATAAAGAACGGGCTAAGCTAATTAGTTCAGACGTAGAAAAAGCGCAGGTGCTTCGTTTAATGGCGAGTTATGCGCCTGCATTTGGAATGCTTGGCACATTGTTAGGCATGATTCATATGCTCTATGGCTTGGGTGATGCGGGGCTAAATGAGATTGGTACCACGATGGGCTTTGCATTGTTAACAACCTTATATGGTCTGTTGCTAGCAAATGTTGTTTGTAAGCCGATAGCGATCAAACTTGAAAGGCAGGTGGCAAAATATAATTCGCATATGAATACCTTAACTGAAGGCTTAATCATGATGCGCGAGAAGAAGCACCCCCTAGTCATTAAAGATATGTTGGAAGCGAATGGTTTGCCTGCTGAGTCGTATGAACCACAAAGAAAAACAAGTAATAAGCTATTTGCCAAGCTAATCGCCACGTCTCATGTTGACTGAACAACAGCTTGTGGATATGAAACGCCGTTTTACCGATGGTGAGCAAATGGAATTGCCCGTCGCGGAGCCGGACTCATGGGCGCTGAGTTACGTGGACCTTCTATTGTTGATGGTTACCTTGTTTGTATTGCTTCTTAGTTACCAACACCAAGAACTTGAAAAGGCAAAAAAAGCGATTAAAAATGAACCTGTTCAAGTTGATTATACGCCAAGGGTTACACTGGTTGATCGTGTGTATATCAATGATTTAAAAGGCAGGGTAAGTGTCGTTGAAAGTAACAATCAAGTTAGGTTAACGATGAGTGATCATATCTTGTTTTTACCTGGCGACGCTGCATTAAGCCGTACTGGTGAGCGAGTATTGGATGAGCTGTCCGTTATGTTAAACAATCACCCGTCAAAAGTTCTTGTTGAAGGCCATACAGATAACGAAGCCATTGCTACACCTAGGTTTTTGTCAAATTGGGAGTTATCGTCGGCTAGGGCTAGCAGCGTCACCCGACATTTGATTGCTATGGGTATTAGCCCTAATCGATTAAGTGCAATTGGCTACGCGGATACGCGGCCAGTTGAAAAAAATAATACCGTGCTGGGGCGAGCAAAAAACAGGCGAGTCGAGCTGGTATTAACTGCGTTTGAATAACACTCTTTCGGCTTGATGGTCATTGCCTATATGTATGGTTAGCTCAGCAATGTCGGGCAGAACATCGAGTTGGTGGCGAGTGAGTCGTTCAAAATGTTGAATAAAGCGCCGTAAGGATTTTTGTGACGCCATTAAGTGTTGTTCCTGTTGATTTTTTGCGATAAGTTTTTGTTCTTGTAGTCCGCGCCACTTTAATATGGCGTCAAAGCTTGGTATTTTTAGAAATATTAAATAATCCAGTAAGGTAAACAGTTCTTTATAATCTGTTTTTAGATGGTTGTTGACATGCTTTCGCCAAATGCAGGAAGAATCTTCATCACGTTCTAGTGCATTTATCGGGTTCTTAATCGTGGAATCTTTCTGTGCAGGGGCGCCAACGCACCATCCTTCGAAAAAAACGATATCTATAGCTCCTTCACAGCATGGCCAATCTTTTTGCACGGCTCTATCGTCTTTAGCTTTATCAAAAACAGGGTAGGTCATAGTTTCACCCTTTTTTAAATGTTTGAAACTAGAGAGTAGCTGTATTCCCAGTTCGGTATCGTGTGTCCCTGGAGCACCACGAGTCTCAAATAATGGCTGCACTTGGCGAGCCATTATTTGACGCTGTTGCCGAGTTTTATAAATATCATCGATTGATAGGATGACAGTATTTAAAGCAAACCCTTTTTCTAATATGCAGGCTAATAAAGTAGCAAGCGTCGATTTACCGCTGCCCTGAGCACCGTTAATGCCAATGATGAGTGTTTGCTTTGCCGTTGTTTGTTTTTTATGCAACCAGTCAGCGAATGGAATATAGAAAGTGTTTAAAAATGGTGTTAAATCGTTGCCTATATTTTGTTGCTTACAAACGTCTTTAAAGGCAGTGTTCACCTTGCTGTTCACGGCCGCAATGTCTTCGGTGGAGAGTCTGGTGTTTTTAATTGGCCACAGCGTTTGCATAAATAGTTTAACCGGTTAGGGTTATTGTTACCGTCCTGTGCTGTGACGCATAACGGTGCTCCCATAGGAAAATGCCCTGCCATGTACCCAATGCTAATTCATGGTTAATAATGGGCACACCGATGCTAGTGTTTGTTAGTACGCTCCTAATGTGAGCAGGCATGTCATCGTCGCCTTCTAGAGTGTGAATAAACCGCGGGTCGCCATCTTTTACAAGGCCGTTCATAAAAACCTCTAAGTCGCGTTGAACATCATGATCAGCATTTTCGCAGATTATTAAAGATGCGCTAGTATGCTGACAAAAAATATTGCAGATGCCACTTTCGATACTGGCTGAGGCAACAAAGTCTTTTACCGCGGTGGTTATCTCGTATGTATTGCGCCCGTTGGTTGTAATATTGAGGGACGTTTGCTGCGCCATCTTTATAGCAAACTAAAGGCTAGTCCAATTAAACCACCAAATACGCCGCCCCAAACAACCAGCCAGCCAAGGTGTTCTTTAATCATTCGTTGAATAATTTGTTTCACCATCTCGGGGGTCAATTCATCAAGTCGTTTTTCAACAATAGCGTCTATATCCTTGACCAAGTCATCAGAGATTTGATGTGCATTTATGCCTTCGTGAAGCGCTTCTGTAAAAGCATCGCTGGTGGCCATTTCAGCAAGCGTCAAACGTATTTTTTTTGAAAAAGGCTCTTTCAACGGAAGCAGTGCTTCGGTACCTCCAACCATTGCCAGCATGCTGCCAAATGATGATTCAGTAACAACATCAACAAGGCTCTGGAACATACTGTCGTAGTCTAGCTTGTCCAGTAATGGGTCAATATTGAACAGTTGCTGGGCCGAGTCTTCTTCGCGCTTGAGAAATCGTTCGATGTTTTCCTGGGTAAAGAATTGATTCATGATCAAATCTTGTATGCCTCGCTTGAATTCTTCAAAGTGGCTAGGAATAACACCTGAGCCGTACAATAAAGGTACTTTTTCAAACAGCATATGGATCGCAATCCAGTTTGTTATAGCGCCTGATAGGGCAAATATTCCCACAGCCTTAATATGCTCGCCATAGTTAGGCGCATAAAACCCTGCTATCAAAATAGTCGCTGCGAGTACATTTGTTAGCAGACTTTTGTTGAATAGCGATGGCTTTTTTTCAGTGCTCATGTGGCTTTATTATACTTAGCTAAAAAGGTAACGGCCGCCGGTGGCAACCACCACGGTAGCGAGTCCAATAATTAGATTGACACCGATTAAGAGACGAATTTGCGCCAAACTTTTACCGGCTTCTTCCCAGCTATTAGCGGCAACGGCCTTTGTTAGGCGACGTGATGGTGCAAAAAATAGGTGCATAAAAAGAAGCACCATGATAATGCCAAGGCTCATCATAATATGAATATGAGCGCCAACATTCTTCATGCCGCCAAACTTAACGGAAATAAGCCAAAAGCCTGTGCCAATAAGTAACACGGAAGCAGCCCACACCCAAGGAAAAAACTTTGAGAATACGTTTGACCATAAAGTGAGTCGTTCGGGCGCTTCAAATTGAATGGCAGCGACAGGGCGTAAGACTAAGTACGCGAAGAACATGCCGCCAACCCAAATAACGGCGGATAGAACGTGTAAGCTAATGGCTAAAGGTATCATTGTGTTTCCTTATATTTTGAGGTGTTAAAAATTAGGGCTGCTGGGTAACGCTTGTTAGCCAACTGTGAATGGATAGTGCGAGTGAGTCGTCTAGGCCAGAAAAATAGTGATCGGCACCTTGGGTTTCTAGCTGCCTATTTAAGGTATTATTTTTCCGGAGAATTTCTTTTCTGGTAGCGGCTAGTTGTTTAACGCTGGCTAAGTCTTGACTGCCGTATATATCGAACACGGGTATTTTAATTTTTTTTAATAACGCAATCGAATTTAATTCATCAGAGTCTGAAGGCAAGGTTGGCAACCCTATAAGGACAAGTGCATCACAGGCAACGTTTTCTTTAGAGGCAATGAATTGTACCGCCATTATTGCACCCAAACTATGCGCAACAAGCGTGCAAGGTTGGTTGCCGAAGTTTTGCTTTAAATAACCAAGGGCGGCCTCAATTCTTGGCATGCTTTCTTTAATTAACGGTATGTAATCATTGATGGCTGCATCGTGGGGCAAAATAGGCAGCTGAATAGCAAGCGTTGCCCAGCCATATTGGGCTAAGTTATCGCGTAATGGGTGGATGACTTGAGGTGCGTTTGGGTTAGAGCCCATGCCGTGCAAAATAAGCGTGCTGCCCTTAAGCTTAACGTCTGTTTCTTTGTTGAGTAAGCCAATAAACTCCGTATCGCCCGCTTTTAACGCCACTATATCGCCAACGATAATGCTGTCTTTAATGGCATCCGAAATGGTTTTTTCTCGTTCCATATCAGAGGCGCCAACAGCATTAGTCGCCAAAACTAGGCTCGCGAAAAGCGTTAATGCAAAAACTAACCGGTAATTCATAACAGTAGGCTTGATTAAACAAGAAGAGTGAACTGATAATGGTGCATCAAGAGCAAAAAAAAATCCAGTGATAACGTGTAAATATGACGATGCAACAGATAAGATTTAGCTTAGACATTTCGTCGGATCAGTTTTTAGCTGTTTATAAGGGGCATGCTAAAAAAATTTCAACGATTGCTATGGACGGTAGGCGGATTGAATTTGCGGCTGAAAAAATACGCCAATTTTTAACCCATGATGGTATTCGTGGTGTTTTTGAAATGAAAATTAGCCAAGAAAATCGTTTTTTGTCCATCAAACGGCTCAGATAACGGTATTCAGGTGAAAAAAAATGCAAATTCGGTTAATCTTCCTATCTTTCAATGTTTTACGATAACGATATGAAAACACCATTGATTGCCCCCTCTATACTCTCGGCTGATTTTGCTCGCTTGGGCGAAGAAGTAGATAACGTGCTGGCCGCAGGGGCTGACGTTGTCCACTTTGATGTAATGGATAATCATTACGTACCTAATTTAACGATAGGCCCTTTAGTGTGCGAAGCCTTACGTAAGCACGGTGTTACTGCGCCCATTGATGTTCATTTAATGGTGAAACCGGTGGACCGAATCATCCCAGATTTTGTAAAAGCGGGTGCGAGCATTATTACTTTTCACCCTGAAGCCTCGGAGCATATCGATCGTAGCCTCGGTTTGATTAGAGAGCTGGGTTGTCAATCAGGGTTGGTGTTTAATCCTGCGACGTCGCTGCGTTATTTAGATTATGTGATGGATAAAGTGGATGTTATTTTGTTGATGTCGGTAAACCCAGGGTTTGGTGGACAGAGTTTTATTCCTGCCACATTAGACAAGCTTCGTCAGGCTCGTCAGCGCATTGATGATAGTGGGTTTGACATTCGCCTAGAAGTTGATGGTGGCGTTAACGTTGACAATATTGGTGAAATTGCCGCAGCGGGTGCAGACATGTTTGTAGCTGGATCGGCCATTTTTAATGCTGGCGATTACGCAAAAACCATTAGTGACATGCGCGAGAAAATCGCTCATTTTGCTGGATGAAACAGCTGCTTAAACACGGGGTGCCTAAACTTATCGCCTTTGATTTAGATGGTACTTTAGTTGATAGCGCGCCAGATTTAGCGAATGCGGTGAATGCAACGCTATCGGACTTGCGGTTGCCAGAACATCATCAAGACCAAGTGCGCAGCTGGATAGGAAATGGCGCCCAAGTGTTAATTAAGCGTGCGTTGGCAGGCGACATAAAAGGTGACGTATCTGTAGAGCTATTTGAGAAAGTCTACCCTTCGTTTTTAAAATACTATGCAGAGCACTTATGTATAGACAGTGTATTGTATGCAGGGGTGAAAGAAACCTTGCAAGCATTGAAGAAATCGGGCGTTTCCTTAGCTTGTGTGACCAATAAACCATCGCAATTTACCGCGCCGTTGTTGGAACAATTGGGCGTGGCTGAATTTTTTGAATACGTCGCCTGTGGTGATACCTTTGCTGAAAAAAAGCCGCACCCTATGCCATTGTTAAAGGTGGCGGAACACTTTAATGTTGAGCCTGAGGCGTCACTGATGGTGGGTGATTCAATAAATGATATTCAAGCGGCGATATCGGCAGGCTTTAAATCGGTTTGTGTCGATTATGGATATGCGGGAGAGCATGATATCTATACAATGGGCGCAGACGCGGTGATAAGCCGCTTCTCTCAGTTGAACGAATTTCTGCAAAAGGCAGCGTAATGACTTACTTTTTATACCAAAGGGGCATAAGTTTCACTGAAACAGTAGGTCTGTTTGGCTCGGCTATAATAAATGAACGATGGTGGTGTTGGCGATAGATAAAGTACGTTCTACGTGTGTGTTACCAATCAGTACGTACGTTCTAAACATTATTAGTGAGATAGTCAGATGACACCAACGCAATTCCAAGAATACGCAGCCCAAGGGTTTAATCAAATTCCCCTGATGCGAACGATTTTGGCCGATTTAGAAACCCCACTCAGTGCCTATATGAAGTTGGCAGATGGCCCATATAGCTATTTGTTTGAATCTGTCGAGGGTGGTGAGAAATGGGGCCGATATTCTATTATCGGCCTGCCAAGTGAATCAGTTATTAACGTGACAGGCAACGATATTGTGTTGCGGAAAAACGGCAATATCATCGAGCAGCTAGTAAGCGACTCGCCTTTGCAATGGATTCGAGATTATGCCGCGACGTTTAAAACGCCAAAAGTAGAGGGCCTACCGCTATTTACCGGCGGTTTGGTGGGTTATTTTGGTTATGAAATTATCCACTATATTGAACCCAGCGTGGCGAGCGTCAAAAAACCCGATCCAATTGGCTCGCCAGATATTGTATTAATGGTGTCTAAGGACGTATTGGTATTCGATAACGTGAGCCATAAATTAATGATTATTACTCATGTTGACCCTGCCGAGCCGAATGCGTATGAAGACGGTTTGAAACATCTACAACGTCTTGAGGAAAAATTAGCAAATGCCAAGGTGCGCAATAGCTTTGGTACGATGGGGCAAAAAACGAGTAAAGAAAGTGATTTCAAATCAGGCTTTACTCAAGAAGGTTTTCAGCAGGCAGTAAAAAAAGTGAAAGAGTATATTGTTGAGGGTGATGTTATGCAGGTGGTGTTGTCTCAACGCATGACAATTCCGTATAAAGCGGCGTCCATAGACTTATACCGCGCCCTGCGTTGTTTGAACCCGTCACCCTATATGTATCACATAAATTTAGGTGATACCCACGTGGTGGGCTCATCACCGGAGATTCTGACGCGGCTAGAAGATAATGAAGTGACTGTGCGACCTATTGCAGGCACTCGCCCACGGGGGCAAACTCGCGAAGAAGACCTAGCGTTGGAAAAAGAGCTGTTGGCTGATCCTAAAGAGTGTGCAGAACACTTAATGTTGATTGATTTGGGCCGCAATGACGCAGGTCGTGTGTCACAAACGGGCACAGTAATGTTAACGGATAAAATGATTATTGAACGTTATTCGCATGTTATGCATATTGTGTCCAATGTTAATGGTCAGCTTAAACCCGGTTTGGATGCGCTTGATGTGCTGGCGGCTACCTTTCCAGCCGGCACGGTAAGTGGTGCGCCAAAGGTGCGGGCGATGCAAATTATTGATCAATTAGAGCCCGTTAAACGCGGCATATATTCAGGTGCGGTGGGCTATATATCATGGTCGGGTAACCTCGATACCGCAATTGCTATTCGCACTGCGATTATTAAAGATGGGCAACTACATATTCAAGCGGGCGCAGGTATCGTGCACGATTCTATTCCAGAAAATGAATGGGCCGAAACGATGAACAAAGGCCGTGCCATTTTTAAAGCCGTTGCAATGGCGCAAGGCGGTGAATTATGAGTGCTTGTAAATTAGTGATGATTGACAATTACGACTCATTTACCTACAACTTGGTACAGTATTTCGCGGAGTTAGGCGCAAATGTTAGCGTATTGCGTAATGACCAAGTGACCGTTGATGACGTTATGGCGATGCAGCCAGATAGGTTAGTTATTTCGCCAGGCCCAGGCGCACCTGATAAAGCGGGTATTTCTTTGCAGTTAATCCATCGTGCAGCGGGTAATACACCTCTGTTAGGCGTTTGTTTAGGGCATCAAAGTATTGGCCAAGCATTTGGCGGTAAGATTATTCACGCAAAGCAAATTATGCACGGTAAAACATCGCTTATTCACCACACCAATACAGGTGTATTCGATGGCTTAACCAATCCGTACACGGCGACTCGCTATCATTCATTGGTGGTCGAGAAAGAGTCATTGCCCGATTGTTTAGAAATAACCGCATGGACAGAAACAGAAACAGGTGAAATGGATGAAATAATGGGCTTGCGTCACAAAGAATTAGATGTCGAGGGCGTGCAGTTTCACCCCGAGTCTATCTTGACCGAGCACGGACACGATTTGTTAAAAAACTTTTTAGATAAGGCGTAAAGATGGATATTAAACAAGCTCTCGACGCTGCAATAAACCACCAAGATTTAGCAACGGAGCAAATGACGAGTGTGATGCGCCAAATTATGCAAGGTGAGGTGACCGATGCACAAATTGGTGGCTTTTTAGTGGCATTAAGAATGAAAAGTGAGTCGCTTGACGAAATAGAAGGTGCGGCGATTGTTATGCGAGAGTTGGCCAATAAGGTTGAGGTAACGGCCGAGCATTTGGTTGATACCTGCGGAACGGGCGGTGATGGTTCCGATTTATTCAACGTTTCAACAGCCAGTGCGTTTATTGTGGCGGCCGCTGGCGGTCGGGTGCAGCGTGAGCAGCCAGGCAAACAGCGCCAAGCTCGCCACCGCCGGCAGCAGCAGCCAAGGTGAGCCTTGCTGGCGCAGCCACACATAAGGCAGCCAGCAGCCCACAATTTCAGCCAGCGCCGTGGCGGCAAAGTAGCCTTGCTGGTTACCGAGGGGTTCCGTGATTTGCTGGAAATCGG
>NVSW01000068.1 GCA_002401365.1 Piscirickettsiaceae bacterium | reverse complement strand
TTAAACGTAAATATCATCTCTCCATCAATAATCGCTAGTGAATTAGTGTAATCACTAGCAGCAGCATTGAATATATCAATCAAAGATGGTCTTTTAGTCATTTAGCAGTTCCTTGAGTTGGTGTAGGTGATTTTCCAATCTATATAGATCCATGCTAACTAAGAGATCGTTTATTGTCGATATTTTGGCCAACTTCTCTGTATCACTATTGGCCGTAATCAACAAATTAGATAAATCATTATTAATATGATTTTTAATTACGAGTGCATTATTGTGTTGAATCAAGTAATAAAATATTACCTGTAATTGGAACAAGCAAAGTGCTTTTTTTTAGCCAGCTCAGGCTCTTCGATAACTGGCAAGCTTGGGTAATGATCAACTAATAATTCTGCAAAAATCCCACGACCATTAGCATTTAGTAGCTGACCATGAGGTGATTTTATGGGAACAGTGTTTAGGCCGCAACTTGGTGAGCGAGGCGTCAGGATAAAACCCGATAAATCAGTCAGTTGCGGTACTTGTGTAGCGCAAAACTGACGCAAGGTTGATGTAACATCAACCAAGTTGTCATCCCGCCCAAGCGCTTTAATTTCATGCGGGTATTGAACTAATTCTACGGCCGGCCGTGGTATAGATAGACCAGCTTCAACCTCTGGACAAATCGGTAGCAAATTATAGTCATTTGCTAAAAAAGAAGAGCAAATAGATGAGCGTTTGCCTTTGCCGTCATACCTAACCTGCGCGCCTAATAAACAATGGCTGATACCTATGTTTATTGTCAGCAAATTAATGAGTGAGTAACGTAGATAAACTAATTTTCTAAAACCACCGCCGTACCACTAACGAATACGCCAAATGGGCACTTTTTACTTAAATCGGGGTGTGCACCATAATCAGTTGTAACGTCAATAATAGCATTGCCGCCGAGCTTTTCTGTTTTTTGTTTTAACCTGTTTATTGCATGCTTTTGAACAGGTTTTTGACCTTCTTCTGAACTACTACAAGCAGCATGTTGAACTGTTCCCAACCGTTCTTCAATTACAGGCATGTCAGCGGGTTCACCAGACATATAAACCGGAAACGTTAACGACTTATCTTCCATATCTATCCTAATAAAATCAAAAAAGAATAAGCAGGAAATAAGAAAGAGGAATAAGAACGCAATACGGTATTTGTTTTCGGTAGTCATATCGATATTTTATTATTTTAATGGCAATGAATTGCTCTAGTTAATCATTCTAAATAAGATGTTAATTAGCTAAGAAAGTTCACAAAAGTTAAGCTAAAAATACAAATGATGTTAATTAGCTAAGAAAGTTCACAAAAGTTAAGCTAAAAATACAAATGATCTTACTTAACTATTTTAAGCGTAGGTTTTTTATCTTTAACTGCCGAAACCGGCGGCGGTGACGGTTCAGGCGGCATATCATCCTCAAACCGCTCGTCAAACATCATTCCTTTACCGTTTTCCTTCGCATACGTTGCCAAAACCGCATTAATTGGAACGTACAAATTTTCTGTTTTACCAGAAAACCTCGCAGAAAAGGATATGCTATCATTTTCCAAGTACCAGTCGCTTATTGCGTCTGGGTGGGTGTTGAGTATTATTTTATCATCTGAAATATAAGCCGTTGGAACCTCAACACCTTCAATATTTGTATCAACTAGGATATAAGGTGTATAACCATTATCCAAAATCCACTGGTGTAATGCGCGGATTAAATAAGGTTTTAATGGCGTCATTAATATCTATCCAGTCATCAAAGAGTGACTTTCAAACAAGTCGCGTTCTGCATCACTCATGCTCTCTTGGAACGTTTCACGAGATGTAACCAACTTGGTATAGTCCAATACCGCCTGAGCTTCTTTAGGCAGGTCGATACCGTACATTGGTAAGCGCCATAATAATGGTGCTAACACGGCGTCAACCAAGGTAAAATCATCACTAAGAAAATACTTATTCGCAGCAAACAATGGCGTTGCTGCAATTAAATTTTCACGCAATAATTTTTTAGCTTTCGCGACTTTCTTCTCACCAGCATTGATTATATCGTCCATTAATGTGTACCAATCTTGGTCAATACGGTGAATCAATAATCTTGAACGTGCACGTGACACAGGGTCTACTGGGTATAAAGGCGGGTGCGGAAAACGTTCATCCAAATACTCCATAATGATTCTAGAATTAAATAGCGCCAAATCTCTATCAACTAAAATTGGTAGTGTGCCGTAAGGGTTTAATTCATGTAAGTCTTCAGGAAACTCTTTTGCTTCAATAAATTCAATTTCTGCAGAGGCATTTTTTTCACTCATTACAAACCTAGTGCGATGACTATAGTGACATATCGGATCGGCGAATAACGTCATGATAGATTTTTTATTTAATACATTTAACATTTTTTTCCTTTTAATTATAAAAGGAGCTTTACGATAACCGCAAAGCTCCTTTAAATCGTTTTTTAGTCCTACTTAGTGGATATCTTTCCAGTATTCTTTTTTAAGATAATAGAAAATCACCAACATTAAGAACAGAAACATTAATACTTTCCAACCTAACCGTTGGCGTTCCATTTTTGCAGGCTCGCCCATATAGGTCATAAAATTAACAAGGTCATTCATCGCATTGTCGTATTCTCTTGGTGTCAACTTACCTGGCTGTACAATTTCAAGCTTATCTATTACTTGACGAACACCACCACTTTCAGTTTCAACTTCTTTATATACTGCTCGTTGCAGGCCTTGCAAGTCAGCTAATACATGTGGCATACCTACTTTAGGAAATAATGAGTTATTCACACCGAAAGGGCGAGATTCATCTATATAAAAACTTTTTAGGTACGTATACAACCAATCAGGACCACGAGAACGAGCAATCAATGATAAGTCTGGCGGGTTAACACCAAACCACTTCTTAGCATCTTTAGCGCGCATTGAAATATTCATACCATCAAATATTTTTTCACCTGTAAACATCAGGTTCAGCTCAACCAACTCTGGTGAAATATCAAGGTCTTCTGCCATTCTTGAATACCTTAGTTGTTTAGCTGAATGACAACTTAAGCAATAGTTTACAAAATACTTTGCTCCTCTTTGTAGTGATGCTTTATTGCCTAAATCAATAGTCGCCGATTGTAGCTCGTGACCACTTGACGCAAATGCTGATGGTGTAAGCAAGACCAATAACAATACAATTAATTTTTTCATTTGTCCTCAATCCTCTCCGGAACATATTTGTCTTGGCCAATATTTGAATAAAATGGCATCAACAAGAAAAACGCAAAGTATACCAACGAAAAGAATCTTGAGAACCAAGTTCCCATCGTGGTGACCGGCTGCATACCAAAATAGCCAAGCCCAACAAAACTAATTACGAATGCAACAATAGCTGCTTTAAACACAGGCCCTCTGTATCTAATTGATTTATTCACCCCTCTATCTAACCAAGGCAAGAGGAATAAAACAATAATAGCGCCGGCCATCGCAACCACTCCTAAGAACTTATCCGGAACAGCTCTTAGCACCGCATAAAATGGGGTGAAATACCATACAGGGGCAATATGTTCGGGTGTTTGTAACGGGTTTGCTGGCACAAAGTTCGCGTGCTCTAAGAAATACCCCCCCATCTCTGGCATATAGAAAATTATCAACGCGAAAATTATCAAGAATACCGCCACACCAACCAAGTCCTTAACCGAATAGTAAGGGTGAAATGGTATACCGTCTAAGGGAATGCCCTTTTCATCTTTATGCTTTTTAATTTCAATACCTTCGGGGTTATTTGAACCCACAGCATGCAGTGCAACGATATGCATAAAGACTAAAATCACGAGTACTAACGGGATCGCAATAACATGGAATGCAAAGAATCTGTTTAACGTCGCATCTGATATTACGTAGTCTCCACGTAGCCATAATGCTAAGTCTTCACCTACATATGGAATTGCACCAAACAGTGAAACGATCACTTGTGCACCCCAATAAGACATTTGACCCCATGGCAACAAATAGCCCATGAATGCTTCAGCCATAAGCGCTACATAGATAATCATGCCAAATATCCACACTAATTCACGCGGCTTTTTAAAGGACCCATAGACAAGGCCGCGAAACATATGCAAATACACAACAATAAAGAACGCTGAAGCCCCTGTTGAATGCATATATCTAATTAACCAACCCCATTCAACATCTCGCATGATGTACTCAACAGAGTCAAACGCCAATTTTGCATCGGGTTTATAGTGAATTGTTAAGAAGATACCTGTAATAATCTGGTTAACTAATACTAAAATAGCTAATGAACCAAAGTAGTACATCCAGTTAAAGTTTTTAGGCGCGTAGTATTCAGCTAAATGTTCATTCCATACCTTGCTTAGAGGGAAACGATCATCTACCCAGCCTAATGCATTTTTTAACATCCCACTCATTATGTTCGCCCTCCATCTGAGCCAATCATTATTCTGCTATCGGTTAAGTATTTATGTGGCGGCACAACCAAATTAAGTGGTGCAGGAACGCCTGAATAAACACGGCCAGACAAATCAAAACGTGAGCCATGACAAGGGCAAAAGAAGCCACCCTTCCATTCAGGACCTAAATCTTCAGGTGCTACTTCCGGTCTCCACGTTGGCGAGCAACCTAAATGTGTACAAATGCCTACCGCAAGGAATACTTCTGGCTTTATTGAACGCGCCACATTCTTACAAGACTCTGGTTGCTCTGATTCATTTGACTCCGGATCTCTAAGAATCTCAGTCATGTTAGCCAACTCAGCTAACGTTTCTTTTGTACGTTTTAAAATCCAAACTGGTTTGCCTCTCCATTCAACACGGATTAATTGGCCTGATTCCAACTTAGCGATATCTGCCTCAACCGGTGCTCCAGCTGCTTTGGCGCGATCACTTGGGTTCATAGATGCTAAAAAAGGCACTGCAACATACACCACTCCAACACCCGTTACTGCAGTAGCTGCAGCCGTTAAAAAAAGTCGCCTGCGCTTATCTACCACTTCTTCGCTCATCTAACCCTCCATTAAATCATCAACTTTTGGGTAAAAATAATATTTTACCCAACCAATAAATCGGGGAATTATAGCACAGGCAAGCGCATATATTTTTTTGCTGAAACGTATTTTACGCAAATATATACGTTATAGCAGTATTGTAAATGCGACGACTAGAACGAGTTCATTAACTCTCATTGTAAATGGAGGTTAACGCATTTAAAAACTGTTTATTTTGTTCTTGCGTGCCAACGGTCACTCGTAAGCATTCAGTTGGCAACCCTTCTACATTACCCATTAGCTTAATCAAAATACCTGCTTTTTTTAGCTTGCTGAACACATTTTTTGCGGATTTATCAAGTAATGAAAAAAGAATAAAGTTAGCTTGACTGGGAAAAACGGTGATATTTTCGACATCACCTAATGCCCTTAATAAACTTTCGCGCTGCTTACAAATAGACTCAGCCTGCTTATCTAGTTCTTTAATATGATCAAATGCAAATGTTGCCGTCAATTGCGTTAAAACGTTGATGTTATATGGTAGCCTTATTTTCTCAAACTGCTCAAGCAACGCCTTATCCCCCACTAGATAACCAAGCCTTAAGCCAGCAAGTCCCAGTTTTGACACCGTACGCATCACTAATAATTGCGGCATGTTTTTAGTTAACTTTTGCAGAAACGTCTTACCCGCAAAAGGCTGGTACGCCTCATCAATAATTATTAGGCCATTACACGCCTCAACAATTTTTATGATGTCATTTTCATCGAATAAGTTAGCCGTGGGGTTATTCGGATAAGCTAAAAATATAACCGCAGGGTCATGTTTTTTAATTGCCTCAAGCATCATCGGCATGTTCAAGCTAAAATCAGCATTTAATGGAACACATTCACATGGCAACCCTAATGACGTCGAAATTTGCTGATACATAACAAAACTAGGCGTAGGCACCAAGACGCAAGAACTAGGGTTTAAGGCCATCAAAACCAATTGAATCAACTCATCAGAACCATTGCCCAATAGCACCGCTTGGTCATCGCCTATATCGAACGTTTTTCTTAGTTTTTTTATTAACAGCGCAGATGAGGGGTCTGGGTATCGATTAATATCGGCCTCAGCCATTAATTTAAGCCATTCGGTTTTCATCTGCTTTGGCCATGGATAAGGGTTTTCCATTGCATCTAACTTAACTAGGCCAGAAGCATTTGCTACTTTATATGCTTCCATACGCTGAACATCGGGTCGTATAAGTTGTTGAAGCTGTTGTCTCTTGGCGTTCACAATATTTAATCCAATTTACGATAGTCCGCTGAACGCGCATGCGCTGTTAACGCTTCACCCTCAGCTAAAACAGATGCAGGTATTGCAAGTTGTGCCGCGCCTTCTTTGCTACAAGCAATAATACTGGTACGCTTTTGAAAGTCATAAACACCTAATGGCGATGAAAATCTTGCCGTTCCTGAGGTTGGCAAGACATGATTAGGCCCTGCGCAATAGTCCCCTAATGCCTCTGGAGTATATCTTCCCAAAAAAATAGCACCCGCATGTTTAACCTTTTCAGCCCAGTATTGGGGCTCTTCAACTGATAATTCCAAGTGCTCTGGCGCAATTTTATTCGCTACCTCAATACCTTGCTGGATATTCGCTACTTTAATAAAAGCACCACGTTTTTCAAGTGAAGCAAGAATAATAGACTTCCTTTCCATGTTATCAATAAGCTTATCAATACTACACTGCACATCATCTAAAAAGCGTTGATTTGGAGAAATTAGGATAGATTGGGCATTTTCATCGTGTTCGGCCTGAGAAAATAAATCCATCGCTATCCAGTCTGATTGCGTTTTTCCGTCGCATAAAATAAGAATTTCAGACGGCCCAGCAACCATATCTATACCAACCTGACCAAATACTAGTTTTTTAGCCGTTGCTACATAGATGTTCCCTGGGCCAACAATTTTATCCACCGCAGGAATACTATTTGTTCCGTATGCCAATGCCGCAACGGCCTGCGCTCCACCAACTCTAAGCAAATTATCTGCACCAGCAAGCCAAGCGGCAGCTAATACCATTTGGTTATCTTCACCATTCGGCGTCGGCGACACCATAGTAACGTGTGAGACCCCAGCAACTTTAGCTGGGAGAATGTTCATCAGCACCGATGATGGGTAAGCTGCTTTACCGCCGGGCACATAAACACCAACAGAGTCTAACGCAGTAATTTTTTGCCCCAAAGTATTCCCGATACTGTCGGTGAAGCTCCAGGACTTTAGCAGTTGATGCTCTGCGTAATCACGAATACGATCTGCCGCAAATTGCAGTGCATCCGCCTGTTGCTTAGGCAAGGACTCCCAGGCATTTTGCATTACCGCTTTAGTTACAAAGCAATTCGAGCTTGTAATATCCCAGTGATCAAATTGTTTAGTAAAAGAAAATAATGCAGCATCACCACGCTTACGAACATCTTTTATTATTTTCTCAACGCTAGCAACAATGGATAAATCGTCGTTATTATCCCAACTTATTAGCTGCTTAAGGTCATCTTCAAAGTTTGGCTGGCTCGCATCTAAACACCGCATTCTCATGACTAGCGCCTTGCTTCAACAACCAGCTCAAGCTGTTTAACTAATGCCTTTATCTCAGCATGCTTCATTTTCATTGATGCTTTATTAATCACCAAGCGCGAACTAATGTCCATAATTTCATCTAGCGGCTCCATGTTATTTGCTTTCAAGGTATTACCCGTGTCAACCAAGTCAACAATGCAATCAGCAAGGCCAACAATAGGGGCAAGTTCCATGGAACCATATAGTTTGATAATTTCAACCTGACGCCCTAGTTTAGCAAAATACTGTTGTGCCAATGAAACGTACTTAGTAGCAACTCTAATTTTACCGCTAGGTAGAGCACGCCCTTTGATAACGGCTGTCATCAACTTACAACGCGCAATATTCAAATCTAATGGCTCATACAAATTATCACTATTATGCTCAACTAATACATCTTTCCCAGCAATACCAACATCTGCAGCACCGTACTCAACAAATGTTGGCACATCCGTTGCTCGTATAATGACTAAATTAACATCCCCTGAGATACTGGGAACGATTAATTTGCGTGTAACAGATAAATCTTCAGATGGTTCGATACCAACTGCCGCCAATAACGGCAAAGTATCTTTTAAGATTCTTCCCTTTGATATTGCAATAGTCAACATAACTAACTTGGCACTCGTTGGATATTACCGCCTAACAGGGCAATTTTTTCTTCTATGCATTCATAACCCCTATCAATATGATAAATACGCTCAACTATTGTTTCGCCTTCAGACATAAGACCCGCAATAACCAAACTAGCCGACGCTCTGAGGTCAGTCGCCATCACTGTAGCTCCTTGTAGCTTATCTACCCCTTCACAAATAGCCGTATTACCTTCTAAGGTTATATTTGCCCCTAAACGTTTTAGTTCATGAACGTGCATAAAACGGTTTTCAAATATCGTTTCCGTGATGATAGACGTGCCTTCAGCCAACGTATTTAATACCATAAACTGAGCTTGCATATCCGTCGGAAATGCAGGGTATGGCGCTGTTTTAAACGATACCGCATTGGCTTTTTTGCCATGCATATCTAATGAGATCCAGTCCTCACCGGTTTTAATTTCAGCACCCGATTCGCGTAGTTTAGATAAAACAATATCAAGCGTAGTTGGATCAACGTCCTTGACTTTAATTTGCCCGCCTGTAGCCGCAGCAGCAACCAAGTACGTTCCAGCTTCAATCCTATCAGGCATAACATTGTAAACAATGTTTTCAGCAGATAAACTTTCGACACCCATAATTGTTAGTGTATCTGTGCCAATACCAGAAATTTTTGCACCTAACTTGTTTAAAAATTTCGCCAAATCAGAAACTTCAGGCTCACGAGCAGCATTCTCAATAATTGTAGTGCCTTCAGCTAGGGTGGCTGCCATCATCAAGTTTTCAGTACCTGTCACAGTAACCACATCCAATACCAAATGCGCCCCCTTTAAACGCTTGCAAGTAGCATGAATATAGCCGTTTTCAACACGAATTTCTGCGCCCATCGCTTCTAAATTATCCAAATGCACATTCACCGGCCTTGAGCCGATGGCACAACCACCAGGAAGTGATACTGTAGCTTCACCAAAACGTGCTAACAAAGGCCCTAATACAATAATAGAGGCCCGCATTGTTTTAACCAGCTCATATGGCGCATTGTAGTTATTGATAGTTGAAGTATCGACCTCGATGCGCATCTTTTCGTCTACTGATAACTGCACACCCATTTGACCGAGCAAGCTCATCGTTGTCGTAATATCGTGCAGATGGGGTATATTACCAACAACCACAGGGTGTTCAGACAATAAGGCTGCAGCCAATATTGGTAATGCCGCATTTTTAGCACCCGAAATGCGAATTTCACCTTTTAGTGGTCCACCACCCTTAATAATTAGTTTATCCATGCTGTGTAATTAATGCCTTAAACGATTGGGAGCAACTCATCCAAACCACTTACTCTTGCAATATCAAGAAGTTGTTTCGGAAGGTCACAAAAATTTATTTCTTGTTTCTTATGCTTGGCTATACGAGTCCATTCTACTAATAGCGCCAAACCGGCACTGTCTGTTTTATCAACTTGTTTTAAATTAAATAATAAATCAGACTTACCATCAAAGAAAGGTTTAGAGCTATCTAATAGTGCTACAACTGCATCAAAAACTAGCTCACCAGACACTTCATAGTGACCTAGATCAGTTCTTTTTATGTTAGCTCTAATCATCTATCTGCTACTCGCTTTAACTTACTCAGCTGAATCTTTACTGAATAGGAACTGACCAATAATCTGTTCCAAAACAAGAGCGGATTGGGTTAACTCAAGCTGACTTCCGTCTGCTAACGATTCCTCTTCACCACCAGCCTCCAGACCAATATATTGCTCGCCCAATAGACCAGCCGTTAGAATACTCGCACTGCTATCAGACGGTAATTGATTAAACTTAGATTTAATATTCATCGTCACCACTGCTTCAAATGACTCTGAATCAAATTCAATTGCCGTTACTCGACCGATATTTACACCCGCCATGGAAACAGGAGCCCGTACCTTTAAGCTACCGACATTTTCAAAGTTTGCTTTAATATTGTAGCCTTTTTCATTGCTAAAACTACTTAGGTTACTGACTTGCATGGAAAGAAAAAACATCGCCACAAAGCCAATAGCCACAAAAATCCCTACTATAATTTCAGTCGTTCTTGATATATACATACTAGATATCCCCAAACATCAATGCCGTTAAAATAAAATCTAACACCAAAATAGCGAATGCAGAGTGCACAACGGTTCTAGTTGTTGCTCTACTTACACCTTCTGATGTTGGAATT
Source organism: Piscirickettsiaceae bacterium (assembly GCA_002401365.1). Classification (GTDB taxonomy): domain Bacteria; phylum Pseudomonadota; class Gammaproteobacteria; order Methylococcales; family Cycloclasticaceae; genus Cycloclasticus. The sequence continues at coordinate 2,357 of NVSW01000068.1, read as the reverse complement.
GCATCATAGCCTTCAAATACAGCTATCCATGTTACAACCCAACCAAATACAACGCTCTTGATAAGCCCATTTATTATGTCTTGATTAAAATCAATCTTAGCCTGCATTTGCGACCAGTACCCACCTTCATCAATACCCAACAAACCAACACCTATAAAGTAACCACCAATAATACCTATCGCACTAAACAGTGTTGCTAAAATAGGCATTGAAATTAACCCAGCTAAAAAACGCGGTGTAATTATTCTAGCCACAGGGTCAACTGCCATCATTTCCATTCCTGAAAGCTGTTCTGTAGCTTTCATCAGGCCAATTTCAGCAGTTAATGCAGAGCCCGCTCTACCTGCGAACAAAAGTCCAGCTACCACGGGCCCAAGCTCCCTTATCAAGGATGCTGCAACCATAACCCCAAGCATTCCTTCTGCACCAAAGTCGGACAAGGTATAAAAACCTTGTAAGGCAAGCACCATCCCAACAAACAAGCCTGATATAACGATAAGCGAAAAACTAAGCACACCAACAGAATACATTTGTGAAAACAATAATCTTGGCCTAACTATTACACTAGGAATACTCAACAAAATATTCAAAAAAAAGATCGAAGCACGCCCTAATCGTTCTGCAGTACTTAATGATGTAGACCCAAGCCTTTGAAAGTAATTTAACATAACTATTAGCGCGCCTTATTAGTGATTATACTGAATCAAATCTTCAGCATAAGAAGGCGCTGCATAATGAAACGGCACGGGTCCATCAGGCATACCCTGTAGAAATTGTTGTGCCCATTCCGAATCAGATTCAGCTAACTCATCTGGCGTTCCACTACCAACCACTTTGCCATTTGAAACCAAGTACACAAAATCAGCAATAGCACACGTTTCACGCACATCATGAGAGACCACTATACTGGTTAAGCCAAGTGCATCGTTAAGCAAACGGATTAATTGCACTAACACCCCCATTGATATCGGATCTTGGCCAGTAAATGGTTCATCGTACATAATCATCATCGGATCTAGTGAGATTGCACGAGCTAAGGCTACCCGCCTCGCCATACCACCCGATAGTTCAGCGGGCATCATATCTCGAGCACCGCGCAAACCTACCGCCTGCAACTTCATCAACACTAAACTCCGAATCATGCTATCGGGTAAATTAGTGTGCTCTCGTAATGGAAAAGCCACATTATCAAACACACTGATATCTGTTAACAATGCACCACTTTGAAACAACATACCCATACGTTTACGTAATTGATAAAGTTTCTTGTGATTGATCTTATGTATGTCTTGACCATCAACGATGATACTGCCCTTATTCGGCCTAAGTTGTCCACCAATAAGTTTTAACAGGGTCGTTTTACCCGTTCCACTTGGCCCCATGATAGCCGTCACTTTGCCCCGAGGGATATCCATATCTATTCCGTTAAAAATCATTTTTGAACCACGTGAAAAATGCACGTCACGTACTTTAATTAACGTTGATTCAGCTTTTAACTCTTCCATTATGAGGGGGGATATGTAACTTTTAAATTCAATCGTATATTGTCCTTGCCATCATCTTAAAGGTCAACATAATTTATCATTTAGAACTGTTAGAGGATTACTACTAAACCTATTCTTTTTCGTTTTTTCATAAAAAAAGCCCCACTAAGCGGGGCTTTTCCAATACTACTAACTACTTGTTGTTTAGATAAACACAGGTAGCAATGGTCCACCAATAGCAACTACAGAACGATTACCTTCTTCGTCGAAGAAGAAGATTAAACCGCCGAAACGACTATCTGGATCGTAGATTAATTTAGCTAACCGATATGTCTCCCAAGCAGCATCAGTACATGTCACTTTAAGAAGTTTCGTTTCGCCTGGCATCACTGCACCACCTTCATAACTTAAACCATTGACGGCCACAGGATCATGACTATCAGCAGGTTCAGCTTTAGATACTTCAGGGTTCATCCAACGAATATTAGCAGCTGTGTACTCACCTAACCTAATGGGTGAATTCGTGTTATTCGTTACCTTAATAGTAAACTCTAAAGCACGACCTGGTACACGGTACTTCGCATCGATCATTTCAACGTTTACACCACGAGCCGCATCAGGCAGCGCTGGAATCGTGATTTGACCACTGGTATTATCACCCCAACCGACCACTGTACCGTCTGACTTCAATGCCAAACTGTGATCAGAGCCTGCGGCAATCGCGACAATACCTGTTTGCGCTGCGCCACCTGTGGTTTTACCAAACAAGTCATCACCCCAGCCGACCACTGTGCCGTCTGATTTAAGAGCTAAGGCATGGGTATTACCTGCAACAATCGTAGTTACACCTGTTAAAGTCGCAGGTACATTGGT
>NVSW01000067.1 GCA_002401365.1 Piscirickettsiaceae bacterium | reverse complement strand
TACATTTCATCAGTCACATCGTTAGGTACAGAGGCAGCAGCTAATGCGTAGTCTAGAGCAATGCATTCCTTATCGCTATAAAGAGGGCTTTTGCTGTAGTTGTAAACGTCTCTCAGCTTCTCTTCACTAATGCCGAAGCGGGTGGCACTAACCGAGGTATGCGCTTTGCAATATTGGCAGCCAACAGCTTGACTCGCGATATGCGCAATAAGCCGTTTAAAGCCAAGGTCAACGTGTCCTTTTGGGGCAAAAACCGCCTTATTCATTTGGATAACAGATTTGGCAATGGCCGGAACACGTTGCATGGTTAATAAGCTATTAGGTACAAAGCCTAGCGTGTTCATAAAGTGCTGGAATTCTTTTTTTAAATCAGCATCTTGGCAGTCTTCAATGGATAGTGGTTTCATTCGTGACATAAAAACTCCTAAAGATTCGTTTTATTAAAGGTGCTTGATGAATTCTCTAATAAGATTTAGGTAAGCCCAGTACTTTTTCTGCGATATAACATAATGCTAACTGTGGGCTTACAGGCGCAATACGTGGGATCAGTGATTCGCGTAGGTAACGTTCAACATGATACTCTTTTGCATAGCCAAATCCACCGTGGGTCATAACAGCGGTTTCGCAAGCATGGAAGCCAGCTTCGCCGGCAAGGTATTTGGCAGCATTAGCGGCTGCGCCGCAGGCTTGATTGTTATCGTATTGAGAGGCGGCTGACATTACCATCAACCAAGCAGCTTCAAGTTCAGCCCAGCAGATGGCAAGTGGGTGTTGGATGCCCTGATTTTGGGCAATAGGGCGATTAAAAACGATACGTTCTTTAGCGTAGTTTTTGGCTTTCTCCAGTGCTACTCGGCCTAAACCAACCGCTTCGCCAGCAATAAGAATACGTTCGGGATTCATGCCGTGAAGGATATATTCAAACCCTCTGCCTTCTTCGCCGATTCGGTCTTCAACGGGTATCTCTAAGCCATCAATAAATAATTCATTTGAATCGACTGCTTTCCTGCCCATCTTGTCTATTTCTTTAACATCAATCTTGCTGCGGTCCAAATCGGTGTAAAAAAGGCTAAGCCCATGCGTTGGTTTTTTAACCTCGTCTAGTGGGGTTGTGCGAGCTAATAACAGTATTTTATCGGCGACCTGTGCAGTGGAAATCCACACTTTTTGGCCATTGACAATATACTTGTCACCTTTGCGGATAGCCAAGGTCTTGAGTTGAGTAGTATTGAGCCCAGTGTTGGGCTCGGTTACAGCAAAGCAGGCCTTTTCTTTGCCTTCCGCCATGGGGCGTAACATGCGCTGCTTTTGTTCTTCAGTTCCATAAACAACAACAGGGTTCAGGCCAAAAATATTAATATGAACAGCTGAAGCGCCTGACATCCCCGCGCCAGATTCAGCAATGGTGCTGGCCATAATAGCTGCTTCAGTAATGCCTAGTCCTGAGCCGCCATATGTTTCTGGAATACAAATACCCATCCAGCCACCCTGCGCCATTGCGCCATAAAAGTCCTCTGGAAAGCCGCCATTTTTGTCACGTTCCAGCCAATAGTTATCATCGAAGGGGGTGCATAATTTAACAATTGATTCGCGTATGGCTTGTTGTTCTTCAGTGTATGAGAAATTCATTTCGTTGAGTGTTTGTTGAGTGTTTGTTGAGAGAATAGGAGGTTACTTATGTTTTGTAAAACGGTGTAAAAATCATACTATATAAAACTTGTAGAAAATTCTAACAGTTGTTATGTTGTAAGGCCAGTTGTTTGATTTATAAAAATAGCCTTATGTCATCTCAAAATATATTACTTTTCACACCGTTTAAGGTGCGTGATCTTGAACTTTCAAACCGTATAATGATTTCGCCGATGTGTACCTATCAAGCTAAACTGGATGGTAATGCGCACGATACTCATTTGGTACATTATGGTCAGTTTGCTCTAGGTGGTGCTGGGCTAATTATGACTGAAGCAACGGCAGTGGAAGCTCGTGGCCGTATTAGTGCGGGTGACTTGGGCTTGTGGGCAGATGATCAAGTGGAACCTATTAAACGTGTGGTAGATTTTGTTCACCAGCAAGGGTCAAAAATTGGGGTGCAGTTGGCCCATGCGGGTATAAAAGCCTCTACTCGTCCACCATGGGAAGGTAATGGTTTTTTAGACGAGTCAGATGCCTCCATAGGTATTAAGCCTTGGCAGACTTGTGGTCCCACCGATAAACCTTTGGCAAATGGCTGGCCTTCACCAATAGCATTAACTAAACGTGACATACAAATAGTCGTGGATGCCTGGGGTGCAGCGGCGGCTAGAGCAAATTTGGCCGGCTTCGATGTGATTGAAATACATGGCGCTCACGGTTATCTAATTAGTGAATTCCTATCACCACTAACAAATACACGCACAGATGAATATGGTGGTGACAATGGGCGGACTAGATTGGCTTGCGAAATTGTAGAGGCAGTGAGAGCTAACTGGCCACGGAGTAAACCGCTTTTTTTTAGAATGTCTGTTATTGAAGGAGTTGGTGTAGGTTGGTCATTAGATGATTCAGTTAAGTTGGCAAAAAAAATCAACGGACTGGGGGTTGACTTGATCGATTGTTCGAGCGGTGGCGTTATTGGAATGCAAGGGAAATTTGCGATTCCTAGAACACCGGGTTATCAAGTTTTTCTAGCGGCTGGGGTCAGGGAAAAAGCTAAGGTAGCTACGTCGGCTGTTGGCTTAATAACGAAACCGAAACAGGCTGAAGCTATATTGCAAGCTGGGCAAGCAGACCTTATCACAATAGGTAGAGAAGCACTTAATAACCCCTATTGGCCTAGACATGCGGCGGCATACTTCAATGTTGATGAGCATTTTGAAAACTGGCCAGCTCGTCTAGGCTGGTGGCTAGACAAGCGTGCGGTGATGAGCAAGGCGAGTCGTTAGTGGTTATTAAGTAAGATTGGCTGCATTAGTAAAATGACTCTTTAAATAGTTCATTTATTGATAAATTGAACTTTCTTTATTTAGCCCTGCCTAATTCAGTACATTAACTTAGCTAGGAGGTGTCAAATGGGTAATACTGTCGAACGTCATACTCATGTCCATTTAGAAGAAGGTGTGCATCATTTTTGGGAGAATCATCATAGGGTTAATATTGAATACGCAAAATATGCTGGTTTTGCTTTAATTGCGTTAGGGGTTATTGGTGCTCCTTATGCTGGTGAGCATTTTCTAATTTTTAGTCTAACAGCGATACAGAATACAGGGCATATCATTTCGGGAATGTTCTTGCTGGCGGCGGTGTTGTTTTTTGATAGTTCATACGCCAGACTTTCAAATCAAATTGTGGGGCCATTGTGCATAATTCTTGCGGCCTACGGTTTGTCTGAAATGACACCTGCAACGACGCTGCTGAACTTAAATACAGTCGAAATTTTATTCTATATGTTTTTTGGTTTAGTAACGTCTTATGTAGGTTGGGCTACGGATTTATCACATTTAAAACATTGGTGGCCATAATATAAAATCCGTTTAGTGATTCACTAAAGCCCCTTAAATGGGGCTTTCTTTTATCAATATAAGAATCTTGTCTTTTTCAAATATCAGTTGATGTGCCTGCTGTAAGAAATCATCAATTACATGACTATCCTTTTCCAAGGAATGGCTGCGTAAGTCATCTTCCAGTATTTTAGCGCTGTGTTTTAACCATGTTGTTCCACAATAGGCGGCTGAACCATGAATTTGGTGCACGATATCAGCAGCTTTATCCTTGTTCTCGTTTGTTAATTCATCTTTTAGTTGTTGAATTTGTTGGGGCAGTTCTGAGATAAACCTATCAACCATCATTCCGACTAAATGAGTATCCTGTCCCATGCTTAGTAGCGCTGCCTGGTAATCAAATAATGCTAGGGGTTGTTGTTTAATGTTGGAATTTTTGTTCGGGGTAAAAAAAGATTCTGCTGAACTATTTGGGTTATCAAGTAACTGTTGAATAAGGTTAAGTAATTCAATTTGATCAATGGGTTTTACTAAATAACCATCAAAATTATTGATGTGATTCGCTCTTTCAATGCCGGATGTTACATGGGCAGTTATGGCGATAGCAGGCGTTGAGAAGTTCAAGTGTTGTTTATTGGAACGAATTTCATGAAGCACTTCATGCCCCATTTTGAAAGGCATTCTGAGGTCTAGTAATAATAAGTCATATTTGATTTGTTGAGTAGACTCAATAGTCTGTTGGCCATCTTTTGTACACGATATAGATGCATTATGTTTTTTTAGTATATGCGTGAGTAGTTCGCTATTAATATCATTATCATCGGCTATCAAAATATGGATGCCCGACAAGTCGCATGCTACAGATTTGACGCTTGAATCGTTACTAATGTTTGAATAGCTATCTACCACTGGGGTATAAGGAAAGCTAAACCGGAATGTGGATCCCTTGCCCAGAATACTCTTAACACTCAGTGTGCCATTAACAGCCTTAACAATACTTTTTGTAATAGATAAGCCAAGTCCTGAACCAGTATTAGTTGCAGTATTACTAAATTGAGTAAAATCATTAAAAAGTTCAGTTAGGTTCTTTTCACTTATACCAATTCCTTGGTCGATAATATAACAATCTAGTTGGTTTGGAGCTTCATCGAGCAGGGTTACCTTAAGAGTAACAGTAGAGTTGGGGCTGAACTTTATAGCGTTATTGACTAGATTTAATAATATTTGGCCAAACTTAATGGGGTCTTGATGAATGTAGGTTGGTAGTAAATCATCTAAAAGGAAGTGAATGGTCACGTTACTTTCTTTAGCTTGAAATGAAAGAGTAGAAAGCACGTCTTCTATGGTCTTTTTAAGGTGGAAGTTCTTTTTATTTAATTTAACTTTACCGGCTTCAAGTTGAGCTAAATCTAATACTTCATTAATAATTTGGTGTAAGTTTTTTGAAGAAATAATGGATGCAGCGATAAGTTTTTGCTGTTCATCCGTCAGTTTTGTTTGTTGAATTAGGTCTAGGAATCCAATAATGCCATTTAGAGGCGTTCTAATTTCATGACTTATGTGTGAAATGAATCGCGACTTTGCTTCAACAGTTTTGAGGATTTTATTTTGAGCGGTATTTAACCGTTGGTTTTGAGCCTTCAGCTCCTGAGTGGCTTCGCGTATTTTTTTTTGTTGCTGTAAGTGATTGGTTTCAAGTTCGTGAGCCATGTCGCGAATACCGATCGAGAGAGATGCTATTTCATCCTTACTGTTTATATTAAGAGGGGGTAATTGGTATTCGCCACTTTTTATTTTCATGACATCTTTTGATAGACGTAAAATAGGGCGTTCAATCATTTTACCAATGTTATAAGCAATAAAAGCAATCACCAACAATGAAAAAAAAGTGATATATAAACTGTTAAGCAGTATTTTATTTTGGCGCTGTTTTATAGCGGACGTGCTTGATTGTATGGTCACACGGCCAATAACATTCTTAATAGTTGAATTTTGAAAGAATAAACTACCCATTTCATCGGAGTTATCAGCAGGCTCCATCTCAATGGCTTGGGAAATGGTAATTGTGTCGTTATTAGAGTGAGCTTGGTTATTTTTGTTTTTTGAGATGTGTACTAATTGGTTATTATTCTGATCACTAATACTAATGGACAGTATCTCAGATTCAACGATCACAGACTTTATGATATTTTCTAGTAGTTTTTTATCACCAGAAAAAACACCATATACGCTGGATTTTGCAAGCGCAAAGGCAAGGTTTTTTTCTTTTTCTTCAAACAGCTGTTCTACTTCATTCAAGCGAGAGTTGGTAAAATAAAGCGCTAGAACAATGGCTAAAATTGCGGCGGGCAATACTCCTAGAACAAGTAATTTGCCACGTAATTGTAGGTTATTAAGGTAGTTCATCCGACTTAATCGTGGCGGTTAAAACACGGTCATCTGGAAAATGCAGATTAAGGCTTTTAGCAACACGTCTATTGCTTAAAATATTAAAATATTTTGGAAAAACAATACCATTCGACATAATGGGCTTATTGGCACGTTTTTCTAATATTTTTTCAGCAAGGTGTTGTGCTAATTGTTCGAGATTGGAGGTAACACCAGCAACAGCACCCGCGGTTATAAACCCTTTTGAAAAACCAATAACAGGTGTTCGGTGACGATAACTCGTTAATAAAATTTGTGGTAGGGTTGATGCGCTATATATTGAGGTATCAGCCAAAGCGAGAATGATATCTGACGATTTAGCGATATCATTTAACATAAAACCGAGACTGTCGGGTTGAGTTAGGAAACCATTGATCTTGAGGTTGGTTTGGTCGCCAAATTTCTGTATTGCAGCAAAGAGTGTTGCTGTTTGTCGTGTGTATATCAGGCCAATTTCAATAGCGCTTGGTTTAATTAGCTTTATCAGTGCGAGTTGTCTCGATGGAGGTTGATCGAGTATAAAGAATTGGTTTTTTCTCTTTTTAGTTTCACATAAGGGCGCACAAGGTAGTAACTGTGTGAGATCCGCAATAGTCAGAAGGGTATGAAAAACAGGTGTTTTAATATTATAATCAACGAGTGATGTAGCAAAAGCTTTATCTAAATTTATGATGAGCGATGGTTTTTTTGCGTCTATTTCTGTGGCTGTCGCGTGATCAATAGTGAGGCTATTTATTGTTACACCATGGTTTTTAAGTTGTTTTTGGAGATGCTTAAGGAACGCCAATTGGTAATGACTATTTTTGTCATAAATGACTAGATTAGTTGTTGAGTCAGCGAAGCTTGAATTTATAGAGCTCGCCAATAATATCACGAGCAGAATAGCTGCTTGCACGCTTGTTAGGGCTAAAAAGTGTAAATAAGCGTTAGCGCGCACGATATTCAACCTGTAGGAAAATACGGTTATCAGCAGATGCTTGTTGATGAAAATCAATATTTTTATCAAGCGCCAATTGGGTCCTTAGTGATATAGCCAATTCCTTTTTAGAGTTAAGCCTGAAGCGTTTGCTGACTGAAAGGTCAAGGCGCTGAAATTGCCCTTGAGGATCACTTTGAGCGCTTAGGTATTGCATATCGCTGGTGTAATAATACGCTGCAGATGTGCGCCAGTTAGGCGTAAGTTGATAAGACAGTAGAGCATTAAAATTATGTTTAGGGATTGAATTATTTAAGGTATTTGTGGCGTGGTTAACCTCCGTGTATGCATAAGCACTATGAATGTTAACTGACCTGTTTGGGCGATAATTTATTTCAACCTCTAGCCCTTTTGTATGCGCTGAATCTTTATTATCAATAATTGTCAGGGTGACGTCACCAAGCCCTGTATTGATTAATTTGTCATAATTGTTTCGAAATAGACGAATATCCGCATTCAGCTTGTTATTTGAAAATAACCCGTGATAGCCAATTTCAATTGAATCGATGGTTTCAGCGTCCAAATTACCAACAGACCTTTCTAGTTCAAGTAGGCCGATAAAGGAGTTGCGGTATTCTTCGGTAATAACGGGCGTTCTGAAAGCGCGAGTGGTGCTTAAACGGTAGGAATGATTGGCTGACTGTAGGTAATTTATCGCAACCCTGGGTGAAAAGTGATTGCCTGATATCTGGTCATATTCAAATAAGGCACCAGCATTTAATATCAATGACGTATTTAATCGTGTTTCTGTATTTGTAAACAGGCGGTAACGCTGGTTAGATTTTGTTTGTTTTGTATTGAGCCGAAAAGGGGCGAAAACAGTTTCGTATGTAGCGCCAATACCCCAGACCATGCGAGTATTGTTATTAAGGTTTAAAGTGTGTTCAAAATCTGCATTCCAACGGCTAGACTCCCCTGTTATATCCAGTTTTACGGGTAAAAATGGAATGGCATATTTATCTTTCCCATCGAAGTGTTGGTATGAAAGTTGTGACCTAATGTGTTCATCGAGGTTAATATGTGAGAGCCATTTAAGGTGGGCAAATTGGCTGGATTCATTTCTATTGCGCTTAGGGTCAAATAATACCAGTGCAGGGTTAGGGCTCTGCGTTTGTCTTAGCGAGTCAACGGCAGAAAGGTTCAGTTGTAATGTGTTGTTATTGTTAACCCTTAGATCAATGCGTGAGGAAACGTGTTGTTTACTGTAATCATCAGGTAAATTATCATAGCCCTCGGTTTTTCTGTCTACGATTGTAATTCTATAGTCTAGGTTTTCAAACGCACCAGCAAAGCGGATGAATTTGCGCTCTGCGTGTTGATTACTAAGTTGGTAATTAATATCGGTAGTCGGCTGTTGGGTTGGGTGCGTTGTCGTAATGCTTATAACGCTTTGGTATGAATTTGCGCCAAAGGTTGCGCTGTTGGGTCCGCGCACTATTTCAATTCGTTCGATATCTTCTAATTCAATAGGCAGCTGGTTCCATAAAACCCCGCCAAATAATGGTGAATAAACTGAGGTGCCATCGATAATTACTTGTACACCTTGAGAGAATTCCGACGTAAGACCTTGGTAGGCAACAACAGGAAAATTACCGCGAGCGTAGCCAACTTGCATGCCTGGCACTAGGCGAAATAGCTCGGCAATTTGGCTAGCGCCTGATGCCTCGATAAGTGCTTTATCAATAATAGTGACTGCAGCTGGTGCATCAGTCAGTGGCTGGGCTAATTTTGATGCCGATAACACCACTGGAACAGAAGTGGTTTGGAACGGCAATGCCTCCTTATGTGCTAGAACAGTTATCGGCAAGCATAGGTGCGCTATCATAAGAATGACTCGTATGCTGGTGCGTTTTAAACGTTCCATGTTAAATAGTGTTCAACGTGGGTTAATTAAAGGTAACGTTAGCTTGTAGGTAAGCGCGGTTATCGAGGTTAAACTCGTTGAGGAAGTCTTTGTTTTTATCTAACGCTAATTGCAGTGTTAGACTGATATCAAGGTTTTGTTTGGCGGCTAACTGGAAAGACTTTCCGGCATTTAAATCAAGTCGTCTCATGGGCCCCTGCGGATTGCCAGAAATCAAGTACTCCATGCTCCCGGTGTAGTAGTATGCTGCGCTTGCCCAAACACTATTGCTGAAGGTGTGTGATGCCAAAATGTTGAAGGTATCTTTGGGAATTGAAAAAAGTATATTTTGGATATCATTATTTGAAACTTTCCCAACGTTTGTATGGTGATATGAATAGCCGGCGTGAAATAAATTATTGCTATTAGGACGATAGTTGACTTCAATTTCATAGCCATTAACGTCTGCCCGATACAAGTTATCAAAGGTGTCTAATTTATTGCCAAGATTGACCGTTGCCTGCGGCACACCAAACAAACTAACAACGGCATCAGTAATTTCATCTGTTGAATGTATTAATCTGTCATATTCATTCCTGAATAATTTTACATCTAAATTAAGGTGGTTTGCGAAAAACAAACCGTGGTAGCCCAATTCAAATGAATTAACTGATACCGGATCAAGCCCCGCTGTGCTACGCAAAATGGGTTGGGTAATTATTAGGCCAGGCACGTCTAGGGACTGGAGAACAATGTCTGCAGCAAAGTTATTTTCGGCTAATACGGGTGCTCTATAAGATCGAGCAACAGAGAGTCTAAAGCTTTGGTTGGGGGATGGTAAGTAGTTAACGGCAAGCCTCGGTGACAAGGTGTCCCCCGATAATTGACTGTGCTCCCAAAGTGCCCCAGCATTGATGATAATATTGTCATTTGCACGCCATTCAACATTGCTAAAAAGCCGTTGAATTGAGTTATCAAATTTTTGTTTTGAATTCATCCAGTAAGGTTGCATAACACGGTCATTTCTATTGCCCATACCCCAAGAAACTCGCAGTTGTTCAATAGGCTGAAATTGGTGTTCAAATTCAAAGTCATACCGGTCGTAATAGTTTGTGTAGTCTATACGGGTAACGACATTGGAAAACAAAGGGATTGCAGTAGGGAAGAATGACGTGACTTTGTCTTTACTGATATGCCTAGTATATGAAAATTGTGTTGTAAACTGATGGCTAGTATTTGTTAGCCGTTCCCATTTTGCATGAATGGAATGGTTGGACTCATCAACCTGCCGAGGTGGGTCGAACGGGTCAAGAAGTGTACCGGGTGTATGCGTTTGTTTTAACGAATTGACGACACCAACATTAATTTGAAGATTGTCATATGCAGTGACTTGATAATCGAGTCGTCCAGTGAAACTATCTTGACGGCTATCATCGTCGTTGTGTTGATAACCATTGTCATCGGTATGAGAGGCGCTGATACGAATATTGATATCATCTAACGATTTTCCTGCTCTTAAAAGAGTTCGTTGATAACCACGTTCGCCGATGGTGGTTTTGAGCGCCACACCATCAAGTTGCACCGCGTGTGTTGTTGTTATATTAATAACTGCTTGGAATGCGTTAGAGCCAAATGAAGAGCCATTTGAGCCACGAATCACTTCTATTCGTTCAATATCCTCTATCTCAAGTGGTATATTTGACCAATCAACACCACCAAATAAGGGGCTATAGACGGAGCGCCCGTCAATTAATACTTGTACGCCTTGAGGGAATTCCCCACTGAGACCTTGATAGCCAACAATTGGTTTATTGCCACGAAAATAAGCGACGTGCATACCGGGTACAAGCCGAAACAGTTCGACAATATGCTTAGCGCCAGACGCTTTAATTAATTGTTGGTCAATAATGGTAATGGTGGCGGGGGCTTCAGTTTGCGGCTGTGCAAGACGTGTTGCTGATAAAACAATAGGGATGTCGCTGCTGAAATATGTCGCTTCTAGTGAAGCCTCGGGGTTACTGGTAGCGCCAATATTGAATGTGCAAGCACTTAGGAGCAAGGAAATAAAAACGCATTGTCGCTTCTTGGTTGGGGAGTGCACGTGAGTAATGTTTAATAATTTTTTATTGGAGTCTAGCATAAAAATAATACACTAAGAACATAACTGAAAACTCTAAGGCCAGTAAAAGAGATGTGTTATCTTGCTGCCTTAGATTAATAGTATCCATAGCTATATGAAATACCCCACCATTGAGAACTTTGTTGGCAATACGCCCTTGGTACGCTTGCAACGACTTGTCGATAACCCGTCTAATACTGTTTTGTTAAAACTGGAAGGCAATAACCCTGCTGGTTCAGTTAAAGACAGGCCTGCTATTCATATGATTCAACAAGCGGAATTGCGCGGTGATATTAAGCCAGGTGACTGCCTGATTGAGGCGACCAGTGGCAATACAGGTATTGCGTTAGCTATGGCTGCTGCGATTAAGGGTTATAGGATGATTTTAATCATGCCTGATAACATGAGCGCTGAACGCCGTGCTTCAATGAAAGCATACGGTGCTGACATTATTCTGACACCTGCCGAAGGTAGTATGGAAGCGGCCATTGATTTGGCTCGTGAGATGGAAGCGCAAGGCAAAGGAAAGATACTAGATCAATTTGCAAATCAAGACAATCCATTGTCCCATTACAAGGGTACAGGCCCTGAAATTTGGCGCGATACATCGGGTTCAGTGACACATTTCGTCAGTTCTATGGGAACGACTGGAACCATTATGGGGGTGTCGATGTATTTGAAAGAACAAAGCGAAAGTGTGCGGATCATTGGTGTGCAGCCGGAGGGGGACTCTAAAATCCCTGGTATTAGACGCTGGCCGCAAGAATATTTGCCAAAAATATACGATTCAACTCGAGTTGATGAGATCTTAGAGGTCAGTCAACAACAGGCCGAAGACATGACTAGGAAGCTAGCGGAAAAAGAAGGTGTTTTTTGTGGCGTTTCTTCTGGTGGTGCAACATATGTAGCGTTAGAGCTCTCTAAGATATTAGATAATGCGACAATTGTCGTTATTATTTGCGATAGAGGTGACCGCTATATTTCAACGGGTATTTTTCCAGACAAATAAGCACCCGGTCTGTAAGCTCATTCATAAAGCTGCTAGTGTTATTTTTGGCACTAGCCAATATCAATACGGTAAATAACGTAAAAGTTCATGGCAAGACGTAGAAATAGACGAAAAACCCTACCCCCTGAAACGGCAAAAGCGACGATTGAGTCACTGGCTCATGATGGCCGTGGAGTGGCTCATTTGGATGACCGTGCAGTATTTATCCAAGGCGCGTTGCCCGGTGAAGAGGTGGTTTTTGAATACACTAAGAAAAAAAGGGATATTGCTGAGGGTAGAGTCACTGAGGTTTTAGTTGCGTCTGCTGATCGGGTCGAACCCGGCTGTGTACATTATTCGATATGTGGCGGTTGTAGTTTTCAACATTTGGCCCCTAAGCAACAGATAATTGCAAAGCAGAAGATACTGCTTAATCAATTTAAGAGCATCTCAAAACTAGAAGGTTTTGAGTGTTGGCCTGCTTTGACGGGGCCTTATTGGGGTTACCGACACCGTGCCCGTTTAGGGGTTAAAGACGTGGTAAAAAAAGGCCGAGTTTTAGTCGGTTTTAGGGAGAAAGCGAGCCCATTTTTAGCTGAAATTGAACAATGCGAGGTGTTGCATCCTTCAGTAGGGAAACGATTAATGGACTTGTCGGCATTGGTTGGTAGCCTATCAATAAAAAATAAATTACCACAAATTGAAGTGTCAGTTGGAGATGATAGGGTGGCGCTGGTGTTACGTATTTTGGAGCCCATCTCAGATCAAGATTATGTCAGGCTTAAGGAATTTGAAGATTCTTTTAATTTGGATATTTATCTGCAATCTAAAGGCCCCGATACTATTGTGCCGTTAACAGGTGAGAAGCTTGATTTGACCTATAGGCTACCTAATGATGTAACGCTTTATTTTGGCCCTAGTGATTTTGTCCAAGTTAATGTGGATATTAATCGGCAGATGATTAAGCGTGCGTTGGATACGTTATCTTTAAATGAAAATGACCAAGTATTGGATCTTTTCTGTGGCTTGGGTAACTTTACCTTGCCGATGGCTCGAGAAGCGGGGCATATCACAGGTGTAGAAGGCAGTGAGGACTTAATTAAGCGTGCAAAGGCTAATGCTAATAAAAATAATATAACTAATACAAGCTTTTATGCCTCAAACTTAATGGAAAATATAGATAAAGAACCTTGGGCTTTAAAAACATATAACAAAGTATTAATTGATCCGCCACGGCTTGGTGCCAAAGAAATTTTACCTTGGTTAGTTAAATGGAAAGCAGAACAGGTTTTGTACATTTCATGTAACCCGTCAACATTAGCGCGTGATGCTGGAATTCTAGTGAATGAGCTAGGGTATACGTTAAAAAAAGCAGGCGTGATGGATATGTTCCCTCACACGTCGCATGTTGAGTCGATTGCGCTTTTTGAAAAAACAACGTGAACGTGCCAGTAAACCTTGTTGTAAGTATTTCTAAACAAACGTTGGCGATATATAGCAATCAGAAGCTACTTAAAACA
>NVSW01000066.1 GCA_002401365.1 Piscirickettsiaceae bacterium | reverse complement strand
TATAACCACCGCGTATTTGTAGAAGCAAAAACTAGAAAGTCAGATTTCTGGTCTGTAGTAAATAGCCATAAAAAAATATACCGCTTTGAACTCAATCTAATTTCACCCAACATACTCAAAACAAATGAAAAAGCTCGTGATGCCTTAAAAGATCTGAAAGAACTTTATGGTCAAGATGAAATGTCTATGATTCTTGAAAATGAATCTGGATCACTAAATATCCCAAAAGAACCTATAGCTGATTATATTGATTATACTGCGGAAGGTGAGGGTCGCTGGGCTTTAGTTACTGAAGGAGAACGAGGTGGTAAGAAAAAACACACTAGTGACCGTGCTGCATTATCTGTAGAATTACCAATACCTTCAGAAGAGGAAATATATAACCAAGGACAACTTGAGCTGGAAACTGGGGCTCCAGCTCCAGGACGAGATCTGATCGATGCATCATTGGTCGCAGAAGTTACGCTAGAAACTGAGAAACTAGATCGTAATACAGAAAATGACTAGGTTTTTATTAGTATTCGTACTCGCATTTTCTAGCGCCCTACTGGTTGCGTACTATGTAGAGAGCTTGGCAGCTCCGATATTCAAAGAGTTATTGTCTGCGTTTATTGTTTTAACCTTAATAACGGGCACTATCTCCTACGCTCTATATTCTTACGTAGATGGCATCATTAAAGATATTGCTACAGATGATAGAGTCAATAATAAAGAACAATTTAATGTGGTGATTACAAAGCTATCAGAATTAAAGAAGGAAATACTTGTCAATGCTTTTACTGTTGTTATGTTACTAATTATTGAGCGAGTATCACATGGGGTCTCATTAGTATTCCCTATAACCAATGATCAGCCATTCAACTGGGTATGGGCGTTTTCTATTTCCGTCCGTGTTGCATGTTTTGCTTCAAGTGTTGCTATAGCCGTAGTTCAGTTTCGTGGCTTTATATATGCTAACGAGTTCAGGACGATTATAAGTCGTGCGAAATAGCCCTAACAAATGAAATAACAAGGGTTAGACTCGATTTAATACATAACCGAGTCCAGTTTAATGGGGGAGCTTTATAACGTCCCCTTTTTTACGCGTAGGGTTTAATTGCTCATTTCTCTTTGTTTGCCAGTTCAGTCAGTCTTGCGGCAACATCGGGTGTGGCGCGGAAGCGAAAAAATGCCCCTGCAGCATCCGAACGTTCTTCAAGTACCTCGCACAATGCAAATATCTCGCCGCGTAAGCTTTGAGCCGCCCAAGGTAAAAAAACTTCAGAAATCAAGGGGTCAGCCAGCTTGATTTTATGCTAAGGTTTTGATAAGGTCATTCAATGGCCAGATTACCTAGAATAGTTATTCCCCATCAACCCTTGCATATCATCCATCGGGGGAATAATAGACAAGACATCTTTGAATCAGAAGATGATATGGTGCGGATTAAAGCGGATATTGCGCAAGCACTGTCTAAATTTAACTGCCAACTGCATGCCTATGTCATTATGACGAATCATTTACACCTGCTTCTAACGCCCTCAGATAAGCAACAACTGAGCGGGTTTATGCAAACGATGGCTAATCGATATGTTCGTTATTTCAATGCAAGTCGACAAAGAACAGGCACCCTCTGGGAAGGGCGGTACAAGTCATGCCTAGTGGATAGCGAGCACTATCTTTTTACCCTTTACCGTTACATTGAAATGAACCCGGTTAAGGCGCAGATGGTAAAAGAGATGGCGGATTACCCGTGGTCCAGTTACCCGCACAATGCGTTAGGTAAAAAAGACATCCTCATCAGCGAACATGAACTCTATAAGGCGTTAGCTAACACCCCAGAGCGGCGAGCGCAGCAGTATTTAAACATGGTTAATTTACCCAACACACCGACCCAAGAACAACAAATAACCAACGCAACAATGAACGGGGACGTCTATGGCACGGAAGGGTTCCATAAAAAGATAAGTCAATTAATCTCTAGGCCAACAAAGCGAACAAAGCACGGTGGTGATAGGAAGAGTAAAGAGTACAAGAATCAAGCTGATTGAGTTTATGGTTTTCTTTGATTTTTGGGTTTTACTGAATGATTGCCTTCGCTAGTTCCGTTACGTTCCTAACTGTTGATTCAGATGATCTTTCAATAAGTTTTATTTGCCTACCTTGAAAATCCAGTGATTTCATCTGATGAATAAGTACAGAGCCTTTTGTTGACGTTTTTTCAGGTAAAACGAGTTCAAGTTTCATTTTTCTGCCGTGACTGCGTAAGGAACAATCACTTAAAGTGTCTAACCTTTTATCTAGAAGGGGTCACTGTGAAGTGACCTTAGTTGTCGCACTAGCGTTTGCCTATTGTTAATTGGCTATTCAGGTGTGCCTCAGACAAATTATGCGGAAACCCTTTTTTTGGTTGCTTGTGACGATAAGCCGTTTGGCATAGTTCTGCGCGTGGTAAGTAGTATTCCGTGCTGATAATGTATTCGTTTTAAAACTATTCATGTGCTGATTTACCTGCGTTTATAAAAATATTAGCGCCCGCATACTGTAATTACTAGGTATCATCTAAGCAGATACCGAACCCAGCTTAACCTATTCTTGTAACTGAGATTATCACTGGGGTGCGTATTGAACAATATCAAACTTTATTAACGAAGCAAGGTGATTAAATATGATTTTTCTAAGACGGGTTAATGTGATGACATTTGCGATGTGTTTAAGTCTGCTGGCAGGTATAACGCAGGCTGACGATTTGACTTTGAGTCGAATCATTGCAAGTGATCATCGTTTAGAAACAAACAAAACAAGAGATCAGTACCGGCATCCATTGCAGACATTAGAGTTTATGGGAATTAAGGCGGAGATGACTGTCATTGAGGTTTGGCCCAGTAAAGGTTGGTATACCGAATTATTAGCACCTTTCTTAAAGCAGGGTGGTGGTAAATTTATTGCAGCAGGCTTTCCTCAACATGCGGGGCCTAAATGGCGTCAGACCATGCAGCGCAATTATATTCAATGGATGGCCAAATCACCTGCCTACTATGATCAAGCTGACATTATTGAGTTAGGTCCACCAGACTATTGGAAACTAGGCACTGAAAATAGTGTTGATGCTGTTTTGTCATTTAGGAATGTCCATAACTGGCTTAAAGGTGGGTATGAAAATAATATGTTTTCAGCATTTTATCGCGTCATAAAGCCAGGTGGATTTTTAGGGATTACTGACCACCGTGCTTATCCTGATACAGATATAGAGACAATGAAACAGTCTGGCTATCTCAGCGAGCGTTTAGTGATTTCTTTAGCTGAACAAGCTGGCTTTGTCTTGGAAGCAACGTCAGAAATAAATGCTAATAAGAAAGATACAAAAACCCATATTAAAGGCGTTTGGACGTTACCTCCCACATTACGCCTAGGTGAAAAGGACCGGGCGAAATATCTTGCTATCGGTGAAAGTGATCGCATGACCTTACGTTTTAGAAAACCTAAATAATGGGGATAACTGTAATCCCCCAATAAATAATCGGTGTTTTTAGTAGAAAATTCTTTTAATGAAATAAAGGCGTTTTTATAAAGAAATCACGTTATGCAGACAGTTGAATCCTGTCAATTTTGAAACGAAATGAGGCCAGAGCAACAATTCAATACTGACGCAGAGGTTGCGGCTCTCTTACAAGGGCGCGTTTGTATTATTGCTAGTGTCTAACCGGTTAACTAGGTGAAGCCACTTTTGATGATTTTATGAGGGAGTATGGTTAGGTTTTTTTGGCGCCTGTATTAACTAATAATTTATTTTTGTAATACATATCGTGGGTAATTGTTGGGGTAATGAGTTTAATGAATGCATCTATCCATACGAATGAATAAAAATAAACGTTGTGTAATAAAAGGGCCCTTCTTAAGGTCTCTTAATAAGAGACAATAATGAGAAATTATTATGTGCTGTTCACCAAAATCTAAAACAACTAGACCTAAAAAAAAAATAAAAGGAACTCTTATGGGTGATTTGACCCCGGAAGAAAGGCAACGTTTTGTGTTGAGAGCGAATATTGCTGCGGACAGGCGAGCGGCAATTGAAAAAAAGAAAAAATCTGAACATATCGTACCAGCGCAAAAACACGGCCTTTTCCATCATTTTCGCCAGATGGTGTCTTAATAAATGGGCTGCAAGAAAAATGATAGCAAACTTGGTTGTTACGGGTGTTACATATTAATTTTATTACTTTTTGTTGTCGTATTAATGCCAAAAATAGGTATCGCCAGTTCTAGTTGTGGTGGCGATGGTGTTTGGTTGCAAGTATTGGGCTCTGGTGGCCCAGAAATATTACAAGATGGGCGAGCATCGAGTAGTTATATAGTATGGCTAGATGGAAAATCTCGTTTATTGGTAGATGCAGGTGCTGGGAGCGCATTAAATTTTGGTTTGTCGGGCGCTAAATTTGAAGATTTAGATGCCATCGTGTTCTCACATTTTCACGTTGACCATAGTGCTGATTTGCCTGCATTTATAAAAGCCTCGTATTTTGGTGATAGGACACGAGACTTGCCTTTATTTGGGCCTAGCGGTAATAAAATAATGCCATCAACTAAGACATTCCTTGCATCCTTGTTTGGATCGCCAAACGGTGCGTTCAGTTATTTAAGTGATTTTGTTGATTCGTCCAAAACATGTCATTACAAAATAAAGGGTTACGACATACCCTTCAATAAAGAAACGGTATGGGCAGGGTTTCAAAATAATCGAATTAAAATCAGCGCAATATCTGTCCATCATGGCCCTCTTCCTGCACTAGCTTGGCGAGTTGATATTGGAGGTCATTCCATCAGTTTTTCAGGTGATATGAACGGTGATAATCATAGCCTGGAAAAGCTCGCAGTAAATTCTGATTTACTAGTGGCTCATAATGCAATTCCAGAAAGTGCGAAAGGTGTCGCTCGCGCATTACATATGCCGCCTTCAGTTATTGGAAAAGTTGCAAAATACGCCAACGTGAAGCAGTTGGTGTTATCCCATCGTATGAGTAGAACAATAGGGCATGAGCTAGAGACTGGGCAATTAATTCAACAGAGTTATACAGGGCTGGTAAGTTTCGCTAATGATTTGGATTGTTTTAGGCTGTGAATCTATACGCAATAAAAAGTTTGTGTTTAATGTGAAAGTTATGGCTATGTCAGTATTTTGCTGTTGTAGGATCAGGAGAATTTGAACGTTAACATTGACCATTGGTGACGCTAGTCAAACAGATGTTGACGTTATTTTTGCTGAATGGCGGGATGAAAAGCTGGTTGTTTATACAAATTTAATTTGTGGAGCACTTAACCTAGTTACCAGATAGGTATCTGAGTGTTAATGAAATGATTGGAAACTATTGAAGTCTTCTTAGGTTGATAACTTTTGGATGAAAAAAACCATTAAAAAAGCTGTTCAACGCCAGATAATGTGGCGGGCATTAAAAGTAGCTCTTATTATTGGGACGCTTTTAAATGTCATTAATCATTTTGATGTGTTTTATGGCGAAAGTGTGAATATACAAACAGTTACTCAAATATTGCTTACATATATTGTCCCGTATTTTGTTTCAACACATGGGCAGATATTGCCCAAGCACACGGGTTAGTTTTTTACAAACCAGTTAGTATTATCAACGGAAATGAATACTGAGTTGATATATCGAGGCCAAATTCTTGCTACTATTACTATGGTTGGCATAAAGAAGTGATGCAAGTATTTGGTGCTGAGTAAGGACTTATTGGTGGGTTAGTAAGTATAGGTTGTAAACCACGATAGCGAAAAATAAAATTTAGCCGCGTCTTTGTAGCGCACCAAAATCCCTTTTTAACTGCCAGTTGTAAGCTTTTGTGTAGTTGATTTTCGAATATCACTTGTAAGACAAACAGAAAACGCTGAGGGAGCGAGTTGATGAAAGAGAGTTATAAAAAATCATATTGCCAATATGTTTTTACTGTTTGCTACCGAAAAGGTTCAAATTTTCTCGTTCCAGCTAAAATTCTTTTAGATTGTCCAGTTGGTTAATTCAGTCCGCTTTGCGGTCTTATTTTTGCTTACTAGTGGGCGTTGTAACGTTGTTACGTTTGTTAGTTCTCGATACCAGATGCATAACGTTGTAACAAATCTCTGTCATGAATAGATAGGTCGCTATGCCTATTATGTTTAATAATGCAGCCACTTTCATTTAGCCTTGTAAAAACACGACTTAAAGTTTCAATTGCCAAGCCAAGATAATTAGCGATATCTTGTCGACTCATGCTTAAATAAATTTTGTCTGGGTCTTGGTTTTGAATGTTTTGTCGACGATTAATAATAAGTAAAAAGGTGGCTAGCCTGGAGGTTGCTGATTGTTTTGAAATGCATTTGAGAAGATCTTGAGAAAGGGCTAATGCTTGGCTATAAACCTTGATTGCCATGTTCGCAAGTGTCGGAAACTCATCTTTTAATATGGTTAATCTCAGAAAACTGACCTTGCAAACCATGCTGTTTTCTAGAGCAGATGCCGAGTTAAGGTGTATGCCTTGATCCACGCTTTCCATATTAATAATGTCACCAGTCATGTAGAACCCATTGATGTACTCTGTTCCATTGGGGTTGCTGATATACGTCTTAAATGAACCAGACTTTATAATATAAATGTGTTTTGTTTTCTCTCCCTGGCGGTATAAAAGAGCAGTCTTATCGTAGGTCAAATTAGTAGTAATTATTTGAGTGACGCGAAAACGTTTTTCTACTGAAATAAAAGCAGGGAAGCACCTGCTGGCTAGTGCGCACTCATCACAGTCATTACGGATTGGTGTATTAGGCCCGGACATTTCCTTACAAAATAATAATAATACATGGAGGTTACACGAAAAACCCCCAGTAGGGCAGTTTTGTGGAACCTTAACTAAATTCTAGTCGCGTTGATAGTGCGCGACTGCATGCATCATTATATTGATATGGTGCAATCCCTTGCTTAAATACAACGGGAGGCCTTTTCATTGACTTAAATCAATGTCTGTTTTATTTTTTTTTATTGTAATGGTCATGCTATTGAATGTAATAGTTTTAGACTAGGTGCTGATAAGTAGAGCACATAAAAAATGGACTTAGGACATGAATGACTCATTAACAAGACCCTTTAAGTCTAAATTTTTTCGTTTAGTCTGGGTGGCTATTACAATCTCAAATATTGGTTCATGGATGAATGAGATTGGCGTCATATGGTTAATGACCACATTGACTAGTTCAAGCTTACATATTGCGCTAGTACAAACTGCAATATCGTTGCCATTTCTTTTGTTGGCTTACCCGTCCGGTGTACTAGCAGACATCTTCAACCGACGACGTATATTATTTATATTTAATGTGGTTTTGTTTTTGTCGGCGCTAGTTTTAACCTTTGCGGCATATAGAGGGAATTTGACTCCTTTTGTATTACTGTTGCTTACATTTATGCTGAATATCAGTAATACGATGATGCGGCCTGCGTGGGCTGCAAGCGTACCAGACTTTGTACCGCGAGAGGATTTGCCAAGTGCCATAACCCTGAATACATTGAGCAATAATGTAACCAGAGCCATTGGCCCAGCCATTGGTGGCTATATCATTTATACTTTTGGTACAACGGTAGTTTTTGCCATTAATGCAATTTCATTTTTACCGATGATTTATGCTGCTTATCATTGGCAGTCAACTAAAACGACCTCAATGTCTTCGATACCAGTCGAACAATTCTATGGTGCATTAAAGTCGGGCTTGCGCTACTCATATAATTCTCCTGAAATACGCACAGTGCTGGTAAGAAGTTCGGCTTTTTTCTTTTTTGCAAGTGTCTCCTGGGCGCTATTGCCAGTGATTGCCATTCGTCAAATGGCAATGAGCGCTAATGGGTTTGGTTTGCTCATGACGATTGTAGGTATAGGCACCATCATCGGGGCGGTTTTACTTCCGCGCTGTCATCGTCATTTGTCACGGAGCGGTATTGTTACTTTGGCATCGCTTATGTTGTCTGCCGTGCTGTTCTTAATTGCATTTATACCCAATCAATATACGTTACTTCTGATGATTATTATATTGGGGGTTTCTTGGATTTTAAGCTTCTCATGCTTAAGTGTTGCCACTCAACTAGCCTTGCCTAGGTGGGTTTTAGCACGTGGTTTGGGCGTGCTGATGGTATGTTTTGGTGGAAGCATGGCATTAGGGAGCTTTTTATGGGGCTATTTAGCGGATGTTTATGGTTTGACCATAGCGATAGCAATCCCTGCATCAGGTTTGTTGTTAAGTACGATGCTGAGTAAGAGATTTTATATCCGTGATGAGGTTTTGAATCTAACGGCATCTACCAATTGGCCGGTTCTTTATCCTGTTGATGGCCATGAGCACAATAAAGGCCCAGTAATGGTAACCATTCGGTACAGCATTTCAACAACGGATGAAGCTGAGTTCTTTTTACTGATGAACAAAAGCTGCCGTATTAGAAAGAGGGATGGTGCATATTTTTGGCAACTATTTAATGATAGTGAGAATGAGCAATCCTATTCAGAGGTTTATATGGCAGAGTCATGGCTTGAACTGCTACGTCAACAGGAACGGAAAACGATAGATGATGAGGGTATTAAAAATAGGCTTCTTGAGCTGCATAAAGGAAGCGATAGGCCTAAGGTTAGTTATCAGATAGATGTTGATGCGATGTAAATGCTTGTAAAGGTTAAAGTTGTTCTTTTTTTATCAAAAACTTATTTTTCATTGATGAATGTCAATAAAGCTAGCAAATACTGGCGTAGCATCAATCTCAGAGTTTAACAAAGAATTTTTAACGAGTTGGCTAAAAACTTAATTTTTGAGGAGAAGCGCAGTGGTTGATATAGACAAGCTGGTTAGTGAAGATGGCGCATACGTAGGTCGCGAAGTATTTAGCGATGCAGATATTTATAAGCTGGAGATGAAGCAAGTGTTTGGCCGTAGCTGGCTGTTTTTGGCACACGAAACTCAGCTACCTAACCCGCAGGATTATTTAACAACTTTTATGGGTGAGGATCCGGTCATTGTGATTCATCAAGAAGATGGAACCTTAAAAGCTTTCTTAAATGCATGTAGACATAGGGGACCATTGTTATGCGCTTCCGAAGAGGGCAATGCAAGTAGTTTTACATGTCCGTACCACGGCTGGGTGTATGGGGCGAGCGGTGATTTGTTAGATGCACCTCAGGAAGGGAATAGTGGCTGGCATAACGAACTCAACAAAGAACAGCATGGGTTACGGCCCATTCGGATTGAGTCGTACAAAGGGTTATATTTTGGAAACTTTGATGAGCAAGCGCCCTCCCTTGAAGATTATTTAGGCGACTACAAGTGGTACGCAGATACAGTCTTTTCCCCCTTGCCATCAGGTGTTGAATTCCTCGGTGGGCCAATGCGTCAACGCTTGCAATGCAATTGGAAAATCGCTTCAGAAAATATATTTGCTGACACCTACCATGTTTTTCCTGCTCATGGTCCAGCGGTAAGAGTTTGCCTGGAAGGAAAAGAAGGTGGTATTGGAATAGAGGAAGATGATAGTAAAGAAGGTGATGCGCTTGGTATTGCTGTTACGGTTAATGGCCATAGCATGGGCATGCAATTCGACGGCATGGGTGCCTATGTGTTGAATAAAAACATGGGTGAATGGGCTGCTTACCTAGGTTCGCAACGTGAAAATTATATTAAACAGCTGGGCCCTCGTAGAGGCATGATGCCAGGCTCATCAATTAATGGTGGGATCTTCCCAAATTTCATGTTTGTCCCTGGGTTTACGTTCAGGGTAATTCATCCATTAGGTCCCAATGAGTGTGAAATTTGGATGTGGACGGTGGTGGAAAAGGATGTACCTGCTGAGCTTAAGCGAGATCAGGTAAAAGCCAATGCTCGAATGCTGGGAACGTCTGGGTTATTTGAGACCGATGATTGCGCCAACATGGAACGTATTAATAATACCGTTTCTTCTTATCAAGGGTCTAAATTAATTTCAAATTATTCAATGGGTCTTGGGCGTGAACAGCACCGAGATGATCTGCCTGGGTTGACTGATCAGCGTTTGTCAGATACTGGATTTAGGGGCTATTACCGGCGCTGGGCGTTGTTTATGAAAGCGGATAAATCAAGTGATATCCCTTTGGATAAACCAAGACGTATAGAAGGAGCCGAATAATGACTACGACTGAAGAAAAGGTGAGTATGGAGTTGCATCACGAAGTCGAGCAGTGCCTATTTTATGAGGCTCGCTTATTAGATGATTTTAACTTTGACGGTTGGCGAGAATTGTTAGCAGCAGACCTGCACTACTGGATTCCGGCCCGTCGTAGCCGTTATGTAAGAGAAAAAAGAGCGGAGTGGGCTATTGATAATGATCATTATGATGACGACATGAGTTCAATGGATTTGCGTTTAAAGCGTTTATCTAAACCCATGCAATCGAGTCTTGACCCTCGTCCACGTGAGGTACGTAGTATTTCTAACATTGAAGTTGGCTATGGAGAAAACACGCAAGAGCTAAGAGTGGACTCGGTGCTTGTGTTTATGCGAAATCGTTTGTTAGATAATGAAGAACATATCGCTGCACGTCGGCAAGATGTTTGGCGAATTATGGGCGAAGGGAAGTTTGAGCTGGTTAAAAGAAAGGTGTTAATCACGCAAAATTCAATTCTGATGGCGAATATGCTGAGCTTGTTATAGATAAATTAAGAGGGATAGATTGTGAATAGATTAGATTTTGAATCAGATGTATTGGTTATAGGTGGTGGCTTTGGGGGCGCAGTGGCAGCGCTACGGGCAGTGGAGTTAGGTCAGAGTGTTACATTAGTGGAGAAAGCAGTGGTATCACGCGCAGGTCCATCAACCTATGTACATAGCCAATATGCACCAAATAAGAAGGTTGAAGGCGAAGAGCTAGACGCGTGGATGAATGAGTTCGTGGTTGGTGCTAATTACATGGCTGATCAGGACTGGGTGGAGCAATACATTTTAGAAGCTTATGACAGAACTCAGGAGATGATTAAGTTAGGTGTTCCTTATGCTAAAGATGCTGAAGGCAATTTAAGGTACGTCAAAGTTCGCGGCCATAAACTTGGGACTACATTGGGTGTTGATGGTCGTGCATGCATGGAAATACTTAGACGCAGAATGAAAGCCAAGCGAGTCAAGCTAGTTGAAAAGGTAGCTGTTATTGAGTTATTAACTAGTGATAATAAATACCCTACTAACGGCTCAATTGTTGGCGCTGTTGGCGTACACATTCGTACTGGACAGCCGCATGTATTTAAAGCGAAAAGCGTTATATTAAATGGTGGGCCTTTTTATCCAAAAATTCATTATGCATTTGGTGATCACTGTACGGGTGAAATACATGCTGCAGCATGGAGGGCAGGTGTTGAGTTTGCGGGGATGGAGTTTGCTACGTTTGCTGCATGGAGCAACTTTAATAATAAGTTTTTCACACCTGGCCAGGCAAAAATACAGGGTGTAGGCGCACACTTTAAAAATGCTAACCATGAGCGTTTTATGGATAGATATGACCCAATCTGGGGTGAACTATCTGGTTTGTTTCAAATTGCCAGAGCGATTATTACAGAAAATATTGAAGGAAGAGGGCCATGCTATTTAGACCTTCGCCATGTATCAGAAGAAAATATGAAGGTGCTGTATGAGGTTAGTCCTTCAGTTGAAAGTGCTTTTAAAGAGTTCAATATTGATCCCTCTAAAGATACATTAGAGTTGGGGCCCTTCGTTGTTATCGGTACGTTAAGTTCTAGTGGGCCGAATATTGACCTTAATGCTGAAACCAGTATTCCTGGGCTGTATGCGACGGGTTACGGCACATCTTGTCCGCACTTAATGTCAGGTATATCGGGCAGTGGTATTTCGACATTTTCAATGGTGGGGGGGCACCGTGCCGCTGAGCATGCAAAAAAACGTTCCGATGAACTGGAAATCCCATCGGTTAATGAGGAGCGTATTGATGAAATCTTAGCTGCATATTTTAAACCGATGAAAAAACTCCGCCAAGTTAGGCCATCTGATATTTGGATGGAGATTGGTAAGATTACATCTACTGCGGAGTTCGCATTATTTAAAACAGAAAAGAGGATTAAGCACGTTATTAACCAACTTAAAACGGTGCGTGAAGAAAGAATACCTAAGATTTATGCACCCGACATGCATGAGTTAGAAAAGGCGCATGAAGTTAAAAATTACTTGGATATGGCAATATTGGCTTGCTATGCAATGCTAGAGCGAACTGAAAGTCGAGGGGAATTGTTCCGTGTTGATTACCCATATCAGGACAATGATAACTGGCTTAAATGGCTGTTAGTCAAAAAGGTAGAAGGCAAAGAAGACCCTGTTTTTACACACCATGATTTAGATTACGACAAATGGCGAATTAAACCCCCCACAGGAAGGTTGCCAAGCCCATACCCTGTTCCTGAACGCTATGTAGAGGAGAAATAACAATGATCGAACATATAGATTTAGACTTGTGTGATGGTTGCAATGTTTGCATCGATAGTTGCCCAACGGATGTGATCCGCCTGGTTGAAGATGGCAATCCTTGGGAAGTAAAAGGCTGGAAGGTTGTTGTGGCCTATCCTAATGAATGTCACTCATGCCGATTATGTGCAATTGATTGTCACGTAGATGCAATCACTGTGTCACATGAGCTTCATATTCCAGCGCCTTTTCTTGACTATCAACGTATTTAATTACCTTTACATAACCGAATAAGTAATAGGAGATAACATGTTAATTTGTGCTGGTGAACGAGGGCTATTTACATTAAACGATGCTGGTGATGTTAGTGATGCTGTATATAAGGGCAACCAATTTATGGCAATGGCAACTCAAGGTAAGACTATTGTTGTAAGTATGTTCAAGAAGGGCGTTATTATGTCGCTTGATGCTGGATTCAGCTGGCAAGACATAACAGTTGACTTGCCGCATAAAGATGTACGTTCGTTGGCTATTGACCCGAAAGATTCTACTTGCATTTACGCAGGTACAGAGCCAGCTGCAATCTATCGTTACGATGGTGCAAAGTGGTTGGCTTGTGGCGACCTTAGCAAAGTTCCTGAGTCTAAAGATTGGAGTTTTCCGGTACCGCCAAAAATTGCACATGTACGCTCAAT
The DNA here is from genome assembly GCA_002401365.1 of Piscirickettsiaceae bacterium. Lineage (GTDB taxonomy): Bacteria > Pseudomonadota > Gammaproteobacteria > Methylococcales > Cycloclasticaceae > Cycloclasticus. Next base: position 306 of record NVSW01000066.1, on the reverse strand, counting down.
AGTTGTTAGCCCCTCTAATTCAAATACTATTTACGCTTTAATCGAAGTAGGTTCTTTTTTAATTAGCCACGATCGAGGTGAAACATGGTCTGCTGCAACAGGTATAGGGCATGACTTACATAGGGTTATAGTGCATCCGGATAAGGCAGATATTCTAATAGCAGCATCAGGGCAAGATACCGGAGTTTATCGAGGTGGAAAGGGTATCTATCGAAGTGAAGATGCTGGTAAAACATGGGAACAAGCTAATAATGGGCTGGAGCACAGAATATATTGTGAAGATGCCATTGGTTTTGCGCAAGATGA
>NVSW01000065.1 GCA_002401365.1 Piscirickettsiaceae bacterium | reverse complement strand
TTCGATAATAGAAATATAAAGACCTCTTTCGTCGGCCGACGCAGGGAACTGAACTAGGACAACTGGTTTCACAGCTTTTGATATATTTCCCTCGTCCTCAATTACTACATCAGGATTAGCTTTTGTAAACTGTGAAATAATTGATGTCTTACCCATATTAGATTCACCGATAATGAGTAAATTTTGCATTCTCAGTATTTTCGGCCTATTTATTAGGCTCGTTAACAATTTGATAATGTCTTGTGTTTTTGGGTAATTAATCCATATCGGCTCGTATAGAGACTCAATACGTTTTTCATCGCTCAACTGTAAAAGGTTATGGAACTCTTTCTTAATATGCCCGTAGTTACTCATCAATCAAACGACTCCACGTCTTCATCCCAGAGATCATCCTCATCAGGAATTTTTATTTTAGGTGTTTTCTTAATAATCGGGCCAGCACTCTTATGCGTTTTTTTAGTTTGAACACTTCGCCGAGCTTTTTTAGTTTTCTTTTGTGCAACTGCCACTTGCTCATTCAGCTCCGCTAAACCGTTAATTAAAGCATGGTCCGACTTTACACCACCTGTTTCCTTAATTCTCTTTGAAATCAGACGGTACTCACTTAAACTCATGGCTGGTATAGCTTGATTAGTTAAAGGCAACTTGTAATACATTTGTTGTTTTGGCTCATAAAACCAAATACGACTAACATCTCTAGGGTCACGCCGGAAAACAAACTCCTTTTTCTTATTTGTTTTAGTGTCTACTACATTTATCCACGAACGCATGGAAAAATCATAATAAGTTAACCCTTCAATACTCACACCCGTTTTTTGAATTGTTCGTTTAAACATTGGCATAAAATCAAGAAGAACCGTTTGATCATCCTGTCGCTTTTCCGGCAACCCAATGCCAGCTGAATGCGAATCCCCTAAAACCCCAATTGTCCATTTTTCCTCTGGAGACATCTTTAAAGTACGGTGCTTTCGTTTGTGGTAAACCTTTGTAATATAAGTAACTAGCCATCTCTCAAATTCCGAGAAGGTCATGCTTGCATTTTTCTCAGAGTCGTATAAGTCTCTTTCTTTTACATTAGAAAATGTTGTACCGGGTAAATCATGAACATGCTTCAATACCGTACCTAATAAACGCTCTATATGCCCCCCAAGGTTCGGTTTCCCAACTGGTCTAAATTCCAAGTTAATGCCGTATGTCAAACAAGATTTTTCAAGTGTGTCAGCCCTAAAGTCCGCCCCATTATCAACGTGAATTGTCTCCATAACCCCCCAAACAGGCCAACTAGCATCAACATCATGCAATCGTAGCCAGTCTTCTTTAGGAAGAATCGAATTAGCTATACACATGGCAACAGACGCTGAGCTTGGAGCATCCAACGATAAGTAATAACCTGTAATCATGCGGCTATAAACATCTATTGCTAGAGTTATCCAAGGCCTCCCAATTGAAAGGCGGTGCTCATCATCAACAAGTATAATGTCCATCGGCGTATGATCAATTTGAACAACAGAAAGCGGATAATTTGCATGAGGGAATACACCAGGGGCAGGGTCGAACATTGTTCGTGCTTTAGATTTATTCCCTTGCCTTTTTATTCGATCATATTCTGAAATATTTTTAATTCGAGCTCTAATAGTATTTTTACTTGGAGCTAGTATGTTTTTTCGTTTGCAATCAATTATTACGCGCTCAATAACTCTTTGTATTGATGGCCGTTGCCTAGTTAAGTAGTGTTCTTCAATAGCTATTTTAATTGCCAACTCTGCCGCTAGCGAGATCCTTGTGCTACCAGGGACACTCCCTGGCCTTATGGGTATTAGTACTGTCATAACAGCCATAGACTTATATTTTTTTAACCAACGATACAACGTTGTATAGTGCTTCCCAATTTCGACAGAACGCTTTTCCACCTCTTTGCGAGTAGCCCCTCCAATTAAAGGCTCTATAGCCGAAAAACGACGCTCTATCGTTTTCCAGCCTGCGTCAGTAACGTCTTCCAAATCAACATGACTAAAGCCGTTATTGGAATTGTCTTCAATTGCAGACAATTTGCTTACATTCAAAACAGAATTACTACCTGTTTTAATGTTAATGCCAACTAATTTTTGAAAATCTATTACCTGAGTGATTTTAAAAATATCCCCATTAAAAACAACATAATCGTTAGGCTTAAATGTAACCCCTGCACGATTTGCTCTTTTTCCTTGTTGATGCTTTCCTTTCTTCACCTACTCACTACTTTTTCATCCATATAAGTGATGTTTCGCTAAGTGGGTGAGTCATATCACATTCAAGTACTTTAACCATAAGCAAATAACACACCACTTTAAATAGGTTATCTATTGAGCTATTTGTCTTCTTAAAAGCTTCCGCTAACCCCTGAACTGAAAGTGCATCGTTTAACATTATTTCCCTATAAACTTGGTCAGCAACATCCCTAGTAGGCTTATAATTTCGGTACATTTTAATTAACCTAACATTGTAAAAATATTTCGTATGGATCCGTGCTTCATTGTAAATTTTAAATATATAGTCATTCTCTTTTGCAAACGCAACCCCTACTTTAAATTTTTGCTTTAGAGATTCCCAGTCATTACAAAGTATTTCGGTGGGCTTCACTTCTATTAGTTTTGAACAAGGCGCCTTACTTTCTCCATACGCTATCGAGTAGCTGACTAGGAAGTCAGGCGTGTAACTTGCTTCTCGACCGTTCTTATTAATGTATTCGATTGTTACTGGTTGTTCAATCACATCTAGTACAGTAGAGTCATGCTCTAATGAGATCAATAAGTCCCTCTCTAAGGTCGACTCAAAATCTATACTTTTTAGTTTTCTAAAGGGAAGCGAGCCTGAAAGGCTACTGTACGTATAGCCTATCTTTCTTCTTTTTTGAGATATTTTCACGCTAAATTTAAATAAAAAAGAAAGATTGTAGCACTAATTACTGGAAATGCTTTTTACTTAAAGCATTAATTTTGTATTAGTAGCATTAATTACTGGAACTGACAGTGGCAGCCACCCCAAACCCGGAGAGGTATCACTGGCACATAATGGCGTTCTTTTCTTAGACGAGTTACCTGAATTCGATAGAAAGGTACTCGAAGTGCTCCGCGAACCGATTGAAAACGGCAGCATATTTATTTCCCGCGCCAATCATCAAACAGAATTTCCCGCACGGTTTCAATTAATTGCCGCAATGAATCCATGTCCTTGCGGCTACTTGGGTGACGCATCCGAACGTTGCCAATGCACGCAGTCACAAATTTCTCGCTACCGAAACAAAATTTCTGGGCCATTATTAGACCGAATCGACATGCATATTGAAGTGCCCCGCATTCCTCATCAAATGCTAAGGGAAGGCACTCAAGGTGGCGAGGAAAGCAGCTTGGCTATTGCTGCTCGAGTACAACAATCACTTAACAAATCAATACAGCGCCAAGGTTATTCCAACCACTTACTATCAACTACTGGTATCAAACAATTTTGTCAGCTCAGCGATGAGGATCATCAATTACTGGAACAAGCTATGGATAAATTGGGTTTATCGCACCGCGCTTATCACCGCATTCTTCGCGTATCTAGAACCATAGCAGATATGGATGGCGAAAATAATATTTTGCGCAAACACCTAACAGAAGCATTAAGTTACCGCCGAATGGACCGACGAAACAACCAATAAGTCCGTCATTTAGTTTTTATAATTGGTAAAATTTAGCATTAATAATGTAACCAACATTTGCTGTGCCGAACCTCAACCCTGAACAACACCATGCTGTTACCACAACGGACAAACCCTTATTAGTCATCGCCGGCGCTGGCAGTGGAAAAACCCGCGTAATCACCGAAAAAATTGCACACTTAATTAGTACTGGCATTGAGGCCAAACACATTGTCGCCGTTACGTTCACCAATAAGGCTGCTCGTGAGATGCGTGCTCGAGTTGATAAAATAGTAAAAAACAAGAACGCCAAACACGTTCGAATCTCAACATTTCACTCTCTAGGGCTCGAAATAATCCGTAAAGAACATCAAACCTTGAGTCTAAAGAAAAACATCAGCATTTTAGATGAACAAGATAAAATTAAAATTATTCAAGACATCTTAGATTCAAACAAACACCCCATTGATAAAGCACAAATCCCCCCGCTCTCGTGGCTTATTTCAGATTGGAAGAATCAAGCTTTATCACCCATCCAAGCCGCCGCTATTGCCGAAGATGCTCAACAACAATTCGCGGCAGCATTATATGAACAGTATCAGCGCTATATTCTGATCTGCAATGCCGTTGATTTCGACGATTTAATTTTAACGCCTTTACAATTATTTAAAGATCACCCTGCTATTTTAGAAAAATGGCAAAACACCACTCGTTACTTATTATTGGATGAATACCAAGATACTAATACCAGCCAATATGAATTTTTTAAATTATTGGTCGGCCCTATTGGAAACTTTACCGTTGTCGGCGATGACGACCAATCTATTTACGCGTGGCGTGGTGCCAATCCTGAGAATCTTTTTCAACTTAAAAAAGATTTCCCGCGGTTGGAGATTGTCAAAATGGAGCAAAATTACCGTTCCAACCAACGCATCCTTAAAGCCGCCAATCAGCTAATCAGTAATAACCCTCATTTAATAGAAAAAAAATTATGGAGTAATATTGAGGATACAACACCGATTACGGTCATCAAATGCAAAGATGAATTTGCTGAGTCTCAACAAATAGCCTCTGAAATATCACGCCATAAATTCAAACAACGTGCCAAAAATAGTGACTTTGCCATTTTATACCGTAGTAACCATCAAGCACGTTTATTGGAAAAAAGCCTACGAGAATTATCGCTCCCGTATGATATTAGTGGTGGTAGCTCATTTTTTGCCAGTAGCGAAATTAAGGACGTACTTAGCTATATCAAACTCCTAATCAACCCCGATGATAATAGTGCTTTTTTACGCATCATCAACACCCCACGCCGTGAAATTGGCACCAACACCATTGAGAAATTAGCGCACTACGCAAACGAGCGACAGATCAGCTTATTTGAGGCTTGTTACGAATTGGGTCTCGAGCAAGTTTTAAACGAACGAGCGCTATTCAAACTTCGTCAATTCTGTGAATGGTCTATGGCTTTATCAGATAAAGCAGCAACAACTGACGAACCCATTGAATTACTACACCAGATGATTACTGATATTGATTACTTTGAGTGGATAAAGGCCCATGCAAACAGCGAAAAGCAAGCTCAACGGAAAATTGACAACGTATTAGAGCTAATAAAGTGGATTGAAAATGTCGCAAAAAAGTCTGAGCAACAGCGTTCTCTAGGTGACATCGTTAACCGTATGATGCTATTAGATACGCTCGAAAGAAATGAAGAAGAAGAGAAAACAGATCAAATTAAGCTCATGACATTACACGCAGCTAAAGGATTGGAGTTCCCATATGTTTACCTTATTGGCATGGAAGAAGGGATTTTACCCCATCAAAACAGCATAGACAGCGAGCAAATTGAAGAAGAACGAAGGCTCGCCTATGTCGGCATAACCAGAGCACAAAAACAACTAACGTTTAGTTATTGCTCACAACGAAAAAGATATGGTGATTTAATTTCTACGGAACCCAGTCGATTCTTAACCGAACTACCACAAGAAGAATTAAATTGGGCCGCTGTTAATAAGCAAGATCCTACTGAGAAAAAGAAAAAGGGCCAGGAAAACCTAGCCCTTATGAAAAGCTTACTTAATTAATGTGTCTACTGACTTTTTCTCACCATAAATTGGATAGCATCTGTAATATTTTTATCCGTCAACTGAGGCGAGCCACCCCTTGGAGGCATTCCTTTAAAGCCTTTAGTCGCATGTTCAAATAATACATCATCACCTTGAGCGATCCGAGGTGCCCAATCAGCTATATCACCAACTTTTGGCGCACCTGCGGCGCCAGTAGTATGACAAGCCAAGCATGCCGTGTTATACACTTGCTCTGCTGTTAAAGGGCCCGCTTTTTCAGTCACTACTTCAGGCGCATCAACCTTAGGGCTTGCCTGTTTCGCTTCAGCTGCCGTTGTTGCAACTTCACCCAAAGGTTTAATTCTATCTAATACCTTTTTTTCTTGCCAAGCAATACTGTCGGAAGAATCGCCATCAGTTAAATTAACTGCCACGATTGAAATAATAACCGCAATTAAAACTAAACCGCCAATAACCATTGCTAAACTATTTAATACTTTTTTATCTTCACTCACGTACTTTCCCCATAATACTCAATAAAATATTGTGTAATTATAACTTCAATTTATTGTTAGCCAAAAATTTATTGCATTAACGTCGTTTTAATTGCCTTTAAATTTAAATTGCCAAATTCATTACGCGTTATAATGTGCTTTTATGCGCTCGTAGCTCAGCTGGATAGAGTGTCGGCCTCCGAAGCCGAAGGTCGTGGGTTCGACTCCCGCCGAGCGCGCCATTATTTCTTCGCACGCCTTTCTTTTGCTATCAAAAAATCTGTTATTTTTATCATGTTCTGATAGCTCTTGGCCATTGGACCCGTTACCAAGTACTTACCCTCAACCACAATGGCCGGCACACCTGTTATACCATAGCGATTTATCATATCTTTTGCACGCGACACCTGTGTATTAACGACAAAAGACTTATATGTTTTTTTGAATAAATCTTCATCTACACCGTAGTTAGCATAAAAAGATGCTAATTTATCCACTGTATTTAATGACTTACGTTCGACATGAATCGCATGGAAAAAGGCTGCATGAGACTTATCCAATACGTCTAAAATTTCTGCCGTAAAATAAGCTCTCGCATGTATTTCCCATGCCGGTGCAAAAATAGCAGGTATCCGATAAAAATTAACATCACTAGGAATACTCTTTACCCATGTGCCTAGGCTCGGCTCAAAGTGATTACAGTGTGGGCAACCATACCAAAAGACTTCTACAACCTCTATTCTGTCAGGGTCATCCGTTGGTTGAGTAGGTGTTATTAACTGATAATCAATTCCTTCATCGTACGCCACAGCCTCAGCTGATAAAGCGGCACCATTAAGCGACGCCATCAATAATATAACGAAACATAATTTACCCATTTTCGATCTCCTAACTATTTAAACGACTAAAGTTCACCATATGAATGCAAGCCCGACAAAAACATATTAACCCCCAAAAAGGCGAATAAAGTAACGAATAAACCAATGATTGCCCAAGCTGCCATCGGTTTGCCGCGCCAACCTTTAGTTAAACGCATATGCAGCCATGCCGCATAATTTAACCAAACGATAAGTGCCCACGTTTCCTTTGGGTCCCAAGACCAATAACCGCCCCATGCTTCTGCAGCCCATAAAGCGCCCAATATCGTTGCCAATGTAAAGAATGCAAACCCTAATGCAATCGATTTATACATAAGGTCATCTAGAATTTCTAATGATGGCAACGTCAATGCAACCCCGTTTGAGTGCCGCTGTTCCGCTCCAGCACGTACAAGGTACGCAGTGCCGACCATGGCAGCTATCGCAAATGCGCCGTAGCCGATAAAGTTTGCGGGTACGTGTATTTTCATCCAATAACTTTGCAATGCTGGCACTAAAGGTTGAATATCTGCTGCTTGCCTATCGAAGGTATACCAGAGTAAAAAAGCGACAGCGGCGCTTATCACCAGCAATACAAAGCTACCTAAGGCACGCGTTTGATACCGGCGTTCATAAAACAAATACAGCAATGCAGTAATAATCGAGAATAAAATAAATACTTCATACAAATTGCTGACGGGGATATGCCCAACATCCAAACCAATTAGGTAGGACTCTCTCCAACGCACCATCAAACCTACCAAGCCCATCGTCGTTGCCGACCACGTCATCGCACTCGCCACTTTTCCAGCAAATTCAGAACGTCCGATAAAAGAAACAAAGTATGTCAGCGTTGCCAACACATACAACGCGCTCATCCACATAATTGCAGATTGGCTGGATACTAAAAATCGTAAAAAAAAGTCACTATCCGCATCGTTCAATCCGTTCACATAACGGCTAATACCCAGCATGCTCAACAAAAACACTGCCAATGACAGCCCTCTCATAGACTTCCACCGCCAACCTAGGGCGACTAGCCCAACTCCCGCAGAAACGAGTATCCCTTTTTCATATGCATCCATAAGCGACGCATACCTTGAATACGCGTAACCTGTTCCACACATTACAATCGTCGCCCAAACCCAATCGAACAAACTTAACCCTTTCCAAAAAGAGTCCTGATTCAATTCATACTGAAGCGCTGTTTGTGTACTATTCATAGTGTTACCTTAACTGGTTAAAATACGCTCAAACTGCTCGCGTATTTGTTGATATTCTGTTGAAAAATCCATGTTATTTCTAATCGCATGGCCTGCCAATACAAACTTAACGCCATCATCTGTTGGTTGTAGCCACGCCCACAACCGTTGTTGAGGTGCATAAAACATTAGGAACACCCCTAAAATAAGCATTGCACAACCCGGATATACCAAATTTTTACCTGGCGCTTTTGCAATTTGCAAGCCACTAGCCTGATGATGTTTAAAGCTCGCTAGTTGAAAATATACTGGCGAGCCATATCGACTCAACGCGCCAATAGCCGCAGATGCCGAATCAAAAAATGCTGCCTTTTCCTCATCCACACCCAAACTAACATCAACACCTTCTTTGGACAACACATCAACATACACCGCGCCAAGAATTTGCTGTAATACGCGGATATATAACTTCGTTACTTCTTCACGTTTTTCAAGCGGAACATTTTTTTCTACTTGTTCCGTCACACCGCTAATACCATTCTTTACAAACACTCCTGCCAAGCGCACCATCGCCTTATTAAACTGTGCAGAGTCTTTAGATGGTAGCGCAGAACCTGTAAAGTTTTGCTTCGCTGCAATTTGCCGTAACAAGGCATCATCATTTAAAGCATGCAAAAAGCTCATAAAACGATTAATGCCTCCAGCATCATCCACGGGCACATACAAATAGCGAAACTCTTCCGCAGGTGAGCTACGAACACCACTCAAGTAAAAATATGCACCATCTCTTTCTACTGGAACCATATAATTTAAAAATTCTTTCGCCTCACCTGTTTTATTACGCATTTTAAATTGCATACTAGGCCCTACATTCTTAAACTTTTTATCTGGATCTTCAGATGGATTAATATTAAACAGTCTAAAATTAGATGTTTCGAGTATCCATGACTGGTCAAACAACGTCATCTGTAAGTCCGCACCTACCTTGGTATCAATTTTCTTAGCTTTACTGCTTTTACCAAGCAATGGCCAAGCCAGCAACTCAAGCTCAGAGCCACCATCTGAAAAACTGGCCTGATAGATAGAATACCCGTCATAGATTAACGGATGATTAACAGCGATAGTTTGTACTAACGGTTTCTCCAAACGCTCATCGTGTATCACCAAGTCACTTTCAAATGATTTCGGCTGGCCACTGTTATAGTGCTCTATCCTAAAATCCTTAACTTCCACAGAAAAGGGTAGCTCTTGCACTAAATAGCCATCTTTATAATTAATAAAAAGAACATCTGATTGACTGCCCTCAGGTATGGAAACACTGCCTCGGAACGACATGTTATTGACCCCAAGGTGGCTGATTGCTGGCACCTCATTGGCAGGCAAATTTCTTGTTTCCGGCGCTATTTGCCCCAGCATTTCACGCGCTTTTAAAATAGCATTGCCATCGATAAGGCCACCTATACATATCAACACAATAGCTAAATGAGTCAACACATAACCAAGCCTACTGCCAGCACCTCGCATTCCAGAAACCAGGGTATAGCCATTGCCTTCTTTTTGCCGCGCACTATATCCATGATGTGGAAATAGCTTTTTCACAACATGCAAAACTTCATCCGCCGAGTGGTTTAGTTGCCAACTGTAACTATTAGAATAGTTCTCTATGGTTTGTAGGGTAATATTTTGCCTATATTCACGCATCTCACGTAGCATATTCGGCGCATTCCTATAAATACACGTACTGGTAGAAACCACCAAAAAAAACAAAATAAACAAAAACCAACCAGATGAGTAAACATCATACAAACCTAACTGCTGAAAAATCTCAAACCAAAACGGCCCAAACTTGATAACGTAATCTGTGTACGGTTGATTTTGTTGTAACACTGTACCAATAATCGCAGCAATAGATAATGCGACCAACAGCGTGATGGCTAAGTTCATCGAACCTAAGAACTTAAGCAATAGAGCCGATTTTCTTGGTGGAGTGAATAGTGCTTGAGTTGTTGGGTGATTATTCATATGAAACTAAATATAGTCGAGCCTACTTCATGCCAGTCTAAGAGTAAAAAAGACAACTAGATTGCCCTTTTTACAGCTAAAAACCTGATTTAGTGTAAGCCAGAAATATATGACGAAACAGCTTCTATTTCTTGGTTACTCATTCGTCCAGCAATATCACGCATCATCGCCTGGTGGTCATTATTACGACTCTCAGATTTAAAATCCTTTAATGCTTTAGTAAGGTAAGCAGCGTGCTGACCTCCAATTCGTGGGAACCGCGCTGGCGCACTACCCGCACCGTTAGGCCCATGACAAGCAATACACGCTGGCAAGCCATTATCCATTTTTCCTGCCCGGTACAACTTTTCACCTAATTTTATTTTGTCAGCACTCGCAGCTTCCACGGTAGAAGGTACGCTAGCAAAAAAAGCAGCTAAATTCTCAATATCAACATCGCTTAGGCCCATAACCATAGGAGCCATCGTGGCATCAACTCGTTTTTTATTTTGAAAGTCATGTAACTCTTTTTCAATATAAAATGCATGTTGTCCTGCCAGTTTAGGCCATACAGGATTAGCACTGTTGCCATTTTGCCCATGACAGCCTGCACAAACAGCTGCTTTAGCACGTCCCGCCTCAATATCACCCTCAGCGAACGCAACCAACGAAAAGCTAAGCCCCAAAAAACAAACTACCAAAACATTAAATTTCATTTTATTTCCAATTTACTATTATTTTACACTCGAATAAAAAGCAGCTAGATTAGCAACGTCGTCATCTGACAAAGCGGCAACCATTGCTTGCATAGTAGGATCCTTACGTGCGCCAGAACGAAAATCACTAAGTTGTTTTGCCAGGTATTGTTCCTTTTGGCCCGCTAAATTTGGATATAACCCCATTGGGCTAATACCTGTCACTCCATGGCACGCAGCACATTGAGCAGACTTCGCTTTACCCGCCGTCGCATCGCCAGCAAAAGCCTGGCTAGTGACAAAAGATGCCAAAACAGCAACTATCGGCAACAATTTTTTCATACGAATATATCTCCAAATTTTTCTCAACGACTAATTTTACAATAATCCTCACCAAAGTTTAGCTTTTTTCTACCGCATTTGTTGTTGTTCCCACTGAAAACACCTCCTTCCGGTACAATTAGTAAATCTAATTTAAGCTTTAACCACCAACATGAACCCACTGTATCATCGCGCTGAATACCTACTAAACGCCCCCAATCTAAAAACCACACCTGAATGGGTAGAGTACGAGGTAGCTTTTGCGGGTAGATCCAATGCAGGAAAATCAAGTGCCATAAACACTCTGACAAATCAAAAAAGTCTTGCTAGGACCAGCAAAACACCTGGCCGGACCCAACACCTCGTTTATTTTAAACTTGACGAAAAACGCTGCCTAGTTGATTTACCCGGCTATGGTTACGCGAAAGTTCCACATACCGTACAACTAAAGTGGCAAAAAGAGCTTGAACGATACATGCAAAACAGAAAAGCTCTGAAGGGGCTTGTCTTGCTCGTCGATATTCGCCGCTCACTTGGCGAATTTGACTTGCAAATGATCGATTACGCAACCCACCTAAACCTACATGTATATGTGGCTTTAACTAAAGCAGACAAACTTAACAAAAACGGCGCCATGAACACCCTGTTCGCGGCACAAAAACAGCTAAAAGACCTCACACCAAATGTACAGGTCGGATTATTCTCTTCTTTGAAAAAGAAAGGCATTACCCCGCTACACAACTGGCTAGATAGCCTGCTTAGCGTACAAAAAACAGACAAAAAAAAGCCCTAATGATTATAAATAAACACTAGGGCTTAAAAAGTCCGGCTGTAGACAGCCGAATAAACCTGCTCAAGGGGAGGGGGAACTGAGCAAGCATGTCTAAGAGACACGGTAATAAGACGATTACTTTCATAAAAAGTTCAATTTTTTATTTACACACTCTTTTTTTGCTTAAAAAAATTCATTATGTCAATATGAAGCTTGCTTAGTCATGTAGCAAATAAAATTAACTAAAAAATCGAGGACTAATGATGACCAAAACATTACGCCTATTGTTTGCTTTTATATTAGCATTAATAACTTCAAACACATTCGCAACTGAAATTTCTGTCACTGAAAAAGTCGATATCGCCGCCTCCCCTGTTGATGTGTGGGCCATCGCTAAGGACTTTGGCAACATACCAAGCTGGCACCCTGCTTTTGTTGGCGCCACTAATACAGATGGCAACCACCCTGGTAGCGTGCGAGTATTAGATTTAGGCGGACCCACCATTACCGAGGAGTTAGTTCGCTTTAACGATGAGCATAGAAATTTCACCTATAAAATCACTCAAGTTGACCCTGCAGTGCTGCCAATCAAAGACTATATCTCTTGGTTTGCCGTTCGAGATAACGGCAATGGCGGCTCTTCAGTTATTTGGATGGGAAACTTTAATACGGTAAACGATGCACCACCAGCCGACGTAGAAAAAGGTATTCGCGGCGTTTACCGCGCTGGTTTAGACAATCTTAAAATATTACTTGAAGAAACTGCAGAAACATCAACTGAATAACACACCGTTTACAACTAAAAACTCCGCTACTATGTAGTGATAGCGGTGGAGTTTTATCTATAGCCTAATGCGCTTCATCCCAATTTTTACCAATACCTACGTCAACAATAAGCGGTACATCTAACTGTGCCGCGTCACTCATTTTTTGTTGAATAATGCCGCTTGCTTGTTCTAAATAGCTGCTGTCTACTTCAAACACCAATTCATCGTGCACTTGCATGACCATACGCACGGCTGGTTTTTCTGTTTGCAGCCAATCATCTACCGATAACATCGCCAATTTAATAATATCCGCCGCCGTGCCCTGCATAGGTGCGTTTATAGCTGTTCTTTCCGCATATTGCCTACGCTGACCATTTTTTGCATTAATGTCCGGCAAATATAGTCGCCTACCGAATAATGTCTCCACAAACCCTTGCTCACGCGCTAATTCACGCGTTTCATCCATGTATTCTCTCACCCCCGGATAACGCTCAAAATACAAATTAATATAGCCCTGAGCCGCCCCTCGGTCTATGTCCAGTTGTTTTGCCAAACCAAACGCTGACATGCCATAAATTAAACCAAAATTAATCGCCTTCGCTGAGCGACGCTGGTGGCTTTCAACTTGATCAAGCGCCACGCCGAACACCTCTGCTGCCGTCGCCTTGTGCACATCCAAACCTTCTTTAAATGCTTGCAACAAGCCTTTATCTTGCGACAAATGGGCCATAATTCTTAATTCAATTTGCGAATAATCAGCCGCTAATACGACATACCCAGGCTCCGCTATAAACGCTTGGCGAATACGCCTACCCTCTTCGCTGCGCACTGGAATATTTTGCAAGTTTGGGTCGGATGACGACAAACGCCCCGTCGCGGCAACCGCCTGATGATACGACGTATGCACACGGCCCGTTACTGGGTTGATTTGTTTTGGCAATTTATCGGTATACGTTGAACGTAACTTACTTAAGCTTCGATGCTCCAGTATTATTCTTGGTAAAGGAAAGTCCACAGCTAAATCTTGTAATACGTTTTCTGCCGTAGATGGTTGGCCTTTTGGGGTTTTCTTGAGGACTGGCAAGCCCAGTTTATCGTATAAAATTTCTTGTATTTGCTTCGGTGAACCAAGATTGAATGGCTGCCCCGCAGCGTCATGGGCCTGTGTTTCCAACACTACAATTTTTTCAGCTAATTCAGCACTTTGTTTTAATAACATGCTTTCATCAACCAGCACACCTGTTTGCTCCATTCGTGCTAACACGGGCAGTAGTGGCATTTCAATGTCCTGATAAACGGCTCTTAGTGAATCAATTTTCTCCAGCTTGCCAAATAACTGCTGATGCAAACGTAAGGTAATGTCCGCATCTTCGGCCGCATATGGGGCAGCCACT
>NVSW01000064.1 GCA_002401365.1 Piscirickettsiaceae bacterium | reverse complement strand
CACGGCAGTGCTGGGCCAGCAATTTTTGTGGCAAGAATAACCTTGTCTCGATTTTTACGTGCAGCAAACCAATTGCCAATAATAGCTTCAGTTTTGCCGTAGGTATCTGCCGTAGGGGGTACTGCATACATTTCGGCCGTATCAAAAAAATTAATGCCTTTTTCAAGCGCGTAATCCATTTGCTCAAACCCTTCGTCTTGCGTATTTTGCCGCCCCCACGTCATGGTGCCTAATCCAATAAGGCTGACATCGAGACCTGTTCGGCCAAGTTTTTTATATTTCATAATTTTCTCGTCTAATGTTGATTCATTCTGTCGACCCAAGCCATCCCAATGGCGGATAGGACAAAGGTCATATGCATAATGACGTACCACATCAGCTTGTCGTTATCGATGTGTTCGGCATTCATAAATTTTTGTAGTAAATGGATGGACGAAATAGCAACAATAGATGCAGCTACTTTTTGTTTTAGCGATCCAGAGTCAAGTTTACCGAGCCAAGATAGTTTTTCTTCGCCATCTGCGATATCAATACGCGATACAAAGTTTTCATAACCGCTTAGCATCACCATAATAATCAACCCACCTACTAAAGACATATCAACTAAAGACAAGATAACTAAAACCATGTCTGCTTCAGTGGTGGATAAAATAATAGGGAAAAAGTGAAGTACTTCTTGAAAAAACTTAATGCCAAGCAAAACTAATGCGACGCTTAAGCCTAGGTATAAAGGTGCCAAAACCCAACGCGATGCATATAAGACTTTCTCAAATTTTGCTTCTAACGTTTTCATTTTTATAGTGTGTTTAGGTGACCTTTCGTCACAATTCGATTAGCCTATCACGAAACTATTTTAAATTGGAGAGCTTCATGAAACGTCGTGACTTTATTAAATCAGCAGGTGTAGGTGTTATAGCCACAAGTGCAATGGCAATAAGCCCGCAAGTTGTTGCTGCGAAAGCAGAATTTAAATGGAAAATGGTTACAACGTGGCCCAAAAACTTTCCTGTACTGGGTACTAATGCAAATTACTTGGCAAAAACTATTGAAGACATGAGCGGTGGAAGAATCCGCATAAAAGTATACGGTGCCAATGAATTCGTGCCTGCTTTTGAAGCATTCGATGCGGTTTCTAGAGGTACAGCGCAAATGGGCCACGGTGCGGCGTATTATTGGAAGGGTAAAAGTGAAGCGACCCAGTTTTTTGCGGCTATTCCCTTCGGCATGACGGCGCAAGAAGTGAATGGTTGGCTCTATCACGGTGGTGGGATGCCACTATGGGAAGAGCTGTATGACAGGTTTAATTTAATTCCCACGGCGATTGGTAATTCTGGCGTACAAATGGCGGGCTGGTTTCGTAAAGACATTAATTCTGTAGATGACCTTAAAGGCCTAAAGATGAGAATCCCAGGCTTAGGTGGTGAAGTGTTAAAACGTGCGGGTGGCACGCCAGTGAGTTTGCCCGGCGGGGAAATTTTCACATCTTTACAATCTGGCGCAATAGATGCCACAGAGTGGGTGGGGCCGTATAACGATATGGCGTTTGGTTTATATAAAGCCGCTAAAAATTATTACTACCCTGGTTGGCATGAGCCCGGTTCCACTCTAGAAACGTTTATCAACAAAGATGCTTTCGCCAAATTGCCGGCAGATTTACAGGCGATCGTAAAACACGCATGTAAAGATGCCAATATGGATATGATTTCTGAGTTTACCGCAAAAAATAATATCGCCCTAGATACCTTGGTGAACAAACACGGCGTTAACTTAAAACCATTGCCAGATGATGTGTTGATAAAGTTACATGCATTGTCAAACGAAGTGGTGCAAGAAATTGTGGATAGAGATGCCTTTTCGCAGAAAGTGTATGCTTCGTACAGTGGCTTTCAGAAACAGGTGATGCGTTGGTCAGATGTGTCTGAGTATGCGTTTATGCGAGCTAGGAATTTATAAGCTATCGAGTAGGGTAGTTAGCTAGGCGGATACTTTTTGAACAGTACAGCAAATAGAAACCCTGTGATAAACATCAAAATACTGTACGTAACGGCGGGAATCATCATCGTGCTATTGCCTATTAAAGTGCCTGCTACTAATAGGGCCAACGTGCCATTTTGAATGCCCACTTCGTAGCCAATGGAGACTGATTGCGCGCGCGAAAGTTTGAAAAATTTGGCTAATCCAAAGCCCAAAGCTAACACTAAAATATTTAACGTTAAGGTTGCCAACCCGGTTTGTAAAAAGAAGTCAGCCATGTGTGCTTTGTTTTTTAAAATGATAGCGACGATGATTAAGAATAAAAACACGATAGAAAATATCTTGATAAAGGGTTCAATTTTAGCCGCTGCTTTTTGCCATTTTGATTGCGTCAGCATGCCGATAATGACCGGTACAACAGAAATGACCAATAACTGCATAACGGTTTTTAGTAATGGCAGCCTGAATACCTCGCCGCTGCCCATGAAATAGTCCATCGCCAATAAGGTAAAAAGAGGCAGTGTAAAAGGCGTTATTAAGCTAGTTACAGCCGTGAGACTAATGGATAACGCGACATCGCCTTTGGCAATGTTGGTGAACATATTTGATGTTGCGCCGCCTGGAGCAAAAGAGATAATCATCAGTCCAACGGCCAATTCTGGCGGTAATGTGAAAACAATTGCCACTGCAAATGCAATAATGGGTAGCGCAAACATTTGCGCCGATAGGCCAAGAAGTACTGGTTTAGGCTGTTTTAAAACGCGGGTGAAATCCATTATTCGCAACGTCAGCCCCATGCCAAACATGATGATAAATAGCGATGCGGGAAGAATGACGGCGGTTAGAGTGTCTGCTTGCATATCGGGCGTTGTGTGACTGTTTTTCTTAATTATAACGGAAGGTTAAAAGTAAAGGCTACAGCCGATGCGGCCTGCCAAAAAGATGAGTGTTGCTTGGTTGAGAATGGGCTAGAATGCACCTTTATTTGGCGTACTGTCTTAGGATTAAAGCATGAGGGGCGCGACCAAACAAATCTTGTATAAGATAGGGAAGGAACATGGCAATCGACGTAAACGCAATTGAACGACTGAAAACGGACCCAATGAACATTGGGCAATGGATAATTGTTGCGATTTGCATCGGGACATTGGCTCTGGATGGCTATGATGTTTTATCCATCGCCTTTGCTGCCCCGGGTATAACCCAGGAGTGGGGCTTGTCAAAATCTGTCCTCGGCATTGTTCTGTCGCTTGAATTAGCGGGCATGGCCGCGGGGTCAATTTTTCTTGGCTCATTGGCTGATAGTCATGGGCGGCGTCTTACCATGTTAGGAGGGCTTGCTATTGTAACCATTGGTATGTTCGTTGCTGGTGTAGCCCCAAATGTCTATGTATTGGGCGCAGCTCGCGTGTTTACTGGTCTAGGTATAGGTTGCATACTCGCTACAGCAACGGCAACCTCTTCAGATTTTTGCAATGATAAAAATCGAGTATTATCAGTCACTCTAGTGGCTGGCGGTTTTCCGTTAGGCATCTATCTTGGCGCAACTTTTCTCGCGCCTTTACTTAAACAATACGATTGGCGTATTACCTTTTATCTTGGCGCGTTTTTAAGCTTTTTGTTTATACCGTTGGTGTATTTTTATGTGCCAGAAACAATTTCATTTTTGAATCGTAAGCGTCCTGCTGGCGCGCTAGAGCAAATACAAAAAACAATGCGTCGTTTGGGGCATATGCCATCTGACGCATTACCATTAGTAGATGAACAAGAAGTGGAAGTCGTCGGCATGAAAAGTTTGTTTAGCCCGAGCTTGCGGTATATCACTTTGATATTGGGGTTTGCTTATTTCGCGAATGTTATGACGTATTATTATTTCGTGAAGTGGCTGCCGACTGTTGTTACTGACTTAGGTTACACAAGCTCTCAAGCGACCGAGGTTTTAGGTATTATAAGTTTAGGAGGCATTCTTGGAGCCATTGGCATTGGCCTAGGCGCTCGCTTTATACCCATTCGCCCACTGATGCTAGGAAGCCTCATGTTAACGGCATTAGGGGTGGCTCTATTCCCACATTTTACGGATAGTTTGGCGAATATGAAATCGATGGGTTTCTTCGCTGGAATTTTCGTTATGGCGGCTATTTCAGGGTTCTTTGGGCTCTTTGCAAGTAGCTTCCCTTCTTCGGTTCTGGGTTCAGGTGCGGGCCTAGTGCTTGGTGTTGGCCGTGGCGGAGCTGTTCTTGGCCCGATGATCCCCGGCTTTTTATTCGCCGCTGGCCTAGCCTTTGAAAGTATCTCCCTCATGATGGCATCAGGCTCATTTTTGGCAGGTATAGCTGTTGTTTTTCTGCATAAAAAAAGGACGGCTAATTAGGTCGAAAGAGAATAGCGAGCTATGTTTATCATTGAATGTAGATTCAATTAAGTGACTTTTTTAAATGCCTGCTGAGGAACGTACAGAGAAATAGACTGACACAACCGCATCAGAATATTACCTTACCGATACAGCCAGCCCTTTAATAATCGAGTAACCAGGGGCATAACAAAGTAGGTCATCAATAGCACCTGCCCGGTGACCATCACCGCTAACTTTAATGCGAGCGGTAACGCAATCAGCCATTGACCAAAAAGAAGGTTAATGGCGAATAGTAAACTAAACACGACGATGATGAGAACCAACGCCATTTTGTGCCTATTGGGGGCGGCGTGAGTGGGGATTTCAGGCAAGGTGAACCAAAACTCTAAGCCGGATACTTTTTTGATTTTGGTGCGGCCTTCTATCAGCTCTTTTTCTTCTAGCTCATCGATAAAACATTGACGCTGTGTTGAGTCTTCCCACAATTTTTGATGTTCGTAGCTATCAAAGCCTACAATCAATACGTATTCACCGCCTGTTTTGTCGGAAGGCTTTAAAACATGCACGCCTTGGTGTCCGGCAAACCCCATCGCCACTTTAGCAATGCGGTGCAACCAGTCTTCATAGTCGGTTTCAGAGCCCGGTTTAACTTTGCGAGCAATTGAAACGGTTACAGATACGTCGGGTTTGTCGCTCATTAATTATGAGGTGCGTCGCCAAATACTCAGCTGGCTGAAGCTGTGTTGAAACTTGCGTTTTGTGTCGCGAATAACAAATGGCACATCGGTTGGTTCGTTGATGAGTTCAAAATGCTCACCCAAGTGGGCTTTTAAACCGTCCAGTGTTGAAAACGGTTCGCCGTCTTTACGAATGCCACCTAGCCAATTTTCTTTGGGCGTGAATTCTTCAAGCCACGTGTAAGGTGAGGCAATAGCCAGTACGCCGCCGACATTAAGGCGGTGGCGAATATCATCCAGAAACACAGCAGGTGTACGTAAACGGTCAATTAGATTAATGGCGAGTACTAAATCGTAATCTGTAAACTGGGGTTTTAGATTGGTTGCGTCACCTTGGAAAAATTCGATGTTTTCTTGGTTTTTATCTAAGCCCATCGTAGATAGCTGTTGCTCGTGGTATGAAACAATCTCGCCTTCTTCGATGAGTTCGTAATGAATATTGCCCTTTTGCTGCATTTGATGGGCAATGCGAATAAAGCGTGCTGAAAAGTCGATACCTGTGACGGCATTAAAATGTTGCGCCAGCTCAAATGAAGCACGGCCAACGGCGCAGCCTAAATCAAGCGCGCGCGTTGTTGGTTTGTTCTGCAGGTGTTCCATGCACAGACGGACACAATGCGCAGATAAATCTTCTACGTCGAAATAGCGGGGGCCAAAATGAAAATGGCAGTATTGTGAGACGGCAGTATCGGTTTCGTACATTTCAGTGGGTTGTTCCATAATTTGATTTGACTCTACATAGCGGAAGCCCGCGTGTTGATAAAAATGCCGCCTAAACGCATACCGTGCGTGTTTGGTGGCTTCGTTTCCGGTTGAAATCCAAGATCCGCCTTTGATGAGATTGTGGCGTGTATCAAAGGTGGGTGTTGAAAAATCATCGTATAAAGGGTGTACTTCAAAGCCATCAAAACCGCTGATGGGGGTTTCTGTCCATTGCCAGGCGTTGCCAATTAAATCGTGAAATTCGCCGAATGCAAAGTGGTCAACAGGGCAGGCAGAAGCCCAATGTTCCAGGTTGATATTTCCTGGTGCGCTATCCCATTCAGGCTGATCTGGAATATCGTGTAACTGATGCAAATGATGCCACTGCTCTTCTGTGGGTAGGCGAATTGATTTGCCTGTTTTGTCGGCGAGCCAATTGCAAAAGGCTTTAGCCTCTAGGTAGTTGACTTCAGCTGGCCAGTTCCAAGGCATGGGTTGCTCAGCCAATAATGTACGCAATACATATTGATCATCTTTTTTTAGCCAAAATAATGGCTGCTCAGGTTTTTTGTATTGCACCCAGTTCCAGCCTTCTTCAGTCCAATATTTTTTAGTGTGATAGCCGTTGTCTTTAATAAAAGATAAGAACTCACCGTTCGAGACAAGGTATTTACTGGCAGAAAAATCATTAATATCGACATGTTTTTCACCATATTCATTATCCCAACCATAGGTTTGGTGATTGCGATCTTTGCCTAAAGAAACGTGCCCACCTGCAACGTTTAATAACCGATTATTAGGGGCTTCGCCTACGTGCGGACATACATTCCATGTGGCGTGTTGTTGCAAATTCTGTAGTGGCATTTGGCGAATAATCGCTGATGAGGTTTCAATGTGAATGCGTTGATGCTCAATACCCATGAGAATTGGCCAAAAAGGGCTTTTCCACGTGATCGGTAGGTCAAGTGGCATGGACGTAATCAGTGAATCAAGCAACTGCAAAACAGTTTGCCGGTACTCTCGTACCTTATCAATGCTGGGCCAGTCGTAATTTGATGCATTAAGGTCATCCCATGACATTTCATCAACACCCACTGCGAAAATAGACTCAAAACGGGGGTTAATGCGCTGATTAATAAGAGAGGCTAATGTCAGTTTATTGATAAAAAAGGTAGCAGTATGGCCGTAATAAAATACTAAGGGGTGACGGAGTGATTCGGCTCTTAAATAGAAAGCATCATCATTATTAAGGACGTCATAAAGCTGCTCTTCGAGAAAGAATGTTTTATGTAAATAATCACGAATTTCTTCTCTTTTTTGTTCGACTGTGCCGGTGTTGAGTATTACCGTGCGCGTGTTTTTTGCGTCGTTTATTTCAGTACTTATTACAGATGACATAATGGGCTCATTATTTTATGTTGTCTTAGTTTATAACTGACCCTGAAAAAAAACAAAGGTATTACACAAAAACTTTACTAGGTAATGATTGATATCAATTATCCATAGATAATTGTAGGTAACCAAGTCGCTAAACCCGGCCATATAGCAAGCAAGGCTAGTAAAAATAGCTGAATAAGAATAAATGGCACGACACCCCGATAAATTTGGCTGGTTTTAATCGTTGGCGGGGCAACACCGCGCAAGTAAAACAATGCAAAACCAAATGGCGGTGTTAAAAAGGAGGTTTGTAGGTTCAACGCAATCATAATGCCAAGCCAAACGGGGCTAATATCCATCGCCAATAAAATGGGGGCAACTATCGGTACGACGACAAAGGTGATTTCGATAAAGTCTAAAACAAAACCCAGTAGAAACATCACGAGCATCACCACTAACATTGCGCCAAAAACGCCGCCGGGTAAATCGGACAAAAGTTCTTCGATAAGCTCGTCACCGCCAAACCCCCTAAAGACAAGTGAAAATAAGGAAGCACCAATCAGAATAAAAAACACCATGCTGGTAACTTGAGTGGTGTTTTGCGCGACGGCTTTAATTTGTTTGAGGCTCAATTGTTTTTTTAGATAGGCTAAAAATGTAGCGCCCATTGCGCCAACTGATGCGGCTTCTGTGGGCGTGGCTATGCCGCCAATAATAGAACCTAGTACAGCCATAATTAATAACAGCGGTGGAAATAAGCCTTTTGCCAGCTCCATAAACAGGCCGCTGTTTGTTTCTGTAACAGGCAGTGCAGGGCAAGAGGATGGCTTGAAAAAGGCGGTAGCGGCTAAGTAGATTAAATACAATAAAACGAGAATCATGCCGGGAATCAATGCACCCGCAAAGAGGTCGCCAACGGAGACTGTTTCGGGAGAGAATATGCCCTTATCGAGTTGCGCCTGTTGGTAGGCGGATGAAATAACATCGCCCAGTAACACTAGCACGATAGAGGGCGGAATAATTTGCCCCAGTGTTCCTGAGGCGCAAATAGTACCGCAAGCGAGTGCAGGGTCATAGTTGCGTTTTAACATGGTGGGTAAGGATAATAGCCCCATGGTTACGACGGTTGCGCCAACAATGCCGGTGCTGGCGGCCATTAACATACCAACCAATATGACCGAAAATCCGAGTCCGCCATGTAAGCTACCGAATAGTTTTGACATATTCTCAAGTAGGCTCTCGGCAACCTTAGATTTTTCTAGCATTACACCCATAAATATAAACAAGGGGACGGCGATTAAGGTGTCATTTTCAATAATGCCGAACAAGCGATTAGGCAAGGCTTCTAAAAAATCTGAATCGAATGTTGCAAAATAATTGCCAGCAAGTGCGAAAGCCAAAGCGGTGCCCGCTAAACTAATGGCAACAGGGTAACCCATCAATAAAACGATGAACACGGCGCCAAACATCCATAACGCGATACTACCGTCCATTATCGTTGCTCATCAAGGTACAGAATGATTTCAGCGCTTCGGACATTCCTTGTAAAAACAGTAACAAGCCCATCAGTGGAATAAGCGATTTAAGTAGAAAAACCGCATCGATACCACCGGCTTCTCGGGAGCCTTCAAAGAAAGACCACGACGCTGTAACGTACTCCCAGCTGATGATAATAATGAAGGCACAAACGGGCAGCAGTAAAAATAATGAGCCTAGGAGGTTAACGACTGCTTGACCTTTTACACCCCAGCGTTGGTACAAAATATCTACCCGAACATGGCCGTCTACCTTAAGTGTATGCGCAATAGCAAGCATGAAAACTAGGCCATGCATATACGTTATGGATTCTTGCACAGCAATTGAGCCAATATTGAAGCCGTAGCGTAATACGACAATAGTAAACATGGTGAACACCATAAAAGCAGTCAGCCAAGAAACTAGCGATGCTATGGCTTGGTTGCTCCTATCTATGGTGTTGGTTAGCAGGTTAATCATCGGGCGTATAGTACCTTGTGGAAAAGATAAGTTACAAGGAGTTGTCAACCGAATGAAGAATTATGCGTTAGTATGCATAAGGCAATAAGAATGGGTTTATTAAAATGAAACACCGAGGGGCTTTTGGACAATTCACGTGAGCTCGATACGTTTCTGGCAAGCGTAGAAAAGAAGGCGTATTGCCATGCGGAATTTGCGACAAAACAAACTGAAGACGCATTGGATATTGTCCAAGAAACCATGTTGGCTTTTGTTAGACGTTATGCTAACAAGCCTAAAGACGAATGGCCGGCGTTGTTTCATAGGATTTTACAAAACCAAATTCGTGATTGGTTCCGGCGATCAACAGTGCGTTCTAGATGGCGTAGTTGGTTTGGAGGCGATGCGGATGAGCACCAGCATCAGTTACAAAACCAACCCGCTAAACAAAGTGGCGAGCCGATTAAACAATTGCAGGGTGAAGAAATTGGAGACGGTTTGGTGAGCGCGCTAAAACAATTGCCCAGCAGGCAACAGCAAGCATTCCTTTTGCGTGTTTGGGAAGGCCTGTCGGTGAAAGAAACAGCAGATGCAATGAGCTGTTCGGATGGCAGTGTTAAAACACACTTAAGTCGCGCAACGTCTCGAATGCGAGATTTGCTAGAGGATTATTAATATGGAAAAAGAGATACTAGAACCGTTGTTAAAACAAACATTGGATGAACGTGCAAATAGTCTTCCAGGGCATATTCAAAGCGCGTTGACGCAAGCACGTTATTCCGCAGTGATGTCTGCGAGCGAGGCTAAGAAAAAACGCACCACATGGTTATGGGGCGGCATGGCCACTGCGGCATCAATTACCTTGGCTGTTTTGCTATGGCAACCAGTGCCTTTCAACCCAACTGATCAAGGTCTTGTGTTTGAAGATATGGATCTGCTAGCAGCTGAAGATGAGCTGGGTTTCTATGTAGACCTAGAGTTTATCGCTTGGCTAGATGAGATTGAAGGATCAGGGTGAAAAATTTACTAGCAATAGTGATGTTTGTTTTAGGCCTTTGGGCGGTATCACAAAACAGTATTGCTGAAGACTTGCCAAGTTTAGAGTTTTTAGAGTACCTCGCAGAAAATATAGATGAGGAGTTGCTTGATAGTACTGTCTTGTCTACGCAAGGTAATGGCGAGCAGCAGGTGGAAATAGCCGATGATGAAGCCGTCGCCCCAGAGATTGGAGAAAAATAATGAAATTGAAAACGAAGACTTTATTAATGTTGACTTGCTTGGTCTTATGGTTGCCAATTGCGTTTGCGGAAGAAGGCATAGAGTGGAATAGCTTCCCCTCAGACAAACAACAGGTGCTCAAGCCTTTTGCGGATAAATGGCCGATGCTATCTACGCAAAGAAAACAAAAATTAGCTAAGGGTGCTGATCGTTGGTTGAATATGTCGCCAGACCAAAAGGCGAAAGCTAAAAAACGATTTTACAAATGGAAAAATTTGACGCCGCAACAAAAAGCTAATATGCGTAAACGGTTTCATAAGTTCAAAGCCTTGCCGCCACATAAAAAAAGAGAGCTAAGAAAGCGTGCTAAATGGTTTAAAACGTTACCGGTTGAAAAGCGTAAACACCTAAGGAAAAAATGGTTACGGCGTCACCCTAGTCGATAATTCTCGGGATGGTTGCGTCGGGCCAGTAAAATTAACTTCATCGCGTCAGGGTTTTTTAAGTGTGTCATTTCCCCCTCTTTGGGAAAGTGAACGTCACGTAATCGTGACAACCAAAACCTGAAAGCAGCGGCTCTAATGATAATGGGCCAACATTTAAGCTCAGCTTTTGTGAAAGGCCGTATGTTCTGATAGGCATTGATGACCGCGTTAAACCTAGCGCTGTCGAGCAAGCCGTTTCCACCGATACACCAGTCGTTTACGGCGACAGCAATGTCATATATTAGGTAATCGTTGCAGGCGTAGTAGAAGTCGATGATGCCAGTAAGTTCGTTACCCAAAAATAAGGCGTTATCTCTAAACAAGTCGGCATGAATGATGCCTTTAGGAATATCTAGGGTGTTGTAGCTTGCTTGAAATTCAAGTTCATTGCGAATAGTGACGGCGGACTCACTATCGATTAGCGGGATTAGTAATTCGGCTGCTTGTTGGCGCCAAACTGCGCCTCGGCTATTTTCTCGATATAGCTCAAGTTGTTGGGTTGCTAGGTGTAGCTGGGCGATGGTTTTCCCCAGTACTTCACATTGTATAATGGTTGGCCATTCAATATCGGTACCATCAAGCTTCTCAACTAGGGCGGTAGGTTTTCCGTTTAGTGTATTTAAAAAGTTGTTGTTATTATCGGCGATTGGCCTAGCACTGGGCACACCACTATTAGAAACACATGCCATAATCTTTAAAAAATAAGGCAGCTCTTCAGCTTTAAGCTCTTCAAAAAGGGTTAGCACATAATCGCCAACAGTCGTTGTGACAAAATAGTTGGTATTTTCTATCCCAGAGCTGATGCCCTGAAAATCGATTAATTGACCTAAGGAGTAATGCTGTAGATGCGTAATAAGTTGGTCGCGTTTAACGACGGTGTAAACAGACATGCGATGAAAATCCTATGTTCTACCAGCTAAATAATAACCACTGTGGGATATTCATGCCCCTTTCTAAATCAGAGCGGCGCGTCTCAAGATTACCGTCACCATCTGTATCAATCATGTAATAGGCAGGCGCATTTTTGGGTGATATTTTCACCATATACACATTGCCATTAACACTGTATTCGGTAATGGTCTCTTTTTGCTTACGGGTGATGGTGATGTCGGGCGTCATGTCTTCACCGCTCACTATTTGTGAAGGGAGCTCGGGTGGCTCAGGCACCACTGCTGGCTGAATATCCGCAGCAAAAGTGCTGGGTGATATAGATAAAAGAAAAGTGATAAGTAGGGGTGTTAAACGGCGCATTTTTTTCCTTTAATTCAGGTGATGATTTTATTATGCCATTAACCTCCAGTGTATGTACAACTTGAAGGGGCAAGTTAGAGTTCCAATAAAATTTCTTCTTCTTCGGCCGATGGCTGAAACCCGCGATGTTCGTAAAAGTCGAAGATAATATCAAGTACTTCATCGGGTGTTTCACAAATTTGAATAAGCTCAAGGTCGCTTTCAGAAATGGTTCCAGCCGTTACCAGTGTTCCTTTAAACCAGTCGAGTAATCCGTTCCAAAACTCTCTGTTAATAAGAATGATAGGAATTTTTCGAGTTTTACCTGTTTGAACTAACGTTAAAATTTCGGCTAGTTCATCCAACGTGCCAAAGCCACCAGGTAACACCACATAAGCGGCGGCGTATTTAACGAACATTACTTTGCGAGCAAAAAAGTGCCTAAAATTTAAACTAATATCTTGATAGGGGTTCGATTGCTGTTCATGTGGCAATTGAATGTTCAAACCAATGCTCGTCGAGGCGCCTTCAAAAGCGCCTTTGTTTGCTGCTTCCATAATGCCAGGGCCGCCACCGCTGATAACTGAAAAGCCAGCATCGGAAAGTGCCAAGGATATTGCTTGAGCGCGCTGGTAATCAGGGTGGTCTTCCTTTAATCGAGCGGAGCCGTAAACACTGATAGCGGGGCGAACGTGCGACAGCTGTTCAAAGCCATCAACAAATTCGGCGATAATTTGAAATATTTTCCATGCTTCACGTTTTTGTGTGCCCATATTCCCTCGTTAGTGTATTGCGTTACATGATGACTATTGTAAACAGTATAATCGGCTACAAGAAATTAACGGATATTTTTCATGAACGACAAAACTCTCGTGCTTGTTGATGGTTCTTCATACTTGTTTCGTGCTTATCACGCATTGCCTTTACTCAGTAATTCAAAAGGTGACTACACAAATGCCATTCTTGGCGTTACCAACATGCTCAAAAAGTTGGTTGATAGCTATCCAGCTGCATACTTTGGGGTGATATTTGACGCGCCGGGAAAGACTTTTAGAAATGATATGTACCCAGAGTACAAGGCAAATAGATCAGCCATGCCAGAAGAGTTAAGAGAGCAGATAAAACCATTACACGAGCTGATTAAAGCGATGGGCTTGCCGTTGGTAATGGAGTCTGGCGTTGAGGCTGACGATGTTATCGGTACGCTAGCAGTGCAAGCCGAAAATGATGGTATGAAGGTGATTATTTCAACGGGAGACAAAGATATCGCGCAAATGGTGACCGATAAGGTATCGTTGATTAACACCATGAATAACCAATGGCTAGACGTGGCCGGCGTTAAAGAAAAATTTGGTGTTCCGCCTGAACTTATTATTGATTACTTAGCATTAATGGGCGATACGTCTGACAATATCCCTGGGGTGCCAAAAGTGGGGCCTAAAACAGCCGCTAAATGGCTTAATGAATTTGGCTCATTAGATGAAATTATAGCTAGAGCTGATGAAGTGAAAGGGAAAGTGGGTGAAAGTTTACGTGAGCACTTGCACGCAATTCCATTATCTAAGGAGCTGGTTACCATCAAGTGCGACGTGCCACTGCATGAAGCGCCAACAGACTTAACCAGAAAAGAGCCGGACGCGCAGAAATTGCACGAAATGGTTAGTCATTTTGAATTTAATACGTGGCTGAAACAGCTAAATGGTAATACTAAAAAACCAGTTAAAAACCCGCGGCAAGAAGAAGAAGATGAAGAACCATTGCCCGCAAAAGTAGAACTGCAAGTAGACACTATTTTGGATGAGCAAGCATTCAACATTTGGCTCGCTAAATTGGCGGCATCGGATATGTTTGCCTTTGATACCGAAACGACTGACTTGGACTATAGCAAGGCATTGGTGGTTGGTGTCTCTTTTGCGGTAGAGGCTGGCCATGCAGCATACGTCCCGCTAGCGCACCAGTACCCTGGCGCGCCTGAACAATTATCTCGGCAATGGGTGTTGGATCAGTTAAAGCCTTTGTTAGAATCAGATTCAGTACAAAAAATCGGTCAAAATCTAAAATATGACGCGAACGTGCTGGTAAATCACGATATCTTTATGAAAGGTATTAAGCATGACACGATGTTGGAATCGTACGTGCTTAATAGCACAGCAACGCGTCATAATATGGATGCCTTGGCAGAAAAGTATTTGGGCGAAGAAACTATTCACTATGAAGATGTGGCGGGGAAAGGTGCAAAACAGATCTGTTTTGACCAAGTT
>NVSW01000063.1 GCA_002401365.1 Piscirickettsiaceae bacterium | reverse complement strand
AATCGCGTGACGAATAGAGCTTAAGTTATATTGTGATAAATCCATTTGAGCAAAAACGCGGTACACCGTAGGCGGAGCGCAGAAGGTTGTAACGCCTAACTTTTCAATCAGATTAAGGTGCAATTCGGCGTCGAAGCCTGTGCCATTAAACAGCACCATTGCCGCACCCATTTGCCAAGGCGCGTATAACATTCCCCAAGCAGCTTTTGCCCAACCCGTATCAGATAGCGTCCAATGAATATCGTTTTCTTGCAAGTCCATCCAATATTCACCGGTAATGGTATGCGCGTGTGCATAAGCATTGTCTCTTGCCACCATTTTTGGCATGCCAGTGGTACCAGAGGTGAAATAAATCATCATTAAGTCAGATGCTTTACTGGGTTCTAATTGTGATTTATCTAGTGTATTTGAGAAATTTTCTGTGAGTTGTTTGAACGTGCTCCAACCATTCCTGTCGTCACCAATAACTATCAACTTTTCTAACGTTGGGCATTTGCTTTTTATCGCATCCACTTTATCGGCATTTTCGGAGGTTACAATCGCCATCGTCGCTTTTGAACGATTGATGCGATATTCAATATCTTTCGGCGTTAACAAATTCGTGCCCGGCATGGTGACCACACCTAATTTGCAACAGCCAATCATAATGGCGTACCACTCAGGAATGCGTGGAATCATTACAAAGGCTAACTCACCTTTCTTAGCACCTAAATCAAGCAGTCCATTGGCAAATTGATTTGAAATATCGCGCAAGTCACTAAATTGGTAGTGTTCAATATTCTCACCTGAGCCATCTACTGAAATAAAGGCAAGCTTGTCTGCCTCGTCGGCTCGTTTATCAATGACATCAAAACCAAAGTTATAGTTCGTCGGCGTTTCTAGTTTGAAGCTAGTTTTGAGCTCATTATAATTATTCATATTTGACATCTCGTTTCTCTCCCCCGCATTAATTGTAATGTAAAGATTCTACCATTTTCTAATCAGTATTAGAATATCGCTAGGTCATTTTCTTTTACACCCTGATAAATGCATCACTAATTAAATTTTGCTGGACGTCTTTCGCAAAAAGATAATACACCTTCGGTAAAATCCGGTTTAAGCATACTGCTATAAAAATTAGCCGCTTCTTCTTCCAAACGATCCTCTAAACTAACATCGTAGGTATGGTTGAGTAGCTGTTTAGTTCTGGCCAAAACATCCGCTGGCCCATCACATAGTTTTTGCGCTAATTCAGCCGTTGTTGCTTCTAATGCATCAACCTCAACCACGTAATTCACCATTCCCCATGTTTCGGCCTGTTTCGCTGAAAACTGTTGCCCCGTAAGGGCTAATTCCATCGCTTTCTTTTGCCCTACTGCACGTGGTAAGAAATAGGTCATTCCGCCATCCGGTGTTGTACCAATTTTACAATAAGCGACTGATAAGACTGCGTTATCAGCTGCTACCACCACATCACATGCCAACATTAAACTAAGCCCGAACCCAGCAGCAGCACCTTTAACGGACGCAATAACAGGCTTACCCATGGTTGTTATATTGAGTATTGCCGCATGCAGTACGCCAAACATATCGTCGGGTAGCGCAGCCTCCCCCTCTATCGCGTAGGCATCAACCAACGTTTTAAAGTAATCAATATCGCCGCCCGCCATAAAGTGGTCACCTGCCCCCGTAATAATAACGCACCGAATGTTGTTATCATTTTTCAACTCATCTGTGCATCTCTTAAGTTCTGCGGGCATATCCAAGCCCAACACATTTAACTTATCTGGCCTGTTTAATATAAGGCGCGCAATATTTCCTTTTTTTTCAATTAATACTGATGACATTTTTCCTCCTGTTAAATGCTAACTTGATCAACATACTGACTTCTTTTTGTTTTTTTGCAACAAAAAGATTGCAGCACATTGTAAATGCGAGTACAAATAGCAACATAACCCACTGGGTTTACTGAAAATAAAAATTTTTAATTAGGAGAGCATTACATGAAGTTACCTCGTTCTAAGTTTGCTGCAATCTCACTTGCAACCTCACTATCACTCATTTCAACAGCATCTTTTTCTGCTGCTTTTGGCATTGCTGAAAATAGCGCGTTGGGTATTGGTAATGCCTTTGCTGGCGGCGCAGCCTCAGCAGAAGATGCATCCACCGTTTGGTATAATCCAGCGGGAATGACGCGCATTAAAGGCAACCAAATAGTTCAGGGTATTCACCTCATTGCTCCTTCATTTGACTATGACGACGAAGGTAGTACCACGGCCCTTGGCGCACCTATCGCTGCAGACGGCTCTGAAGACGGTGGTCGTTTTGCGATTGTTCCCAACCTTTTCTATGTACACAGTTTAAGTAACGACCTGAAGGTGGGTGTAGGTATCAACGCTCCTTTTGGATTGGCGACAAAATACGGCAATGACTGGGTTGGTAAATACCACGCTATTGAGTCTGAGATTGTAACGGTAAACGTGAATCCCGCAATCGCTTGGAAAGCAACACCGTCTTTATCCCTCGGTTTTGGCGTAAATATTCAATATATTGAAGCCACCTTAAACAATAAAATTGACTTTACAACCGTGTGTTTTTCTTCAAGCGCTGGTACATCAACCTGTGGTGGCGTACCTGGCTCATCCACTAACGATGGCTTTGTCCATCTTGAAGCAGATGATATTTCTTTCGGCTTTAACTTTGGTGCGTTATACCAACTCTCAGAACAAACGCGAGTAGGCATAGCATACCGCTCAGAAGTTAGTCATGATTTAGAAGGTGATGCTGATTTTACAATTCCTACAGCAGTAGCAACCGGCTTCGGACCATTGAGCGCAGGAATTTCAGCAGCATTTGCAGACACAGATGTTAAAGCCCAACCAGATATGCCAGCTAGTTTATCCATGAGTATTCACCACCAATGGAATAACCGTGTAGCCGTCATGGCAGATGCCACTTGGGTAGGTTGGAGTTCCTTACCTAATTTAACCATTTTATTTGACAACCCATTACAACCAGATGGCGTTGAAGAATTAAGACTTAAAGATAATATCCGTCTATCTGTTGGTGCTACATACACTGCTGACGGCCCATGGACATTTCGTACAGGTATTGCCTTTGATGAAGGTGCCGCTAGAAATGCCACCTCACGTTCAGCAAGATTCCCTGACAATGACAGATACTGGCTAACATTTGGTGCCAGCTATCAATTGAACCATAGTATGTCTATTGATACCGGTTACGCTCATATCTTTGTACCCGATACAAAAATTAATCGAGTTGGGGGATCCAGCAGCTTAGTGACTGGCGAGTACGAGTCTGATGCTGATATCCTAAGCGCACAATTACGCTGGGATATGTAAGAAAACATGGTTAAGCAATAACATTAAAAGCCCCCGTTATTGGGGCTTTTTTTATGTAAGATTAATGAGCAATTATTGTATTTATATGTCTAAATGACAAAGGAGAATATCATGGACAGACCTTGGTTAAACAGTTACCCAGAAGGTATTAACGCAGATATAGACATTAACAAGTATTCATCTGTTGTAGAAATTTTCGAAAAGAGTGTTAAAGAATTTGGTGATAAACCATCTTTTAGTAACTTTGGGAAAGTTCTCAGCTACAATGAATTTGCTGACGCTACCACGGCTGTAGCCGCTTATCTTCAAAATACTCTTGGGCTTCAAAAAGGCGACCGTGTTGCGATTATGATGCCCAACCTATTGCAAAACCCTGTGTCCATTTTTGGTGTTTTGCGTGCTGGGCTAACCGTCGTTAATACCAACCCTTTGTATACAGCGCGTGAACTTCGCCATCAATTAAAAGACTCGGGTGCCAAGGCTATAATTGTTGTTGAAAACTTTGCTAGTACCGTGCAAAAAGTTGTTGCTGATACGGGCATTGAACACGTAATTGTGACGAAAATGGGTGACATGCTTGATTTCCCTAAATCACTTATTATTAACATGGTTGTTAAGTACATTAAGAAAATGGTACCTAACTATTCAATAGCGAATGCCATTAGTTTTAAAACCGTACTATCTGAAGGCGCTCAACAAACATTAACGAGCATCCCTCTTAATCATGATGATATTGCCTTTTTACAATATACCGGTGGCACAACCGGTGTAGCCAAAGGCGCTATGTTGACTCATAAAAACATGGTTGCCAATATGTTACAGGCATCTGAGTGGATAAAAAACGACGTTATTCATGGTCAAGAAATCGTTGTCACCGCGCTACCGCTCTATCATATATTTTCTTTAACGGCTAACTGCCTCGTTTTTATGGAAGCCGGCGCAAAGAATATTTTAATTACTAACCCTCGTGATTTTGAAGGCTTTGTTAAGGAACTGAGTAGCATTCCTTTTACCGCCATAACCGGTGTAAACACATTATTTAACGCCTTAATTAACACCGATGGCTTTAAAAATATTGATTTCTCACATCTTAAAATTACGCTTGGTGGTGGCATGTCAGTACAACCAGCTGTTGCTGCACAATGGAAGAAAATTACTGGCTGCACATTGGTAGAAGCTTTCGGCCTGACGGAAACATCACCTGCTGCATGCATTAACCCATTAGATCTCAAAGAATACAATGGCAGCATTGGGCTACCCATTCCATCTACTTATTGCAAACTGATTGGTGAAGATGGGAAAGATGTACCCAATGGTGAACCAGGGGAACTTTGTATAAAAGGCCCGCAAGTGATGCTTGGTTATTGGAATTTACCAGATGAAACAACCAATGTTCTTTCCGCTGATGGCTGGTTAAGAACAGGCGATGTTGCAAAAATGGACGACAACGGTTTCTTTTACATCGTCGATCGCATTAAAGATATGATTTTAGTTTCTGGCTTCAACGTATACCCTAACGAAATTGAGAACGTCATCGTTGAACACGAAGGCGTGCTTGAATGCGGTGTGATTGGCGTACCCGACGATAAACGCGGTGAAGCGGTTAAAGCCTTTGTTGTTAAAAAAGATGACTCACTTACTGAAGCGGAATTAATGGCACACTGTAAAGAAAACCTTACTGGTTATAAAACGCCTGATAAAATTGTCTTTATTCAAGAACTCCCTAAAACGAATGTGGGCAAGGTCTTACGCCGCGAACTAAGGTCACTTTAATTTAAGTTTCTATTTTATTTACATTCTTTTTGGTATTTAACTTGACGTTAACGTAAACTTATAGCATATTACGTAAAAATAAATATAAAAGATGAAAAATACAAACTTATACACAGCCACAGAATTAGGGAAATCATTAGGCATTTCTGCTCGTACCCTGCGCTTTTACGAAACGAAAAAACTAATCACTCCCATTCGTGTTGGCAATAGACGTATCTATAATTATAAAGATAGCGCACGGATGAAGCTGATTCTTCGAGGTAAACGTATCGGTTTTTCACTCGATGAAATTAAAGAGTTTTTAGACTTATACGATGCCGACCCAAGCCAAATAAAACAAATTAAGCTATTACACGAACGCGTAAAACAACGCATAGATCAGCTGGCTCAACAAAAGGATGACATAAAGAAAACCCTAAATGAGCTGAATGAAATTTACCAAACCACCACCGAAGCAATCAACAACACCCTAATTAAATAATGGAGTTAATATGAAAAACGTCGTTATAGCCGCATACGTAAGGTCCCCTCAAACGTTTGCTCATAAAGGAAGTTTAGCTAGAGTTCGCCCCGATGATCTCGCAGCCCAAGTAGTAGCAGGCCTCGTTTCTAAAACGGGGGTAGACTCATCAACGATTGAAGACATTATCATGGGTTGCGCCTTTCCTGAAGGTGAACAAGGTTTTAACATTGCTCGACTGGTAGGCCTTATGGCAGGTTTACCTCAGTCTGTTGCAGGCGTTACTGTCAATCGTTTTTGCGGCTCATCTATGCAGGCTATTCATATGGCTGCAGGTGCTATTCAAATGGGCGCTGGCGATGCATTTATTTGTGCAGGCGTAGAGTCTATGAGCCGTATTCCAATGGGTGGATACAACCCTATGCCAAGTCCTGCGTTGTTTAAAACGCTACCCTCAGCTTATATAAGCATGGGTGAAACAGCCGAAAATGTGGCAAAGAAATACAATTTAAGCCGTGCCGAGCAAGATAAGTTCGCAATCTTAAGCCAACAAAAAGCGGCCGCCGCGCAACAAAAAGGCTTACTTAATGACGAAATCATAGCCATTCAAACTAAAGCGGGTGTCGTCGATATTGATGGCTGCATTCGCCCAGATACTACCATTGAAGATTTAGTTAACTTAAAACCTGCTTTTTCAGCAGACGGGTCTGTCACGGCTGCTACATCATCTCCATTAACTGACGGTGCTTCTGCAACACTAGTGTGTAGCGAAGAGTATGCGGCTCAACATGGCTTGACGCCCTTAGCACGAATTAAAAGCATTGCAGTTGCCGGCTGCGCGCCAGAAACCATGGGACTAGGCCCTATCGTAGCCACTAATAAAGCGCTTCAACGTGCGTCTCTCAACATGGCTGACATTGATATTATTGAAATAAACGAAGCCTTTGCAAGTCAATCTATCGCCTGCATTCAAGACCTTGATATTCCAATTGATAAGGTTAACCTTGATGGCGGTGCTATCGCATTAGGTCATCCGCTTGGTGCTACCGGCGCACGAATCACTGGTAAAGCAGCTGCACTATTAGCTCGTGAAGGAAAAAGATATGCGCTTGCAACCCAGTGTATTGGTGGGGGTCAAGGCATCGCAACTATTCTGGAGTCTATCTAATGAAGATAGAGAAGGTAGCCGTTATTGGTGCCGGCGTTATGGGCAGCGGTATTGCTGCGCAAATTGCAAACGCAGGCAAACAAGTATTATTACTGGATATTGTTCCAGAGGGTGCTTCTAATCGAAATGTTATTGCTGAAGGGGCTGTACAAAAGTTGTTGAAAGTTAAGCCTGCTGCTTTGATGCATAAACGTAATGCCAAAAATATTTCAGTGGGGAACTTAGAGGACAACTTAGCCGACTTATCTGATATTGATTGGATAATTGAAGTCATTATTGAGAGGCTGGATATAAAGCAAGCGCTGTATAAAAAAATTGACGCCGTGCGGAAACCTAATAGCATCGTGTCATCCAACACGTCTACCCTTCCCCTCTCGGATTTAACTGCTGGGATGCCAGACAGTTTTAACCATGATTTCCTTATCACCCATTTCTTTAACCCGCCTCGCTATATGCGTTTACTGGAAGTTGTTCATACCCCTGATACAAAATCTGAAGCCGTAGAAGAAATTTGTCGCTTTTGTGATTATGAACTCGGTAAAGGTGTCGTTAAATGTAATGACACCCCAGGCTTTATCGCCAACAGAATTGGCACATATTGGATTCAAACTGCCATGCACGAGGCGATACGTTTAGGCTTATCCGTTGATGAGGCCGATGCCATTAGTGGTAGACCTATGGGAATACCTAAAACCGGCATATTCGGCCTGATGGATTTGGTTGGCATAGATTTAATGCCCCATATCATGGCTTCCATGACGCATTCATTGCCTAAAGATGACCCTATTCATGAGCAAGCATCCATACCCGACACGGTTAATAAAATGATTGCAGACGGATACACCGGCCGAAAAGGCAAGGGTGGCTTTTACCGGCTCAATAAAGAAAATGGCAAAAAAATTAAGGAATCCATTAATTTAGAAACCGGCGATTACACGAAAAGCCGAAAACCTACGCTGGCTTCATTAAAACCAAACATTGCAAAAGACCTTCACAAACTCGTAACATTTGAAGATAAAGGCGGCGAATTTGCATGGTCGGTACTCTCAAAAGTTTTATGCTATTCGGCGTCACTCGTACCAGAAATTGGCGAAAATATTGAAGCCATCGACCGCGCAATGAAGTTAGGTTACAACTGGAAATACGGGCCCTTTGAACTGATAGATAAACTCGATACCGCATGGTTTGTTGACCGATTAAAAAAGGAAAACCGCTCCATACCGCCGATGTTAACGGCTGCTAATGGCAAACCTTTCTACCGAGTTAAAAACCAGCAGCGTCAATGTTTAAACCTTGCTGGTGAATACCAAACATTGCATCGTGGTGATGGCGTTCTACTATTAGCCGATATCAAACAAAGCCAACAAGCTGTTAAACGAAATGCTTCTGCCAGTTTATGGGATATTGGTGATGGCGTTTTGTGCTTGGAATTCCACAGCAAAATGAATTCTATTGACCCGGATATTTTGTCCATGATCAATACGGCTGTTGAAATTATACCAAAACAATACAAAGCATTAGTCCTGCATAATGAAGCAGACAACTATTCAGTTGGTGCTAATATCGGGCTAGCACTTTTTGCCGCTAATGTGGCAGCTTGGCCGCAAATTGAAGGCATGGTTAAAGCTGGCCAAGATACCTATAAGAATTTAAAACACGCTCCCTTCCCCGTCGTGGGGGCTCCTGCCGGCATGGCATTGGGCGGCGGCTGTGAAAGTTTGTTGCATTGTGATGTCGTTCAGGCTCATGCTGAGTTATACATGGGCCTAGTAGAAGTAGGCGTTGGTCTTATTCCTGCTTGGGGCGGCAGCAAAGAAATGGTCAGCCGTTGGATAAATAATCCAATGCGCCCTCAAGGCCCTATGCCAGCTGTTAGCAAAGCATTTGAATTGATTAGTACTGCGAGTGTTTCAACATCTGCATTTGAAGCAAAAGAGCAACTGTTTCTTTCAACTAATGATGGCATCACTATGAATCTAGAACGCTTGCTATTTGACGCAAAGTCTAAAGCTCTCAGCATGGTTGAAGGTTATCAGCCAGCGGATGCTGTCGATATTTCGCTACCAGGTGAAACTGCAAGAACAGCTCTAAATCTAGCTGTATCTGGCTTCGTGCAGGCGGGCAAAGCTACAGCATATGATGGCAAAATTGCCGAGCAATTGGCTATGGTCCTCAGTGGTGACAAAACAGATTCAACTGACCTAATCAATGAAGACGACTTATTAACCCTAGAAAGAAAAGCATTTATGACGCTTATTAAAACAGATAAAACATTGGATCGGGTTCAACATATGCTAGAAACCGGCAAACCACTGAGGAATTAAGCATGGCAATATATAAGGCACCACTTGATGATATTAAATATCTTACAAATGAATTTTTAGACACATCACCGCTGAGTGATATTACAGAGTTTTCTGACATGACAGCGGACTTAACCGACGCAATTTTTGATGAAGCATCCAACCTAGGCGAGAAACTACTGTTTCCATTAAATCGCAGTGGTGACGAACAAGGGTGTCAACTTAATGATGGAGAGGTAACGACACCCGACGGTTTTAAAGAAGCCTATCAAGAAATGAGTGAAGGTGGCTGGGGCAGTTTTACCTGTCATCTTGAGTTTGGCGGCCAAGGCCTCCCCCATTACATCGCAAACTCAGTTGATGAGATGATTATCTCTAGTAATATTTCTTTTAGTATTTACATGGGTCTCACTATTGGTGCCTATAACGCCATTCACAAGTTTGGCACTGAACAATTAAAGCAGCAATATCTACCAAACATGGTTACTGGCAAGTGGAGTGGCACGATGTGCTTAACAGAGTCTCACTGCGGCACAGATCTTGGCTTAATACGCAGTAAGGCGATACCGCAAGATGATGGCAGCTACTTTATCAGTGGCAGTAAAATATTTATTTCTGCTGGTGAACATGACCTTACAGAGAACATTATTCACCTTGTTCTAGCAAGAACACCTGGTGCACCAGATGGCATTAAAGGTATTAGCTTATTTTTAGTGCCTAAAATTAACCCAAACAAGGACGGTTCTCTAGGGACAGCTAACAATGTCAGCTGTAGCGGTATTGAGCATAAAATGGGCATTAAAGCATCAGCCACCTGTTCGATGGAATTCGATAACTCTAGAGGTTATTTGATCGGCGAGTTAAATAAGGGCATGAAAGCGATGTTCGTTATGATGAACAGTGCCCGCTTACACGTCGGCATCCAAGGTTTGGCACTTGCACAAGCATCATATTCAAGTGCTGTAGATTACGCCAAAGAGCGACTTCAAGGCCGGGCGTTAACGGGCGTTAAACAACCAACCAAGCCAGCTGACCCACTAATCGTACACCCTGATGTAAGGCGTATGTTAATGACCATGAAGGCATATACAGAGGGCTCAAGAGCACTTAGTTCATGGTTATCACTCCAATTAGATATATCACACTGTGCTACTGACCAAGCTACTCGACACCAAGCCGATGAACTTGTTTCCCTATTAACACCTATTATTAAGGCATTTCTAACGGATATTGGCGAAATAGTTACCAGCCTAGGAATCCAAATATATGGAGGCCATGGCTATATTCGTGAAAATGGCGTTGAACAATACCTTAGAGATGCGCGAATCTGTCAGTTGTATGAAGGCGCAAACGGTATTCAAGCGCTTGACTTAGTCGGTAGAAAACTCCCCAGTCACATGGGTCGTTCTCTTCGACATTTCTTTCACCCCGTAGCAGATTTTCTTGAACACCATCAAGCGAATAAAGAATTGGCCGCTTTTGTTCAACCTTTAGCAAAATCCTTTTCAAGGCTACAAAATGCAACGCTAATGATCGCTCAAAAAGGCTTGAAAAACCCTGATGAAGCAGGTGCAGCGGCGTCTGATTACCTCCGCCTTTTTGGACTAGTTGCAATGGGCTATATGTGGGCACAAATGGCCGAACAAGCTCACCCAAAAGAAGGCATTATGTCAAAGAACTTTTATGACAGTAAAATCAAAACTGGGCTTTTCTTTATGGACAGAATACTACCGCAAACCGGCTCGTTACTTTCAGCGATCATGGCAGGTAGTAAAAGCACGATGGCTTTGGATGAAGCGTTCTTTTAACGTACATAAAGCGACTTTTGTAGCAACGCAAAAGTCGCTTTATACTGTTTATTTAAAGTATTAATTTCTTTAAAGCCAAAGCTTACTATCTAGAAATCCAACTGGCTGAATAGCTCCCCACGCTTTACAACTTGGGCACATCCAATTTAACTTTTCAGAATCAAAACCACATTTATCACAGTGGAATAACAATTTCGCGTAGTTCAAACTGCTCAGTGATTTATAAAATAATACAGCGTTACTACTATCCTCTTTAGCTAGCGATAAATCAGAAAACAAAAGCAAGTTAGCCATGCTTGGTTTTTGCTCTAGTTTGTTTTTAATAAATACATACGCATTTTCAGAACCTTTCTGCTCAGCCAATACGGACACAAATGCTTTCGTTATTATAGGCGATTCAACTTCAGCTTCAGCTGTTGCCAAAAAATTAAATTTTTCTTTTGGTTTATTAAGTTCGTCATAGCACTGCAAATACATATCTAAGAATACTGGTACAAATTGGATATTTTGCTGCTTAATATTTAACAGATAATCTAATGCTGCTTTATATTTACTTTCACGAAGTGCAAATTGGGCGTTAGTTAAATTTGACCGGATACACAAAGAATCAACCTTTAACGCTTTTTTCAGCAGATTTTTTGCACCTTTTAAGTCACCCTCATCACGGGCCTGAAGTGCCCTCTCACAATATAGGTGTGCCAGCAGGATCTGTTGAGAAGCGGCGTTAATAGAGTCCAATTTAATGCCATAGTCAATTGCATTATCCCACTCTTTTTCTTGCTGATATATTGACAGTAATTGCTTGGTACAATTTAGCCGATACTCATGATGTTTTTCAAGCTCAATGAATAATGCTTCAGCGCGGTCTAACAGCCCTGCATGCATATAATCCATCCCTAATTCATTTAAAATTCCAAGGCGTGCTTTTTGACTAAGTTCTGGACGCGCTATTAAATTTTGGTGAAGCCTTATAGCTTTCTCAACCTCACCACGTTTACGAAAAAGCGTACCCAAAGCAAGGTGTACCTCAATGCTTTCATCATCAACTTCTAGCAAGTTAACAAAAACATCAATCGCTTTATCCGACTGGTTGTTAACAAGGTAATTTAGGCCCTGAAAATAGCTCGCATGGTCTAAGCTGGATTTAACACTACTGCCTGCATAATGTTTTGATGCAAAATACCAACCCGATGCAGCTGCAACAGGTAGCAACATCAACGTTAATTCAATCATTAATTAGACGAATTAATGGGAAAAGTCCTTAGATTTGTTACCTCTTGTTTGGTTATTGAGGCTTGTTTTGATAATTTAGAAAATTTTCTTCGCAATTTAAAATTATTCCAAACACCAACCCCGACGCCTAATACCACACCCACTACAAACATCGTTAACAGGGCAAATGACAACGGCATTTCTAACCAACCATAGTAATAGTTAATTTTAATCGGTGCTGAATTAGAAACAGAAAGCACAAAACCAATTAACAAAAAAACAATAAAAAACAATAAATATATAAATTTCATAGCAGCCACATTCACCTGTTGTATTAATACACAATTACTTATAACAGGTTACTTTATTAGCCCGCATTAAAAAAGCCCCTTTACGGGGCTTTTATTATAATTTTATTTTGTACTTATCCTTCGCTTCATTAACCCGGGCACGTAATTCCTTCCCTGGTTTAAAATGCGGAACATATTTTCCTGAAAGAGCCACAGATTCACCATTCTTTGGATTTCTACCAACCCTTGGCGGCCTGTAATGTAATGAAAAGCTTCCGAATCCTCTAATTTCGATTCTTTCGCCAGACGCCAATGCACGACTCATTTTTTCTAAAATACACTTCACAGCAAGTTCTACATCTTTTTGCGGTAAGTGTAATTGCTGTTCGGCTAACTTTTCAATTAATTCTGATTTTGTCACGTATCCACCCTTATTAATGGCGGAGGGCTTTTATACCCTCCGTCATAATAGAATCATTTATCCATTGAGTTTTTAAATATATCGCCTAGTGTAGGTGCACTTGCATTTTTAGCAGAATAGTCACTCACTACAGCTTTTTCTTCATCAATATCTTTCGCTTTTACAGATAAATTTAGCGTTTTATTTTTACGGTCAATACCGATAAATTTCGCTTCAATTTCATCGCCTTCGTTCAAAATATTTCTTGCATCATCAACGCGGTCAGCCTGTAATTCAGATGCTCGCAGGTAACCTTCAATACCTTCAGCAAGTATAATAACGGCACCTCTAGCATCTACTTCTTTAACCGTACCTTTAACAATACTATTCTTTTCATGCTTAGCAAGGAAGTCTTGGAATGGGTCTTGATCAAGTTGTTTAATACCCAATGAGATACGCTCACGTTCTGGGTCAATTGCCAAAATAACCGTTTCAAGCTCCATGCCTTTTTTATAGTTCAACAACTCTTGTTCACCCTTGTCATCCCAAGAGATATCAGACAAGTGAACTAGACCATCGATATCACCTTCAAGACCGATAAAGATACCGAAGTCAGTAATTGATTTAATAACGCCTTTAAGTTTGTCACCTTTCTTATGGATAGCGGAGAAATCTTCCCATGGGTTACCCTTACATTGTTTCATGCCAAGTGAAATACGGCGACGACTATCATCAATTTCAAGCACCATCACTTCAACTTCATCACCTAATGAAACAACTTTTGATGGGTTAACATTTTTGTTTGTCCAATCCATTTCTGATACATGAACAAGACCTTCAATGCCTTCTTCAATTTCAATGAAACAACCGTAGTCTGTAAGGTTTGTAACTTTACCGTTAAGTCTTGATTGTACAGGGTAGCGCTGTAAGATATTTACCCAAGGATCTTCTCCAAG
Source organism: Piscirickettsiaceae bacterium (assembly GCA_002401365.1). GTDB lineage: Bacteria > Pseudomonadota > Gammaproteobacteria > Methylococcales > Cycloclasticaceae > Cycloclasticus. The sequence goes on along the minus strand of NVSW01000063.1, from coordinate 1,314 downwards.
TTGCTTCATACCAAGAGATACACGTTTTTTCTCTGGGTCGTAACGTAAAACGGTTACTTCTAACTCTTGACCAATTTCAATAATTTCTGACGGATGTTTAACACGTTTCCATGCCATATCTGTGATATGCAATAAGCCGTCTACACCGCCTAAATCGATAAAGGCGCCATAATCAGTTAAGTTTTTCACGATACCTTTTAATATCGCACCTTCTTTTAAGTTTTCTAGTAACGCTTCACGCTCTGCACTGTATTCTGTTTCTAATACAGCACGACGAGAAACAACAACGTTATTACGCTTCTCATCAAGTTTAATAACTTTAAACTCTAAGTCTTTACCTTCTAGGAAGGTTGTATCTCTTAACGGTCTAACATCAACCAATGAACCAGGTAAGAAACCACTTAAGCCACCCACTTCAACGGTAAAGCCACCTCGAACTTTACCAGTGATAACACCAATAACAGTTTCTTTGTTATCAGCTGCTTTTTCTAGTGTGCGCCAAGCCGCTGCTTTCTTAGCTTTGTCTCTGGACAGTAGTGTTGCACCAAGGCCATCTTCAACCATGTCTAATACGACTTCTACTTCATCGCCAATTTCAACTTCTAGTTCGCCTTTTGCATTCACAAACTGCCAACGAGGAATATTGCCTTCAGATTTAAGACCTGCATTTACGATGACTGAGTCATTGTTAATATCTACAACTTGGCCAATAATTAATGCGCCGGGATTTAACTCAGCTGACTTGATGCTTTCTTCAAATAGTTCTGCGAAATTTTCGCTCATGATGTTCTCTTTATGGTTACTTTCCAATCAGTCTAGAGCTGATGAAAAGGTTAAGTTAAAATTAGGCTTGAGCTTTTGCAGCACAAACCACCTCTATAAAATTAATTATTTAAGAAATTTACGACCAGATCGACCACATCATTTATTTCAAGATTCGATGAATCAATCACATACGAATCATTAGGAATAATCAGTGGTGACGTTGAACGATTTTTATCTCGCTCGTCCCGTTGTTCAATATCCGTAATAACGGTGCGAAGATTAGCATTAATTCCTTTCTCAATCAACTGCTTATAACGCCTTTTTCCACGAATATCAGCACTTGCTGTTAGATATACCTTGTATTTAGCCTTAGGGAACACCACGCTTCCCATATCACGGCCATCAGCAACAAGGCCAGGTTGCTGTTGAAAGCTACGTTGTTTAGCCAATAGCGCAACACGGACCTTTGGGAAAACCGCTATTTTTGATGCCGCATCTCCCACCTCTTCGGTTTGAAGTTGTTGCTGCACTTCCTTATCATCTAATAAA